>DATEZY010000058.1:0-36674 GCA_035255085.1 Azospira sp. | reverse complement strand
ATTCGCCCGGCCTCCTTCGGGCTCGCCTTGAGCGGCTTTCCCACCCCGCCCAATGTGGCCGGCGACGCTTTCACCCTCAGCGCCTTCACCGTCAATGTCGCCAACACCGGGGTGACCGGCTATGACGGGACGCCCCGCTTGCTGGTCAGCCGGATGGCCGGGGCGGACAGCGTTGGCGGCACCCAGTCCGCCCTCGGGGCGAACATGCTCACCGACGCGAGCAATAACGCCCTCAGCGATACCGCCAACAACACCTTCCCCACGGCCAGCGGCAGCCCCTCCACCACCAGTCTGGCCTTGCGCTACCACGATGTGGGCTATCTCAATTTTTCTGCCGGGGCGGTGAGCGATGCCGGCTACACGGCAGTGGACCAGCCGGCGGGCCAGGCCTGGGATTGCGTCGCGGGCAGCGGCAGCAACACGCTGAACAGCGGGCTTTACGGCTGCGAGGTATGGAGTTTTGCCGGAGGCGACATTGGCCGTTTCCGGCCGGACCATTTCGAGGTGACTTCTTCCGTCACTCCGGCCTGTGCTGTCGGTAATTTCACCTACATGGACCAGGATGCCCTGGGCCTTGCCCTGACCCTGTCCGCCCGGAGCAGTGCCGGCAGCATTCCCAGCCGCTACACGGCGGGTTATCCGGTACTGGCCAGCCTGGACTTCAAGGCGGTGTCGGGAACGACTACCCTGTTGGATCTGACCAGCCGGGTGTCCCAGCCAATCATGCCGACGGCGAAATGGACAGCGGGCCAGTTCTCCTTCAGCGACACCTATCGCTTCGATGCCCGCAATGTCGCGACGCCGGTCATTGACGGCCCCTATGACGATTTCCACCTCCACCTCGGCGTCACCGATGCCACCGATGGGGTAAAGATCACCAAGGTGAATGGCAGTGGGGTGACGGCGACGACCCTGGTGGACTCCGCTAGCACCAAGCTGCGTTTCGGTCGCCTGTGGTTTGGCAATGCCTTTGGCTCCCAGCTTCAGGATCTTGTCATGCCCTACGAGGCGCAATATTGGAATGGCCTGGCGTTCGTGACGAATGTCCTCGACAGCTGTACCGCCCTCACCAACAATAATGTCGCTCTGGGCAACCGTCAGGGAGCGGTGACCAGCGCCAACCTGCCGCTGAGCAACATCAGCCTGGGCACTTTCGCCAGTGGTCGGGGCAGCCTCCGGGTGGCCAAGCCTGGCGTGAGTGGCAGCGTCGATGTGCTGCTCAATCTTGGGGCTGGCAGCAACTGCTCGGCCCCGGCTTTCTCCGGCGGCACTGCCGCAGGGCTCGCTTTCCTCGGAGGCAAGTGGTGCGGTTCCGGCTTTACCAAGGACCCGGTGGCTCGGGCGACCTTTGGTATCTACGGCACTAGCGCCAAAAAAGGCGTGCTCTACCTGCGGGAGATGTACTGATGGAGGCCGGGAATTGATTCGCCCCGCATCGCCTAAGGGTATTTCCGACATGTCATATATCCAGCAAAATGGGCAAGGTTGCCCCCTGGACTATCCCGATAATAAATAGCGAAAGTACCCCCTGGACCCAAGAGGCCTATTTCCCATGTTTTCTTTTGCTCAGCCCAAAAAAAACGGCTGGCTTTCCCTCTGCTTCGCTACCGATCGCTTTGATCTTGCCCATGTGGTGCGGGAGGCTGGGGCACGCCCGGTGGTGCAACTGCTCGAGTCCTATCGCCGAACTGGCGACGACAGCGCAGTCCTGGGGCAGTTGCAACGACAGAAGCGACTTGCCAATTACCGTTGCACTCACCTGCTGGCCGATGGGGAATACCAGATGCTGCAGGTGGAGGCACCCAATGTGCCGCCGGCTGAACTGAAGGAAGCCGTGCGCTGGCGCCTCAAGGACATGATTGCCTACCCGGTGGAGGCGGCGACCGTGGATGTGCTGGATATTCCCGGCACGGGCCAGGGCGGCGGCCGGCCGCGCTCCCTATTTGCCGTGGCGGCCGCCAACGACTTGGTCGCCTCCCGCATGGGGGTGTTCCAGGAGGCCAAGCTGGGACTGGAGGCAATCGATATTCCCGAACTGGCGCAGCGCAACGTGGCGGCCCTGTTCGAGGAAGAGAATCGGGGCCTGGCTTTTTTCAATTGCGACGACAGCGGCAGCCTACTCACCCTGACTTACCAGGGCGAGCTCCTGGCGGCGCGCCGTATCGAAATCACGGCCCGGCAGTTGGAAGAGGCCGATGAGGAGCGCCGGCGTCAGCTGTACGAGCGCATTGGCCTGGAGCTGCAGCGTTCCCTGGACAATTTCGAGCGGGCCTACAGCTTTGTCAGCATCTCCAAGGTTTGCCTCAGTCCCTGCGCCTTTGCCCCGGGACTCCTGGAGTACATCCGGGACTATGCCTACGTGCCTGCCGAAAGCGTGGACCTGGCCAGCGTCATGGATTTTTCCGCGGTACCGGAACTGCGGGACCCGAGCCTGCAATCCCGCCGCCTCGCCGTTATCGGCGCAGCCTTGCGCACGGAGGGCGGGGCATGAGTCAACAGATCAACCTCTACAACCCGGCTCTGCGTCGTCGCCGGGAGTTGCTTTCGGCCAATTACCTGGCCGTTGCCCTGGTGTTGGCCCTGGCCGGAGTGGTCGGTGGCTCGGTGTATGGGCGCCAAGTGGCTGATCGGGCTGAAGCTCTGGCCCGGGCCGTGGAGGCCGAGCTACAGGCCGATCAGACTCGCCTCACCGTCGCCGCCAAGGCTGCTGCGGAACATAAACCCGACCCGGCCCTGGTTCGCGCACTGACTCAAGCCAAGGATTTGGTGCAGGCCAAGAGCGAAGTGCTGGCCACCCTGGAGAGCGGCCGGATCGGTACTACCGAAGGTTTCTCCGACTACCTGCGGGGCTTCGCCCGCCAGTCCATGGATGGCCTATGGCTCACCGGTTTCGAGATCGGCCCTGGGGGGCAGGAGATGGAAATCCGGGGGCGCATGGTGAACCAGTCCCTGTTGCCCCGATACATCCAGCGCCTCGACAGCGAACCCAGATTCCGGGGGCGCCGGTTTGCCGCCCTGGAAATGCGTGGGGTGGATGACTCGGAAAAAGACTTGAATAAGTCTGATGCGAACAAGCCTCTCGGCCTCCCCGCTTCGGGCTCTGGCAAGGCGGAGCCGCCTGCTGGGCCGGTGAAATACGTGGAATTTGTGCTGCGCTCCAGCGAGAAGGTGAATCCGGAGGTGCGGCCATGAGTCCCTGGAAACAGCGCTGGCAGGAACTCTCCGGGCGCTTCGATGCCTTGTCCCGGCGGGAGCGGGGCCTCCTGGCGGCCGCCCTGTTGCTCCTGGTGGGCTATGGCGGAGGGGTGCTGCTGGTGCAGCCGGCCCTGTCTCGGGCGGTGATCGCCGAGAAAAATGGAGTGCGGGCCCAGGGCGACCTGGCCAACGTGCGGGCCCAGCTTGCCGCCCTGGAGCAGGCCGGGGACCCCGATGCCCCGACCAAGGCAGCCCTGGCCGATACCCGGCAACAGTTGCAGAGCCTGGACGAGCGCTTGCGCCGCTTCGAGGATGGCCTGGTGCCGCCGGAGCGGGTGCCCCAGTTGTTGGCCGGTCTGCTCAACCGCAGCCAGGGCCTGCGCCTGGTGGCGCTACGCAAGCTGCCTGTGACCGGCGTCATCGAGCGCCCTGTCGCGACTAAACCGGTCACTGGCGCTGCTGCCCAACCGGCACAGCCAGCAGAGGCCGCCGTGGATGGGGTGCCGGGCAGCAATGTGTTCCGCCATGGGGTGGAATTCCAGATTGAAGGGAGTTATCCGGCGTTGCTGGCTTACCTGGCAGAACTGGAGAAGTCTCCCGAGCATGTGATCTGGGGCGGGGTGAAGCTCAAGGTGGGGGCCTATCCCCTTGCCGTGCTCACCGTCACTGTTTATACCCTGAGCCTGGACAAGACATGGTTGCTCCTTTGAAATGCATAGTGTGGGCAGCCCTGCTGCTGCCGGTGGCGGCTATCGCCCAGTCCGGCTTATCGGATCCTACCCGGCCGGCGACGGCGACTGCGGGGGCCGTGGATGGTGGGGCTGGCATGAGTGTCGGACCGGTGCTGCAGTCGGTGATTCTGCCCAAGGGAGGGCGGCCGGTTGCCTTGGTCGATGGGCAGGAATTGCGGGTCGGCGACAAGCTGGGGGACGGGGTGGTGACCTTCATTGGCGAGGCCCAGGTAAAAATCAAGGGGCCAGCAGGGGTGGAAGTGCTGCGCCTGACCCCCGGTGTGGAAAAGACAAGCCGGCGCAAAAGCCGGCGTAATTGAGGAAAGTCATGAGACTGGCGCTATTGTTGATCATCGCCTCCCTGGTGTCGGCCTGTGCGGCACCCGGCGGCAAACCCGGGATGACCTTTGACCGGATCAGTGACGAACTCCAGGCCGCCAAGGCCAGCGGTCATCCTGGGGGTGACGCGGAGGCAGTGAATCGGGCCTTGTTGCCCCCCTTGCAGGTGGATGTCCCGGCGGCAACCGCTGCCAGGGTGGAGCCCCGTTTCGACCTGGTGGTGAATAACGCGCCGGCCGGGCAGGTGTTCATGGCCCTGGTTTCCGGCACCCGTTACAGCATGCTGGCGGGCCCGGAGATTTCCGGCACCCTGACCCTGAATCTGAAAGATGTCACGGTACGCGAAGCCCTGGACACCATCCGGGAACTGTACGGCTACGAATACCGTATCCAGGGCACCCGCATCTTCATCCAGCCCAATACCATGCAGACCCGGGTGTTCCAGATCAACTACCTGGCGGGTCGGCGTCAGGGCGTGTCCGATGTCCGCGTCAGCGGCAGCTCCATCAGCGGCACCCAGCCGGTGCCGGGGACCGCGGGCGTACCGGTGATGCCTGGGGCAACGACGGTGCCAGGCGCCCCGGGCATGCCCGGAACGCCCGCGGGCGGACAGAGTCGGGGTGCGGACAGCAGCCGGGTCTATACCACTTCCGACAGCGATTTCTGGAAGGAGCTGACCACTGCCCTGGGGGCCATCGTCGGCAAGGAGGATGGGCGCAACGTGATCGTCAATCCGGTGTCCGGGGTGATCCTGGTTCGGGCCATGCCGGGGGAAATGCGCAACGTGGAGAATTATCTGCGGGCCACCCAGGTGATCATCGAGCGCCAGGTCATGCTTGAGGCCAAGATCATCGAGGTTAACCTGAACGACGAGTACCAGTCCGGCGTGAACTGGAGCGTCTTCAAGAGCGGCAACAACAGCCGTCTCTCCGGCGGCGTGGTCGGCAAGAACAGCGTGATCCAGCCCAACGGCGGCCTCGCCGTTGGGGACGTGGCGGTCATCCCCGGTCGCGGGGGCGTTGTCGCCAACGGCAGCAACGGCCAGTTCCTGGGATTGGCCTTCCAGACCGGCAGCTTCGCCGCCTTGCTCAATTTCCTCGAGACCCAGGGCAACGTGCAGGTGCTTTCCAGTCCCCGCATTGCCACCCTGAACAACCAGAAGGCCGTGCTCAAGGTGGGTACCGACGAATTTTTCGTCACCAATGTCAGCACCACCACCACCACCACCGTCTCGGGTAACCAGACGACGCCGACCATCACCGTCCAGCCCTTCTTCTCCGGCATTTCCCTGGACGTGACGCCCCAGATCGACGAAGAGCGCAACATCATCCTGCACGTCCATCCGTCCATCAGCGTGGTGTCAGAAAAGCAGAAGGTGATCGACCTGGGGACCACCCTGGGGCAGTTCACCCTGCCGCTGGCTTCCAGCAATATTAACGAGACCGACAGTATCGTCCGGGTCCAGGACGGCAACATCGTCGCCATCGGCGGCCTGATGAAGCAACAGCAGACCCAGGATCGGACCCAGTTGCCGGGTCTGGGCGACCTGCCAGTGGTGGGGACCCTGTTCGGCCAGCGCTCCAGCGCCACCCGCAAGCAGGAACTGGTGATCCTGATCAAGCCCACGGTCATTCAGGGTAGCCAGAGTTGGCAGCAGGACCTGGAGGAAACCCAGGCCCGCATTGGGGCCTACGATCCGCGCGCCAACCTGCGTCGCGACTGAAGCGCCTAGGCTGGGAACGGCGTGTACCTTGCCCATTTTGGTTTGCAGGAACTACCGTTCGGCATCACGCCGGATACCAGCTTCGCCTATGCTACTACCGCTCACCAGGAGGCCCTCAACACCCTCCTGGTAGCGGTGCAAAACGGCGAGGGCTTCATCAAGATTACCGGCGAGGTGGGTACGGGCAAGACCCTGCTTTGCCGTCGCCTGCTCCAAGCCCTGGGGGATGACTACGTCACCGCCTACATTCCCAATCCGTATCTGGAGCCCCGGACCCTGCTGCTGGCCCTGCTCGAGGAATTGGGCCGGAACTGTCCCCCTGACATCGATCAATACCACCTCCTGAAGGCCATCAACCAGGCCCTGCTGGAATTCGCGCAACAGGGTAGGTCGGTTGTGCTGTGCCTGGATGAGGCCCAGGCCCTGCCCCTGGAAACTCTGGAGGCCCTTCGTCTCCTGTCCAACCTGGAAACGGAGAAACGCAAGCTTCTGCAGCTGGTGCTTTTCGGCCAGCCGGAACTGGATGGCAAGCTTGCCGACCCCTCGGTCCGGCAACTGCGCCAGCGTATTTCCTTCCACTACCGGCTGACTGGGCTGAGTCCCCAGGAAATGGACAATTATCTTGTCCATCGCCTGCGCGTTGCCGGCTACCGGGGAGAGCCTCTTTTCTCCCGGGGAGCGTTACGTGCCCTCTATCGGAGTACCGGCGGTACGCCTCGACTGATCAATATCCTGGCCCACAAGGCCCTGCTTGCCTTGTTCGGGGAGGGGGGGCACGGCGTCAAATCCCGCCACGTCCGGCTGGCGGCGAGGGACACCGAAGGTGCTCGTCAGCACTGGTGGTGGTAAAAGTGGGGAATACCAAGCGAGGAATGCTGTGAGTCTCATCAATCAAATGCTGCAGGACCTGGACAAGCGTCGCGCCTCGGTCAGCGAGGCAGGCCCCTTGCCTGCCCAGGTTAGATCCTTGCCCCAGGATCGGGGCGGCAACTCCAGTCTCGTGGTCGGGGGGCTGGGGGCTCTGTTGCTGGCCGGTGGGGTGGGTGGCTGGTTATTCTTTGGCCCTGGCTCTAGCACGCTACCCGTGGCCCTGCCGGTGGCAACCGTCATTCCCTTGAGCCCGCCCTTGCCGCCAGCAGTGATCGCGACGCCTGCATCTGCTCCGCTAGCCGCGGTAGCCCAGGAAGTCCAGCAGCCTCCCAAGCTTCCCGCCGAGAGGGCAGGGGGGCTGCGCCTGGATGCAAATCTGGCAGCGCCGTCCCCTGCCATCAAAGACACCCCGGCGCGAATGTCAACAGGGGAGGGGACTCCCCTGGCAGTCAAGACCACGGCCCCGGTGCCTGGCTCCGCCGCTGCTCCGGCAGCTATCGGCGGCAAGGTGATCCCTGCGACAGCGGCTCTCCCTGTCACCACTACAGCCGTTGCCAATGGGGCCGGCCCCGCCAGCATCGACAAGCAACCGCGCCTGGGTAGTCCCCGGGAGCGGGCGGAGCAGGAGTACCGGCGCGGCGTTGCCGCTTTGAACCTTGGGCGCCTGGTCGATGCCCAGGGGGCTCTACGCAGTGCCCTGAAAGAGGATGCCGCTTACCAGGAGGCGCGTCAGTTACTGCTCAAGTTGTTGGTGGAACAGCGCAGCCTGGATGAGGCGCGCCAGTTGCTGGCCGAAGGGCTGGCAGTGGTGCCATCCCAAGTGAGCTGGATCATGACCCTGGCACGCCTGCAGATCGAGGCCGGGGATGCGAAGGCTGCCTGGGCGACGCTGGAGTCCGGCTTGCCCTACGCCAGGAACAGCAGCGAATACCAGGGCTTTGCTGGCGGAGTGCTGCACCGCTTGCAGCGGGAATCCGAAGCGGCGGATGCTTATCGGGCGGCGCTGCGCCTGGCTCCCAACGATGGTCGCTGGTGGTTGGGATTGGGCCTGGCCCTGGAGGCAGGGGGAGCAGCGGGGGAAGCACGTCAGGCCTTTCAGAACGCCCGCGCCAGTGGCAGCCTGTCGCCGGAAATGACTGCCTTCGTCGACCAGCGTCTGCGGTAAGTTAGACGGTTTCCGGCATGCCGTCGCTACCGCTCTTGAGCATGGGGCAGCGGCAAACTGAATCAGTGCTGACAGGTGCGGGCGAGGATGGCCACATCAACCCGGGCGGCGCCGTGCAGTTTCAGGGTGCGGGCGCATTCGTTCAGGCTGGCTCCGGTGGTCATGACGTCGTCGATCAGTAGGAGCGCTTCGCCGGCAAGAGAGCCATGGCAGGCAAAGGCGTTGCGGATATTCTTGGCTCGGCCGGCCAGGGGGAGTTCGGCTTGGGGCAGGGTATGCCGCGGCCGGCTGCAGATCCCGCTATCGAGCGGCACTCCCAGGTGCCGCGCCAGGGGGCGTGCCAGTTCCTGGCTCTGATTGTAGCCTCGCTGGCGTAGCCGTGGTTCCGCGAGGGGCAGGGGGATGATGCGATTCCAGTGGGGATGTCGTGGTGCCGATGTTGTCGGGGCTGCCGATGGCAGGACTGTCTTCAGCGCCTCTACAAAGAACCGGGAAAGGGCCAGTTGGTGCCCGTATTTATAGGCTTGGATCAGTTTGTCCAAGGGAAAGTCATAACGCCAGACGGCGTAGGTGCTATCGAAATGGGGGGGCTTTTGCAGGCAGTGGCCGCAGACCGCACTTGCCGGGGTCGGGGCGGCGCAAACGGGGCAACGGGCCGATGGGAGTTGGGGCAGGTCGGTCGCGCAAGCGGAGCAGAGAATCGAGCCCCCGGTGCCGCCGTGACAAAGCAGGCAGGACGCCGGAAGTGCCGATTCCAGCAGGCGGTTACATAGGTCAAAGAGGGTTTGACGGGTTTGGGCTACAATTGACATTTAGCCCTCCCTGGCCGATTATTCATAATTATGAGCCATACTTAATAGTATGGTTGCCACTAGGGTTTTTCGTAAAGGTTTTGCCATGACTGCCGTTTCTGCCGCCACTTCCGCCTCCGATTCCGCTCATCTTGCCGCTCCCCAGGCCGCAGCTGCCAGCCCCGAAAAATGGAGCGTTGCTGCCGTAGAGGCGCTGTTCAACCTGCCCTTCATGGATCTGGTGTTCCAGGCCCAGCAGGTGCATCGGCAGAACTTCGATCCCAACGCGATCCAGCGCTCCACCCTGTTGTCGGTGAAGACTGGCGGCTGTTCCGAGGACTGTGGCTACTGTTCCCAGTCTGCCCGTTATAACACGGAGGTGGAGCGGGAAGCCCTGCTGCCTCTGGACGATGTGCTCAAGGCCGCCCAGGCGGCCAAGGATCGGGGCGCTTCCCGCTTCTGCATGGGCGCTGCCTGGCGCGGTCCCAAGGATAAGGACCTGGACAAGGTCACCGAAATGATTTCCGCCGTCAAGGCCCTGGGCCTGCAGACCTGCGTCACCCTGGGCATGCTCAAGGATGGCCAGGCCGAGAAGTTGAAGGATGCCGGCCTCGACTACTACAACCACAACCTGGACACGGACAAGGAATTCTACGGTCAGGTGATCAAGAGCCACTGCCAGGAAGACCGTATCGATACCCTGGAGCAGGTGCGCGACGCCGGCATCAACGTCTGTTCCGGCGGCATCATCGGCATGGGCGAGACCCGCAAGAACCGGGCGGCCCTCATCGCCCAACTGGCGAATCTGCCCAAGGCGCCCGAGTCCGTGCCCATCAACAATCTGGTGCCGATTCCCGGGACGCCCCTGGCCAATGTGAACCCGGTGGATGGCATCGAGTTCGTGCGTACCATCGCCGCTGCCCGCATCACCATGCCCACCTCCTATGTGCGCCTCTCCGCCGGTCGCCACGAGATGTCCGAGGAACTGCAGACCCTGTGCTTCCTGGCCGGTGCCAATTCCATCTTCTACGGCGAGCAACTGCTGACTACCGGCAACAGCCTGGCGGATCAGGATGACGCCATGTTCGCCAAGCTGGGCCTGAAGCCCGTCTAAGCCACCCCATGGATCAAGACACGCCGAGCTTCGTGGACCGCCGCCAGGTCCGGCGTGCCTTTTCCCGGGCCGCTTCCGGTTATGACGAGGAAGCTTTTGTCGCCCGGGAGGTGATGGGGCGCATGGCCGAGCGCCTCGATTACGTCAAACTGGAGCCCGGCCGTATCGTCGATCTGGGCTGCGGCACCGGGACCGCCCAGGCCCTTCTCAAGCAGCGCTTTCCCCAGGCCCAATATCTGGGCCTGGATAATTCACTCCCCATGCTAAGTGCCGCCCAGTCCAAGCTGGGACTGGCATCGGGGCGCCTGCGCCTGCCTTCCTGGCTGGGGGGCTCTAGCCGTACCCAGCCCCAACTGGTGGCCGCGGATGCCACGGCCCTGCCTCTGCCCCAGGGCTCCTGCGGCCTGCTCTGGTCCAATCTGCTGCTGCACTGGCTGGACGATCCCCTGCCGGCCCTCAAGGAAATTCACCGGGTCCTGGAGGTGGGCGGGCTGCTCATGTTCGCCACCCTGGGGCCGGATACCCTGAAAGAGCTGCGCGCCGCCTTCGGTGACGGCTATGCCCATACCCAGCGCTTCATCGACATGCACGACTGGGGCGACATGCTGGTCGGCTGTGGTTTTGCCGACCCGGTGATGGATATGGAAATGCTGACCCTCACCTATCCGGACTTCGATGCCCTGGTGCGGGAACTCAAGGCGACCGGCGATACCTGCGCCATGCATGGGCGTCGGCCGGGACTGACCGGCAAAGGGGTGTGGCAAGAAGCGCGTCGGGCCTTTGACGCCAAGCGCCAGGAAGGCCGGGCGCCAGTGACCCTGGAAATCGTCTATGGCCACGCCTGGAAAAGCCAGCCCAAGACGACCGCCGATGGTCGTTCGGTGATCCGCTTCGATCTACCCCGCCGGGGCGTCTAGTTCTACTTTCCCTTTCTTCTCCGGTCTTATTGGTCCGGGCGCTGCATGAACGTCACCGGTTGCACCAGTGGCGGTCGCCTCCGGTTTGGCAAGGGCCTGAATCGGCTGTACTGCCGTAGTCGCTCCAGTACCCGCCAGCCCAGTAGCCCGGTCAGGATCAGCGCGTAGATGATCGGGTCCAGCAGGGCGACCCGCTTGACCAGCCACAGGTAGTGCGCCACTGCCAGGATCGCAATCAGGTACACCGAGCGGTGTAATTGCTGCCAGCGTGCTCCACCCAGCTGACGAATGGCCCAGTTGCTGGACGTGGCCGCGAGTGGGAGGAGTAGTACGAAAGCGCTGAAACCAACGGTAATGAAGGGGCGCTTGAGCACGTCCTTGGCCATGCTGGTGATATCGAAGAATTGGTCGAGCCACACGTAGGTGAGAAAGTGCAGCAAGGCATAGGCAAAGCAGGTCAGGCCCAATTGCCGGCGCAGGCGCAGCAGCCAGTGCCAGCCTGAGAGCTTGCGCAGGGGCGAGACGCTTAGGGTGAGTAGGAGGAAGTTGAGCGCCCAGATGCCCAGACCGCGGGTGATGGCCTCGATCGGGTTGGCCCCCAGGCCGTCCGTCCATGCGCCGTAGCCCAGGTGCGCCAGGGGGATGCAACTGATGGCCAGGAGCAGGGCCTTGAGGGCCGAGAGCTGGCGGGGTGAGGGTTGGTAAACCATGGTTCAGAAGAACTTGCGCAGGTCCATGCCGGCATACAGGCTGGCCACTTGATCGCTGTAGCCATTGAACGGCAGTGTTTTGCGCTTGAGGAACTCGCCGATGCGCCGCTCGCTGGCTTGGCTCCAGCGCGGATGATCCACGGCCGGGTTAACGTTGGAATAGAAACCGTATTCGCTGGGGGTGGCCTTGACCCAAGTGGTGCGCGGTTGGTCCCGGACGAAACGGATGCGGACAATGGATTTGGCGCTCTTGAAGCCGTATTTCCACGGTACTACCAAGCGGATGGGGGCGCCGTTCTGGGCCGGCAGCACTTCGCCGTAGAGGCCCACGGCCAGCAGGGTCAGGGGGTGTTGAGCTTCATCCAGGCGTAACCCTTCCACGTAGGGCCACTCCAGCAGGGGCGAGCGTACTCCTGGCATCTGCTTGGGGTCGGCGAGGGTCGTGAATTCCACATATTTGGCGTTGCCGGTGGGCTCGACCCGGCGGATCAGTTCCGCCAGGGGAAATCCGACCCAGGGAATGACCATGCTCCAGCCTTCGACGCAGCGCAGGCGGTAGATGCGTTCCTCCAGGGGGGCGAGCTTGAGCAGGGCATCGATATCGAAGCTCTGCGGGCGTTTGATTTCGCCCTCCACAGCGACGGTCCAGGGCCGGGTCTTGAGGCGGCTGGGAGCGTTGCGGGCAGGGTCCTCCTTGTCGGGGCCGAATTCGTAAAAATTGTTGTAGCTGGTGATTGAGGCCAAAGGGGTAAGCTTTTCTCCGGAGAGGCCGGTGCCGTCGGGCGTTTTGCGGATGCCTTCCAAGGCTTGCCCGGCATTGCCAGCTAGCGGGAAGCCTAGAGCGCCAGCGGCAAGGCCTGTACCGGCGGCCTGGAGGAAGCGGCGGCGTTCGTCAAAAAAGCGGCGGGGTGTGATTTCGGAGGGGGCAATATCCCCGGGGCGGCGGATGAGCATGGTGGTCTCTCTAAGGGAGGGCTGTAGCTCTTGGTCGTTACTGGCGGCTATTCCTTACAGAGGGAAGCGCCTTCTGGTTTGGATGTGAGGCGGGAGCCGCAATCGTCCAGGTTGCAACGGAGGGGGATATCTGGTGTGCCGACTTCTCTTCCGGCAAACAATCGGCGCAGCATTAAAGCGACATCGTTGCAGCCCCTGCCTTCACTTCGGCTGCCTTGGCGGCAAATCGTTCCGGGGACAAGGGAGGAAAAGGGGTAAATAAAGGGGGTAATTTGATGCCGGGACGTCAACGAAAAAGGGTGGCCGAAGCCACCCTTTTTGCGGAATTGCGAGAGATTAGCGCAGACCGGCGGCGTATTCGGCCACGGCCTTGATTTCCTGGTCGCTCATCTTGCCAGCGATGGTGCGCATCATCTTTTCCGGATCGTTGGCGCGCTCACCGGTGCGGAACAGCTTCAGCTGGGCTTCGGTGTAATCGGCGTACTGGCCGGCCAGACGGGGGAACTGGGCGGGCAGGCCGGCGCCGGCAGCGCCGTGGCAACCGGCACAGGCGGGAATGCCCTTCTGGATGTCGCCACCGCGCCACAGCTTCTGACCCTGGGCGACGAGCTTCTCGTCCTTGGCCACTTGGGGCTTGAGCTTCTGCTGGGCGAAATAGGCGCCCAGGTTCTTGGCATCTTCTTCGGAGACGGTGGCCGCCATGCCCATCATGATGGGGTTGTTGCGCAGGGGGGCTTTGCCGTCAGCACCAGGCTTGAAGTTGCTCAGCTGCTTGGCGATGTATTCGGGAATCTGGCCGGCCAGGTTGGGGTTAGCGGAAGCCGGGCTGTTGCCGTCGGCACCGTGGCAGGCAACGCAAACTGCTTCAGCAATGGGCTTGCCCTTGGCCGGGTCTGCCTTGGCGGCAGCTTCCGGGTTGGCGAATGCGCTAAGGCTGGTAGCCAGCAGAATCGCCAGCGCCGTGGTACGAATCATGTCCAAACTCCTTGTGTCGATCCAAAAATCCGGTGTAAGCAGATGCCGCCCAGGGCGGTGCTGCGGAGGCCTCGCTGGGAGGCCCGAAATATTGGGTGCTGCTGGAGTTTGCTTTCGCGGGTGCTGCGCCCATGAAAGCGAAACCCGAAACCCTGCTATTCTATATCACTTTGGCGCTCCGAGGCGAGGAGCGGAAAAAGGAGAAGGCCCACCATGGCCCTGTTTCAAAAGGCGGTTTTTGCGACTACTGTCGCCCATTTGCGCGACCTGCCCCTGGATGCCACCAAGGAAGTGGCCTTTGCCGGCCGTTCCAACGCAGGAAAATCCTCGGCAATCAATACCCTGGCCAACCATACCCGACTGGCGTTCGTCAGTAAGACGCCAGGGCGGACCCAGAATCTCAATTATTTCCGGCTAGCCGAAGGCAAGTACCTGGTGGACCTGCCAGGCTACGGCTACGCCAAGGCGCCGGAGGAAATCCGTTCCCAGTGGGAAGGCTTGCTCGGCCCCTACCTGCAGGGGCGGGACGCCCTGGCCGGTCTGGTCTTGATCATGGACAGCCGGCATCCCCTGACCGAACTGGACCAGGACCTCATTGACTGGTTCGCCGTTACCGGCAAGCCGATCCATATCATGCTCTCCAAGGCAGACAAGCTGACCCGTCAGGAACAGGTCGTGGTTTTGCGGGAGGTCAAGGCGGCCCTGGGCAATCTGAGCGACCGTTGCACCGTGCAGCTCTTCTCCAGCTTGAAGAAAAGCGGCGTAGCCGAGGCGGAAGTGGTCTTGGCGGGCTGGCTCGACATGGAGGTGCCGGCGGCCAAGCCGGCACCGGCACCCCGGCCCATTCGCTCGGCCAAGAGCGCAGCCGGCGCCAAGAAGAATCGTACCCACGCCCCGGGCAGCAAAACGGCCGTGGTGGCGGGTAACAAGAGTAAAAAGGCCGGAGCAGAAATAAAAAAGCCCCCGGTAAAGGGGTAACCGGGGGCCAAAATGCCTTAACTTGATTAAGGCACCCGCTCAGGGAGGTGAAGCGGGAGACGGTGTGAGCCATCTGCGTACTGAGAGTGGCCTCATTCCAGGGAAGTTCCCGAGTAGTACGAAATTTTTAAAAATTTTTTCGGTTTCAGAACGCTTACCTATGACCAGCCAGATTATCGCCGGGAAATTCTCCGGCACCCGCATGCGGCGGATGCGCCGCGACGATTTCTCCCGCCGCCTGATGCGCGAATCCGTGCTCACCCCGGATGACCTGATCTACCCGGTGTTCGTCCTCGAAGGCAGCCAGCGCTCTGAGGCGGTGGCTTCGATGCCAGGTGTTTCCCGCCAGAGCCTGGACCTGCTGCTGAAGACCGCCGAGCGGGCCGTCAAGCTGGGCGTTCCCGCCCTGGCCCTTTTCCCCGTGGTGGATGGCAGCAAGAAGAGCCTGGACGCTGCCGAGGCCTACAACCCGGATGGTCTGGTGCCTACGGTGGTGCAAGCCCTGAAGAAGGAATTCCCGGAGCTGGGAGTGATCACTGACGTTGCCCTGGACCCCTACACGGTGCACGGCCAGGACGGCCTGATTGATGCCAGCGGCTATGTGCTCAACGATGAAACCGTGGAAGTGCTGGTCAAGCAGGCTGTCTGCCATGCCCAGGCCGGGGCCGATGTGGTGGCTCCTTCCGACATGATGGATGGCCGCATCGGCAGCATCCGTCAGGCCCTGGAAGCCCAGAAGCTGATCTACACCCGCATCCTCGCCTATTCTGCCAAGTACGCCTCCGCCTTCTACGGTCCCTTCCGGGATGCGGTGGGCTCTGCCGGCAACCTGGGCAAGGGCAACAAGTACACCTACCAGATGGACCCGGCCAACAGCAACGAGGCCCTGCGGGAAGTGGCCCAGGATCTGGAAGAGGGGGCCGACATGGTGATGGTGAAGCCGGGCATGCCCTACCTTGACATCGTGCGCCGGGTAAAGGATCAGTTCGGCGTGCCGACCTATGCTTACCAGGTGAGCGGCGAGTACGCCATGCTCAAGGCCGCCATTCAGAATGGCTGGCTGGCGGAGGAGGCCTGCGTGCTGGAGGCCCTGCTCTCCTTCAAGCGAGCCGGTGCCGATGGCATCCTGACCTATTTCGCTCTGGATGCAGCGGAGTGGCTGGGGCGGTGAATCTAACGAGTAATCGTTGCTAGGAACGGCCAGGGGCGCTGCGGCGCCCCTACTTATTTGCGTAGCTTATAGCTGATGGAGCCTGCAGGGTAATTCCAGAACCGAGCCCAGGACGGTGTCGACGTAGGGCGGGCGGCGCAATCTGGCGCCCGGATTGATCCACACGGTTTTCATGCCGAGCCGTTTGGCCGTTGCCAGATTGGCGAGACTGTCTTCTACCATGATGCAGTGGCGGGGATTCGCCTTTTCCTGCCGCAACAGCTGGTGGAAGCCGCCGGGGTGGGGCTTGGGGCGGAAGCGTACGCGCTCCAGGGAGTAGAGGGCGGCAAAGCAGTCGGCGATGCCGGTGTGAGCCAGGATGGCTTCGGTGTAGTGGCGCGGGCCGTTGGAGAAAACGATTTTCCGTCCCGGCAGGTGGCGCAGCATGGTCCGGATGCCGGGCTCGCAGACTAGGCCGGGGAGCAAGGCCTCCAGGTCATGGGTTTCCGCGAGGAAATGGTGCGGATCGATGCCGTGGTGCCGCATCAGCCCCGTGAGGGTGGCGCCATAGCGGTGCCAGTATTCCTGGCGCAGGGCCTGTGCGGCCCCTTCATCCAGAGCCAGATGGCGCCGGATGTAATCGGTCATGGCCCGGTTGATGTGGGGGAATATGTGGGGGGTGGCGTTGTGCAGGGTGTTGTCCAGATCGAAGATCCAGACCCGGCCGGGACCCATGGCCTACAGTTCCCAGAGCATCTGGTAGCCGTCAAACAGCTTCCTGGCGCCAATGCCAGCCAGCAATTCTTCCACCAGATAGCCCTTGCCCAAGCGCTTGCCGCCTACCAGGGGGTTGTCATCCACCGCGATCAGGGTGTTCGGCCGTAGGCGCGGCATGATCGCAGCCAGTTCCTTCAGGTGGTGCTGGGCCGATGGCGTGGGGTTGTCCTGATCCAGATCCATGGAATCCAGATAAAGCAGGTCGATGGGGCGCTGGTCCCCCAGGGTGCTGAGCAGATGCAGCAGCCCGACCGAATCGGCGGTCACCGGCATGGCCCTGGCCGAGCAGTATTCCCGGGTGTGGGCAGCGCAGGCGGGATCCAGATCGACGCTGATCAACTGGCCACGCCGAAACTGGACGTAGGCGTCAAAAATTACGGTGCTCTGGCCATCGCCTGCAAAGTTCCCCGGCTGGCGCAGGCCGCCGGTTTCAACAATCAAAATGCCTTCGCGCGGACGGGCCTCCAGGGCCGAGAACATGGCCCGGAAACCTCCCGCCCGATGTTCGCCAACCAAGGTGGCGAACTGCTGGTCGAAAAAATCCAGGAATTCGGTAGCTTCCAGGGACGTGGCTTCCACCTCAGTGGCTCTTGATCATGGTGCCGACACCGTGGTCGGTGAGAATTTCCAGCAGCAGGGCGTGTTCCACCCGGCCGTCGATGATATGTACGCTCTTGACGCCGTTGCGGGCGGCATCCAGGGCGGAACCGATCTTGGGCAGCATGCCTCCGGAAAGGGTGCCATCTTCCACCATTTCGTCAATCTGCTTCGGGGTGATGCCGGTGATGAGCTGGCCGGCCTTGTCCAGCACCCCGGGGGTGTTGGTCAGGAGTACCAGTTTTTCTGCCTTGAGTATTTCGGCGACCTTGCCGGCTACCACGTCGGCGTTGATGTTGTAGGTTTCCCCATCCTTGCCCACGCCGATGGGGGCGATCACCGGGATGAAGTTGCCGGATTCCAGATGGCCGATGAGGGAGGGGTCGATCTGCACGATATCGCCGACCTGGCCCACGTCGATCAGGTCTTCCGGGTTGTCCTTGTTCGGCAGCATCAGCTTTTTCGCGCGGATCATGTTGCCGTCCTTGCCGGTCAGGCCTACGGCCTTGCCGCCGGCGTGGTTGATGAGATTGACCACGTCCTTGTTCACCTGGCCACCCAGGACCATTTCCACCACTTCCATGGTTTCCGCATCGGTAACGCGCATGCCCTGGATGAATTCCCCCTTCTTGCCGACGCGGCTGAGCAGGTTCTCGATCTGGGGGCCGCCGCCATGGACCACTACCACATTCAGGCCCACCAGCTTCAGCAGCACCACGTCCCGGGCAAAGCACTGCTTCAGGTGCTCGTCGGTCATGGCGTTGCCGCCGTATTTGACGACGATGGTCTTGCCATGGAAGCGCTTGATGTAGGGCAGGGCTTCGGCCAGGATGGCGGCCTGTTGGGCGGGGGAAGGAGTGGTCATGGCGATTCCGTCGTGGGTGAATGAAATACCCGCGAATTCTACCCGTCGCCCGGGGGAAAGAAAAAGCCGGCACCGCGGCGCGGGCCGGCTGTGATGATGCTGTGGGAGGCGTTTCTACTCGATGGTGAGGCGCTTGCTGCTGCCACCCGCCCGCTTGGGCAGGGTCAGTTCCAGAACTCCGTCATTGAATTTGGCGACGGCCTTGGCATCATCCACATCCTGGGCGAGCTGGAAGGAGCGAGCCACCTTGCCAAAATAGCGTTCCGAGCGCAGCACCCGTTCGCCATCCTTAACCTCTTTTTCCTGTTTGACTTCGGCGCTGATGGAGACCGTATTGCCGTCAATGGCGACATGGATGTCTTCCTTCTTTACGCCCGGAAGCTCGGCGTGAACCTGATAGCCGGTGGCATCCTCTTTTACATCCATGCGGATGGACGGCGCCTGGGGTGTATCGCCAAACTCCACCGGGCGAACAAAAAAGCCGCGGAACAAATCGTCGAAAGGATCCAGGCTGGTAGGGCTGCGGCGGGTCAAATTGCTGCTCATGGTATTTCCTCCTTGAAACAATGGGGGGTACGAGAACGACAACTTCACTTATCTATATAGGGTATGGCCCTGTCTTTTCAAGGGGCCGAATGGGCCCCCTGGCGGGACAACCAATATTCGTTGCAGCGGCTACGGGCCACCCCCTGGACAAACTTCGGGCTGCGGATCTGGGCTTGCTCATGGACTTCCCGAACCAAGGCGTTGAGGAACATGGCATGGGGCTCCTGGGGGCCTATCTCCCGGGCAGGGCGCCCCCTGTCCCGGTCATGCAGGGCTTGCAAGGCCTCGTCTTCAGCCTTCTGGCACAGGCGCAAGCGCGGTGCTTCCGGATCATCGTCGGCAACCGTGATGGGGTGGCCATGGGCCAGGGCGGTGCTGGCAACGCCGGCGAATAGAAGGCCGGCGAGGGTGAGGCGAAGGTCGTCTGGCATGGATGGGCTCCTGGTTGGATTAGGCGCTTGGCGCCTCGGCAGCTAACCGATAGCATGGGCTCCTTTTCATTGCTATTACCTGGATCATGACCGAGACGACTTCCCCGTTTTTTCCGCCTGCTGCCGCCAAGCCGAGCCGGTGCCCCGGTTGTGGTGGCGACTTCGTCTGTGGGGCGGAGGCCGGGCTGAGCCGCTGCTGGTGTATGGAGATGCCCAAGGGCGTGGTGGTGCCTGAGTCCGGGAAGGGGTGCTATTGCCAGAATTGCCTGACGCGGCTAGCCGAGGCGGCTTTGGCGGAATCTCGAGGCTGAGATTTCAGCGCGCCGCTGGCGGGAAACGGCGAGGTAGGTCCAGGATGGCTTCCCGGTTGCTCCAGGAGAAGACCTCGGCGGCTGCTTGTTCCCAGGGGAGCCAGCGGTAGGCCAGGTGCTCGTCGGGGGCGAGGCGGACAGGTAGGCGATCAGGTACTTCCAGGGAGAAGACATGTTCGATGTTGTGTGTAACCCCTGGAGCGTAACGGTGCCGCCACTCCAAGAAAATCTCGAAGCGGTTGGTTAGCTGCCAGTCGGTAAGGCGGTAGTGTTGGGCGTCAATGCCGGTTTCTTCCTGGACTTCCCGCTGGGCGGTGCGATCCAGGGCTTCCTCGCCTTCCTGGCTGCCGGTAACGGACTGCCAGTAGCCTGGATGGCCTTTGCGTTCCAGGAGCAATACTTCCAGGGCTGGGGTGTGGATGACCACCAGCACAGATACCGGCTTTTTGTGGGCAGTCACGCCGGCAGCGGGTCCAGGTCCAGGTCGGGGGCGTCCAGGGCGGCCCACAAGGGGCGTCCCTGTTCCCGCCATTCATCGGCTGCCGCCTGGAGGATGGCGATTAGGGTGTCGGTGCCCTCTTCCCCCAACGCAGTAAAGCCCGACAGTTGGAGCAGGCAGCCGTGGGCCGGCATCCACTCCCCATCGGTAAGGCAATCGTAGAGGGCGTCGAAGTTGGCGCCATACCATTCGGGAAAGCCCAGGCCCTGGCCCAGGGCTGCCAGCCAGGCTGTCTTGTCGGTAGCCCTGCTAAGATCGAGAGTGAACAGCTGCAGGCCTTGAGTCTGGACCACTTCGGCTAGTGGGATGCACTGCTTGGGGCGTAGCCGATAGGGGCCGGCCCGGTCCGGGCTGGCGAGGAATGCGGCAAGCTTGCCGGATGGAGTGGCGGCACCGGTCATGGCTTAATCCCGAATACGACGGAAAGTGCGGTAGTGGTCGGCAGTGTAATAAAACACTTCCGGCGGCTGGGCGCCGGCAATGATGCGGCGGGCGCCGCGGCTGGCTTCACCGGGAGTGGGAACGGTGTATTCCCGGTAATAGCCACGCTGCTCTCTGGGCAGGCGCTTTTCGTAGTTGCCGAAAACAACCCCATCCCGGGGGTAGCGGAAGGGGCCTCCGCGACGGATGAGGCCCAGGGTGGTGCGGGCTTCCTGGGGGAGTTCGGCGACGCTGACGGAAGCCTCATCCTGCTGGACTGCGGGAAGCCTGGCCGCGGCGGGAAGGCTGCTCAGGCCCAGCCCCAAACCAAGGGTCAGGGCCAGGCCTAAGCGGTACAGCGGATGGGACATGGCTGCTTAGCCCTTGTTGACCTCGACCTGGGCTTCCACCTTCTGGCGCAGACGAATGTGCAGTTCCTTGAGCTGCTTCTCATCCACGTCGGAGGGGGCGTCGGTCAGCAGGCACTGGGCACGCTGGGTCTTGGGGAAGGCGATGACGTCGCGGATGGATTCGGCGCCGGCCATCATGGTGACGATACGATCCAGGCCGAAGGCCAGGCCGCCGTGGGGCGGGGCGCCGTACTTGAGAGCGTCGAGCAGGAAGCCGAACTTGAGTTGCTGCTCTTCCGGGCCAATAGCCAAGGCTTCAAACACCTTGGCCTGAACGTCGGCCTTGTGGATACGCACGGAGCCGCCGCCGATTTCCCAGCCGTTGAGGGCCAGGTCATAGGCCTTGGCCAGGCACTTGCCCGGATCGGTGAAGAGGAACTCCTCGTGGCCGTCCTTGGGGCTGGTGAAGGGGTGGTGACAGGCGGTCCAGCGCTTGTCTTCCTCGTCGTACTCGAACATGGGGAAGTCCACCACCCACAGGGGTTCCCAGGCCTTGCCGTTGACGTAGCCCTTCTCATGGCCGAGCTTGACGCGCAGGGCCCCCAGGGCGTCGTTCACCACCTTGGTCTTGTCGGCGCCGAAGAAGATCAGGTCGCCGGACTGGGCGCCGGTGCGCTCCAGGATGCCCTTCAAGGCGGCTTCGTGCAGGTTCTTGACGATGGGGGACTGCAGACCGGTCTCGTTGGGCTGGGAGGCGTCATTGACCTTGATGTAGGCCAGCCCCTTGGCGCCGTAGATGCCGACGAACTTGGTGTATTCGTCGATCTCGCCCCGGGTCAGGCTGGCGCCGCCGGGAACGCGCAGGGCGGCGACGCGGCCGCCGCTGGTGGCCGGGCCGGAGAAGACCTTGAAGGCCACGTCGGCCACCAGGTCGGTGACTTCGGTCAGTTCCAGGGTGACGCGCAGGTCCGGCTTGTCGGAACCGAAGCGGTTCATGGCCTCGGCGTAGCTCATGCGCGGGAAGGGGGCGGGCAGTTCGACGGCCAGGGCTTCCTTGAAGACGTAGCGCACCATCTCTTCCATGATGGCGGTGATCTGGTCTTCGGTGAGGAAGGAGGTCTCGATATCGACCTGGGTGAATTCGGGCTGGCGGTCAGCGCGCAGGTCTTCGTCGCGGAAGCACTTGGTGATCTGGTAGTAGCGGTCGAAGCCGGCCACCATCAGCATCTGCTTGAACAGCTGGGGGGACTGGGGCAGGGCGAAGAATTGGCCCGGATGCACACGGGAGGGCACCAGGTAGTCGCGGGCGCCTTCCGGGGTGCTCTTGGTGAGCATGGGGGTTTCGATGTCGATGAAACCCTGGCCGTCGAGGAAGCGACGGAAGGCCATGGCCGTCTTGTAGCGCAGCATCATGTTCTTCTGCATCTGGGGACGGCGCAGGTCGATCACCCGGTTGGTCAGACGCACGTTCTCGGACAGGTTTTCGTCGTCAAGCTGGAACGGAGGCGTCACAGCAGCGTTGAGTACTTCGATATCGTGGCAGAGAATTTCGATCTCGCCGCTGGCCATGTTGGGGTTCACCGTGCCTTCGGGGCGGGGGCGGACCTTGCCGGTGATCTTCAGCACGAACTCGTTGCGCACGGATTCTGCCACCTTGAACATCTCGGCGCGGTCCGGATCACACACCACCTGGGCCAGACCTTCCCGGTCCCGCAGATCGATGAAGATGACGCCGCCGTGGTCGCGCCGCCGGTGGGCCCAGCCGCAAAGGGTGACTTCCTGGCCGTTCAGGCTGGAATTGAGTTGTCCGCAGTAATGAGTACGCATGGTGAGTCCAGATTGATTAATGCTTGAATGATCAGGTGTTGGTGACGATGCGGTGTTTGGCCGGAGGGGCCACGACACCCATGGAAATGATGTACTTGAGCGCTTCGTCTACGCTCATGTCGAGTTCGATCACATCGCTCGCGGCCATCATCAGGAAAAAACCCGAGGTGGGGTTGGGGGTGGTGGGAACATAAACGCTGACGTAATCACCGGTCAGGTGATTGACGACGTCACCACCGGGTTGACCGGTGAGGAAGGCGATGGTCCATGAGCCCTGATGCGGGTATTGCACCAGTAGCGCCTTGCGGAAGGCCTGGCCGCTGGAGGAGAAGAGGGTGTCGGAGACTTGCTTGACGCTGTTGTAGACCGAATTCACCACGGGGATGCGGGCGAGCAGCTTTTCCCACCAGCGCACCAGCTTCTGACCAATGAGGTTGGCTGCAGCCACGCCGGTGAGCAGAATCACCAACAGGGTAATGATGGCGCCTGCCCCGGGAATGTCGAAGCCAACCAGGGTCTTGGGGTGAATGGATTCGGGGAGCAGTCGCAGGGACTGATCCATGGTGCCGATGATCAGGTTCAGCACCCAGGCAGTAATCGCCAGGGGTACCCAGATCAGTAGGCCGGTAATGAAGTAGCGCTTAATCAGCTGGCTGCGCACGGGCAAGCTCCATCGCCGCCTTGGCACGGCGGCGGGGTGTCCGACTTGGATGCGGAGTTGCTGCCACCGTCCTTGAAATCGGTGGCGTACCAGCCACTGCCCTTGAGCTGGAAACCGGCAGCGGTAAGTTGCTTGGAATAGGTCTCCTTGCCGCATTCCGGGCAGGACGTGAGAGGTGCGTCGCTCAGTTTCTGCAGATGATCCTTCTGGAAACCGCAGGCAGAACAACGATATTCGTAAATCGGCATGGTGAAACTCCGCAAAAAAGGAATTATAACCGAAGCCGACGCCTCCTCGCGCCGGCCACCCCACCGGGAAATGGGGGCAGCGTCCGGCGTTTCAAGGGGGCTAGAGCAGTCGCAGGTAGGACTGGGTCAGGCTGGGGCCCCAATACAAGGCCAGCAGGCCGGCTGCTGCCAGATAGGGGCCAAAAGGTATGGGAACGTTGCGTCCCCGCTTCGCCAGCACAATCAGCACAATGCCAACAACGGCGCCGACAAAGGACGAGAGCAAGATGGTGAGGGGCAGCATCTGCCAGCCTAGCCAGGCACCGATGGCTGCCAGTAGCTTGAAGTCACCATAGCCCATGCCTTCCTTGCCCGTGGCAAGCTTGAATAGCCAATACACCGACCACAGCGACAGGTAGCCGCCCATGGCGCCGATGACGGCGGAGGGGAGGTCGGTGAAGGTGCCGAAAAGGTTGAAAAGGAGTCCCAGCCAAACCAGGGGGAGGGTGATGGAATCAGGTAATAACTGGGTGTCGAAGTCGATGAAAGTCAGGGCGATCAGCGCCCAAGCCAGCAGGACAGCTCCCAGCCCCGCCAGCCCGGGCCCAAAGTGGGCGACGCCGAAGGCAGAAAGCAGCCCTGTTACGGCTTCCACTATTGGATAACGGAGAGAAATCGGCGTCTTGCAGTCAGAACAACGCCCCCGCAGTAGGATGTAGCTGATGATGGGTATGTTTTCCCAGGCAGCAATCTTGTGGCCGCAGCCCGGGCAGTGGGAGGCCGGGCCCGCCAGCCCGAGAGGGGGCTCCGCGGGAAGCGTCTCCCCCTTCAGTTCCGCGCATTGGGCTCGCCAATCTCGCTCCATCATGCGGGGGAGGCGATGAATGACGACGTTGAGGAAACTGCCGACCAGCAAACCCAGGAAGCCAGCCAGGATGGTCATGACCAAGCTTGAGTGCATCACTTCTTCCATTGTGCAGCCTTATACCACGGCGCCGAGCTTGAAAATGGGCAGGTACATGGCGACCACGATGCCACCGATCAGAACGCCTAGGACGACCATGATCATGGGTTCCATCAAGCTGGACATTGCTTCCACTGCGTCATCCACTTCCTGTTCAAAAAAGTCGGCAACCTTGCCCAACATGGCGTCCAGGGCGCCGGATTCTTCACCGATAGCGACCATCTGCACCACCATGTTAGGAAACAGATTGGTGGTCTGCATGGAATTGGTGAGGCTGGTGCCGGTGCTAACTTCGCCCTGTATTTGGCGGGTTGCCGTTTTGTAAACATAGTTGCCCGCAGCACCGCCTACTGATTCAAGGGCTTCCACCAGGGGAACCCCCGCTGCAAACATGGTGGCAAGGGTTCTGGTCCAGCGGGCGATAACGGCTTTGCGCACAATGTCGCCAAATATGGGGAGCCGCAGTGCTAGCCGGTCCATGAAAATTTGAACTTTTTCGGAGCGCTTCCACGCTTCCAGGAAACCGTATACGCCTCCGCCCGCGATACTGAAAATAATGTACCAGTAGGCAACAAAGAAATCAGACATTGCCATTACCACCAGGGTTGGCGCAGGCAGGTCGGCACCAAAGCTGGTAAAAATTGCTTTGAATTGAGGAATGACAAAAATCATGATGATCGCAGTCACAATGAAGGCTACGACCAATACAGAAATGGGATAAAAGAGTGCAGATTTGATCTTGCTCTTGATGGCCAGGATTTTTTCTTTATAGGTGGCCAATCGATCGAGCAACGTATCAAGAATGCCGGCCTGTTCACCAGCAGCCACCAAATTGCAGAACAATTGGTCGAAGTATAGGGGGTATTTGCGAAATGCTTGAGTTAGGGAACTACCGGTTTCCACATCCGATTTTATGTCAAAAAGTAACTTGCTCACTGCTGGGTTGGCATGGCCCCTGCCGACAATATCAAATGCCTGTAGTAAGGGAACTCCTGACTTCATCATTGTGGCTAGTTGGCGGGTAAAAAGGGCAATATCCTTTTCAGTGATTTTGCCGCCGCGTTTGAAGCGCTGTTTTGTGATTTTGCTGACGCGGATGCCTTGTCGCCGTAAAGTGGCTTGGGCTACGGTGTCGCTGGTAGCGCGTAATTCCCCCCGGACGATTTTGCCGTTCTTGTCCTTGCCTTCCCAAACGAAGGTGGATTCCTGATTTTTCAGCTCGTTGCGCTTGGCTTGGGTGTTTTTGCTGTCAGTGGCCATGGGGCCTCCGTGAATTCATGTTCTTAGGCGTTGGTGGTCGACAGGACTTCATCCAGGGAGGTGACTCCCTGTTTGACCTTAAGCAAGCCAGATCTTCTTAGATCGTTGACGCCTTCCTTCTCGGCTTGGGCGGCGATTTCTATGGAGTTGCCATCGGCCATGATAATGCGCTGAATTTCCTCGGAAATCGGCATGACCTGATAGATGCCCACTCGTCCCTTGTAACCCTTGCCTTTGCAGCGCTCGCAACCGTCCGGGCGGGGACCATAAAGAGTCCAGCTTCCGTCCAGGTCTGCTTCGGTAAAGCCCGCGTCCAGCAGGGCTGCGCTGGGAACGTCCATGGGGACTTTGCAGGTGCACAGGCGACGCGCCAGGCGCTGGGCAGTGATGAGGATGACCGAGGCAGCGATGTTGAAGGTAGGAACTCCCATGTTCTTCAAGCGTTCCAGGGTGGTCGGGGCGTCGTTGGTGTGCAGGGTGGATAGCACCATGTGGCCGGTTTGGGCAGCCTTGATAGCGATTTCTGCTGTATCCAGGTCGCGGATTTCACCCACCATGATGATGTCCGGATCCTGCCGCAGGAAGGCTTTCAGGGCGGCAGAAAAGGTCAATCCGGCCTTGTCGTTGACGTTTACCTGGTTGATGCCCGGCAGGTTGATTTCCGCCGGGTCTTCCGCTGTCGAAATGTTAATTCCGGGTTCATTGAGGATGTTAAGGCAGGTGTAGAGGGACACCGTCTTGCCGGAACCTGTCGGACCAGTCACCAGTACCATGCCGTAAGGCCGGTGAATGGCCTCGAGGATGGCTTCCTTCTGCTCGGGCTCATACCCCAGGGCCTCAATGCCCAGGGTGGCGGATGTGGGATCCAGAATCCGCATTACGATTTTTTCGCCGTGGAGCGTTGGCAGCGTGCTTACACGGAAGTCGATGGCCCTGCTCTTGGAAAGCACCAGTTTCATGCGACCATCCTGGGGAATGCGCTTTTCCGAGATGTCGAGCCTGGAAATAACCTTGATGCGGGAAGCGACCTTTTCCTTGATGACCAGAGGAGGTGTGGCCACCTCCTGAAGTACGCCGTCGATGCGGTAGCGGATACGGTAAAACTTCTCGTAGGGTTCAAAGTGAATATCGGAGGCGCCGTCGTTGATGGCGTCCAACAATATTTTCTGAATAAATTTGACGACTGGGGCGTCGTCTACTTCGACGCCGACAGCCTCTTCTGCCTTAGCCTGGGACTCCTCATCGGTGAACTCGAGGTTCAGGTCCTCGCTTGCCAGACTCTTGAGGGTGTCTTCCGCCGATTCCGAGTATTTGCCAACCAATGGAGCCAGTTTGGGCTCTTCCACCACCACCGGGTCCACTGCCAACCCGGTCTGAAAGCGGATTTCATCCAGGGCACGGAGGTTGGTCGGGTCTGAAGTAGCGACAGCCAGTCGGTTGCCACGCTTATTGAGCGGGATGACCCGGTGGGTGGCGATGAGCTTGCGGTCAATAGCGTTGGCGGGGATGTGGCTTTCATCGAAAGCCGCCAGGTCCAACACCGGGTAGCCGAAGGTTTCGCCGGCAAAAAGGGCGACATCCTTAGCGCTGGCCCTTTTTGTGGCAATGAGCTGGTCGATGAAGGTGGTGTTTTTTTCCGCCGCTTGCGCCATGAGGCTTTCCGCTTCCGCCTCCTTGAGGCGGCCAGCTTGAACCAAAGCGCGGGCGAGGCCGCTGAGTGTGACCTGAAGGGTTGCTGCCATGGGTCCCAATATCTGAGTGGAGAGCTGAAACTGGCCACCGGAAGTGGCCTATGCCGAGCAAATCGGGTTGATGATGCCCGGCAGCTTACTTTTTGTAAAGACTGGGCTTTTTAGGGCAGGGGACGGAAAACCCTTACCATTTTCACGCTGCGGTCCCGGGTCTGAATGATTTCCATGGGAATGCCTGCAATTTTCAGACTAACTGCTGCTTCTGGAATGTCTTGAAAATGCTCAATGATTAGTCCGTTGAGGGTTTTGGGACCTGCCAGCGGGAGGTCGAGGCCCAGCTTGCGATTTAGGTCTCGCAGAGGGCGGCTGCCTTCTACCAGGACACTTCCATTTTCGTCCCAGGCCAATTCTCCAATGGAGGGCGTTGAGGTGGTGAATTCTCCGATGATTTCCTCAATGATGTCCTCCAAGGTTACTAGTCCTTGAATTTCTCCATATTCATCCACTACCAGGCCTGCGCGTTGCCGGTTTTCCTGGAAGTATTGCAGCTGGGTAAAGACCGGCGTGGCGGCAGGGATGAAGTAGGGGGGCAGGATGGCTTCCTCGATGTTGTCTCGGGTTAATTCACCCTGGCGCAACATGCCGACGACGCGTCTTAGATGCAGCATGCCGGTAATGTTATTCAATTCCCCCCGATACACCACGACTCGGCCATGATAGGCCGTGGATAGTTGTTCCTGGGTTGTTTCCCAGGGATTGTCTAGGTCGATGGCCTCGATTTGGCCCCTTGGCGTCATCACATCTTCTACCGTGATACGTTCCAGGTCGAACAGGTTTAGCAAAATGCTCTGGTGCTTGGGAGGAATGAAGTGTCCTGCTTCCAGCACCATGGTTCGTAATTCTTCTGGCGATAGCTTGGGGGCTTCATGGCCAAGTTGGGGTTTAAGTCTAAAGGTGCTCAGCAGGGCGCTGACAAACAGATTGATGAACCAGATGAGTGGGGCCACCACCCGGAGCATGGGGGTGAGAATAAAGCTGATGGCTGGCGTTAATTTGTCTGCATGAGTTGCCCCAACTACTTTGGGGGAAATCTCGGAAATAACCAGCAGGCCAAAGGTGACGCAGAGGGTGCCGATTTCGAGAGCCCATTTCCCATTGCCGAACAGGGCGAGGGCGATGTAGCTGGTCAAGGTTGCCGCAGCCGCGTTGATCAAGGTGTTGCCAAGCAGAATGACGCCCAGCAATTGATCGGTTTTTCCCAGCAGCGATAGAGCTAGTTTTGCGCCCCGATGTCCCTGGCTGGCCAGATGACGCAGCCGGTAACGGTTGGCCGCCATCATCGCGGTTTCGGACATGGAGAAAAAACCGGAGAGAACCAGCAGTACCAGCAGCGCTACAAGTAGCGCCGATAAGGGAATGTCGCTCAAGGTAGGGGAGGGGGGTAACAGGACGGGGCAGTATTGCTGCCGGCATTCCGTCCTGTCAAGGCAGGCCTAGGTGCGGGCGAGGATGACTTCCACGACGAAACGGCTACCGACATAGGCCATGAGCAGCAGGAAAAAGCCGGCCATGGTCCAGCGTAAGGCAGTCCGTCCACGCCAGCCCCAGGCCTGGCGGCCGATCAGGAGTGCGGCAAAGATGATCCAGGAAGCAAAAGCAAAAAGGGTCTTGTGATCAAAGCTGAATGCCTTGCCAAACAATGCTTCGGAGAACAAGGCGCCGGAAGCCAAAGCGGCTGTGAGCAGCAGGAAACCCACTATGATCATGCGGAACAAGAGGGCTTCCATGGTGAGCAGTGGCGGCAGGCTGGCCAGGCTTTTGGTCAGGCTGCGTTGGTGCAGCTTGCGCTCGGCAAAGCCCATGAATACCGCATGCAGGGCGGACAAAGTGAAGAGGCTGTAGGCGAGCATGGCCGCCATGAAGTGCAGCTTGAAACCTACCGAGTCAGCATGGGGCAGGGCGTGGGCGTATGGGAAGAGCGGTGGCAACAGGGCGCAACCTGCCGCAAGGGGGAGGACCATGGGCTGTAGCCCTTCCATGCGCGCATGGAAGCTCTCGAGCCAGTAAATGAAGACCGCCAGCCAGAGCATAAGAGAGAGGGCGAAGCTGAAGGAGAAGCGCATGTCTCCAGCGCCGAAGAGCCCATCGTAAAGACCGAGGCCATGTATGCCCAGGGCGAGCAAGATGCCGCTTCGTTCCCAATTCTGCATGGGGATGGCAACTTTGGCCTGCTCGGTTTCTGCCCATCGGCTACGCCAAAAATGGAATCCCAGAGCCCCATAAAGGGCACTGGCCAAGTAGTGGGGCAGGAAGTGCAGTAAAATGGAAGGCATCCGATAAGTTTACACCAAGCCCAAATACCCATGCTCGATAACCTGACCCAACGCCTCGCCCGTGTCATGAAAAACCTGCGGGGTGAAGCCCGTCTGACCGAGGCGAATATCACCGACGCCCTGCGGGAGGTCCGGCTGGCCCTGTTGGAGGCCGACGTTGCTCTGCCGGTGGTGAAGGACTTCATCGCCGCAGTTAAGGAAAAAGCCGTCGGGGAGGAGGTGATTGGTTCCCTGACGCCCGGACAGGCCCTGATCGGCGTGGTGCATCGAGAAATGACCCAGCTCATGGGGGGCGCCAGCGCTGGCCTCAATCTGGCAGCACAGCCTCCCGCCGTGGTCCTGATGGCGGGCCTCCAGGGGGCAGGTAAGACCACAACCGTGGGCAAGCTGGGCAAGTTGCTCAAGGAAACCCAGAAAAAGAAGGTGCTGGTGGTTTCCTGTGATGTTTATCGGCCGGCGGCTATTGAGCAGTTGAAAATGGTAGCAGCCCAAGCCGGGGTCGATTTCTTCCCCTCGGCCAGTACCGACAAGCCTGAAGCCATTGCCCTGGCAGCCGTGGATTGGGCCAAGAAGCATTACTACGACGTGTTGCTGGTGGATACCGCTGGTCGTCTGGCCATTGATGCGGCCATGATGGACGAGATCAAGCGTCTGCACCAGGCGGTCAATCCGGTGGAGACCCTGTTCGTGGTGGATGCCATGCTGGGTCAGGATGCGATCAATACGGCCAAAGCTTTCAGTGAGGCCCTGCCCCTCACCGGTGTCGTCCTGACCAAGCTGGATGGTGATGCCCGGGGTGGCGCCGCCCTGTCGGTGCGCCACGTGACGGGCAAGCCGATCAAGTTCGCCGGTGTCGGTGAAAAACTCTCTGGTTTGGAGCCCTTCCACCCGGAGCGCATGGCTTCCCGCGTGCTTGGCATGGGGGATGTGCTGTCCCTGATCGAAGAAGCGCGCAAGGGAGTAGATGAGGAGAAGGCCAAAGCCATCGCTCAGAAGCTCAAGTCCGGCAAGGGTTTCGATCTCAATGACTTCAAGGACCAGATTGCCCAGATGCGCAACATGGGGGGCATGTCGGCCTTGCTGGACAAGCTGCCGGCCCAGTTTTCCCAGGCGGCCCAACAGATGCAGGGAGGCGCCGAGGAAAAGGCTGTTGGACGCATCGAAGGCATCATCAATTCCATGACCCCGGCGGAGCGGGCCAAGCCGGAGATCATCAAGGCCAGTCGCAAGCGCCGGATTGCTGCGGGTGCCGGCGTGCAGGTCCAGGAGGTGAATCGCCTGCTCAACCAGTTTGAACAGACCCAGAAAGTGATGAAGTCTTTTGCCAAGGGGGGGCTCGCCAAGATGATGCGCGGCATGAAGGGCATGATGCCCGGCGGCATGCGTTGAGCCACAGGCCCGAATAGCCAGATGCAATAAAAAAGCCCCGATTCACTCGGGGCTTTTTTATTGGAGCGCCACTCGCTCGCTGTAGCTCCACTGGTTGTGCCAAGCCCCTCGCACTAGGTTCGGGTACTCTGGAAGGCCGAGGCTGCCGTTGTAGCGCCCAAGCGCCCGGAACAGATCTCCCTGCTCGATGTCCAGGTAATGGCGGAGGATGGTGCAGCCATAGCGCAGGTTAGTGCGTAGGTGGAAGAGGTCGTGAGATGGTTCGCCAATCAGCTTGGTCCAGAATGGCATGACCTGCATCAAGCCGCGGGCGCCGGCCGACGATACCGCGTATTTCTTGAAGCCGCTTTCTACCTGGATCAGGCCCAATACCAGCTGGGGATCAAGCCCTGCCCGAGTGGCTTCGTAATGAACGGTTCGCAACAGCTCCAGGCGAGCATTACGATCAGGGATGCGACGCTCCAGTCGTTGCGACATCTCGGTCAGCCAGTTGACCGCAGCCAGTGAGTTCTTGAACGAGCTGTAGGGCGGCGCCTGGTCCGAGACGCTTTTCGACAGGGCGGCCTGCACACTGGCTGACAGGGGCTCATATTTCTGCGCCCCGGCCAGCGCGCTGAGCGGCAGGCCGAGGCAAAGGAAAATAATCGCCGTTAGGCGGAACACAGCTTCCCCTTGAGTAGGGCGACGATGTCTTCGGTCCCGATCATCTCGACTTCCGTATCCAGGCGCCCCTTGTATTCGACTTTGCCCTCGGCCAGGCCGCGTTCGCCAATGACCACGCGGTGCGGGATACCAATCAATTCCATGTCGGCAAACATGGATCCCGGACGCTCGTTACGATCATCCAGCAGCGCATCAATGCCGGCAGCCTTGAGCTCCGTGAGCAACTGGTCAGCGGCGGCTTTCACCGCTTCGCTCTTGTGGTAGCCCATGGGGACGATACAGGCCTCGAAGGGGGCGATGGCAGCGGGGAAAATGATTCCCTTGTCGTCATTGCCTTGCTCGATGGCTGCGCCGACGATGCGGGACACCCCGATGCCGTAGCAGCCCATCTCCATGATCTGTTCCTTGCCGGTTTCATCCAGGAACTTGCAGTTCATGGCTTCTGCGTACTTGGTGCGCAACTGGAAAATATGCCCCACCTCGATGCCGCGGCAGATCCCCAGAAGGCCCTTGCCATCGGGAGATGGGTCACCTGCAACGACGTTGCGGATATCGGCGACCAGAGCCGGTTCCGGCAGGTCGCGGCCAAAATTCACCCCGGTGAGGTGGTGTCCCTCTTCGTTTGCACCGCAAACAAAGTCACTCATGGCAGCCACAGTGCGATCCGCTACGACAAAAACGTCCTTGCCCACCGGGCCGATGTAACCTGGTTTGCACCCCAGGGCAGCAACAATTTCCTCGTCCCGGGCGAAGCGGAACTCGCCCAGCAGCTTTTCCGCCTTGATTTCGTTCAGTTCATGGTCGCCACGCAGGAGCAGCAAGGCAAAGCCACCTTCGCTACGCATGACGGCAACAGCCTTGACGGTACGCGTGGCGTCCGTGCCAAGGAAGTCCGCGACATCGGCGCATTGGATTTTTCCCGGGGTAGCCACCTTGACCATCTCCGCTGTTGCGTCACTGCGGGGGGCGTTGGGGGCGAGCGCTTCGGCCAGCTCGACGTTGGCGGCGTAGTCGGAGTCCGGGCAGAAGGCGATAGCGTCCTCGCCGGAATCGGCCAACACGTGGAATTCGTGGGAGCCGGTGCCGCCGATGGAGCCCGTGTCCGCTGCTACGGCCCGGAATTCAAGTCCAAGGCGGGTGAAAATGCGGGAGTAGGTGGCGTACATTTTTGCGTATTCCCGTTCCAGGTCCTCGAATGAGGTGTGGAAGGAGTATCCGTCTTTCATCAGGAATTCGCGGCCGCGCATGACTCCGAAGCGCGGGCGAATCTCGTCGCGGAACTTGCTCTGCACCTGATACAGGTGAATGGGCAGTTGCCGATAGCTCTTGATCTCCTTGCGCACTACGTCGGTGATGACTTCCTCATGGGTCGGGCCGATGACGAAATCCCGCTGATGACGGTCCTTGAAACGCAGCAGTTCCGGGCCGTATTTTTCCCAGCGACCGGTTTCCTGCCACAGCTCAGCCGGTACGACTGCGGGCATCAGCAGCTCGATGGCGCCGGAGCGGTTCATTTCTTCCCGGACGATGCTTTCCACTTTACGCAGTACCTTGAGACCCAGGGGCATCCAGGTGTAGATGCCACCGGCCAAGCGCTTGATGAGACCGGCGCGCAGCATCAATTTGTGACTGACAACTTCGGCGTCGGAAGGGGCTTCTTTCAAGGTTGAAAGGAAAAATTGGGAGGTGCGCATGGGATTGACTATTTTTCGAAGCTAAAAGTCTAATTCTACTCGACCCAGGGGCTTCTTTGGTGGGGGCTGCTCCGAGTGGCCTAGCTTGGGGGTTAGTTGCTTTCCAAGCCTCGGAAAATATGGAAAAATGCATTCAACCCAATATTTTTGTCAGGTTTTTCCATGCTCGATCGTGAAGGCTATCGCCCGAACGTCGGCATCATTCTTTGTAACGCAAAAAACGAGGTTTTCTGGGGCAAGCGTATCCGTGAACATTCTTGGCAATTTCCGCAGGGCGGCATAAAAAGGGGCGAAAATCCCGAACAGGCCATGTTCCGCGAATTGCAGGAGGAAGTGGGGCTTCTGCCCAATCACGTACGCATCCTCGGACGAACCAAGGATTGGCTGCGTTATGACGTGCCGACGCAATGGATTAAGCGCGAGTGGCGCGGCAGTTACAAGGGGCAAAAGCAGATCTGGTTTTTGCTCCGCCTGATTGGCCGCGACAGCGATGTGTGTCTCAGGGCCAGTGACCATCCGGAGTTCGATGCTTGGCGCTGGAATGATTACTGGGTGCCTTTGGATTCGGTAATTGAGTTTAAGCGCGGAGTTTATGAACTGGCATTGAATGAGTTGGTGCGTTACCTCGACGTGGATCGGTCAGCCGGCCGGGGGCGTCCTTTAAAGGGATAGATTCTAAGCGGCCGGATTTGTTTCGCACGCAGTACCGTTGTTCACCCATCAAAGGAGATAAAAATGGTCGCGAAAGCTGAATACAAATCCTTGCCCATTCGGCGTTTGGAAGAGGGGGCTGGTTATCATCAGCCCTCATATTTTTCGCCTCAGCCGGTACGGGTCGACTCTCCTGCTATCGAGGTGATGACTGATCTTCGATTGGTGACAGCAGCGACGATCGAGGCTGATACTCACGTTGATGTTGCCAATCAGGCAATGATCGCGCGTGGGGTACGTTCTCTGCTCGTAGTCGGTCGGGAGGGCGATGTGGTCGGGCTGCTGACTGCCCGGGATATCTTGGGTGAGCGACCAATGCAAGTCGTGCGCAGTCGAGGGATCAAGCATGAAGAGGTTCGCGTGCGCGACATCATGACCCCACGGGATGCGATCGAAGTGCTCAGCATTGGTGATGTGTTGCGGGCCAAAGTGGGGCATGTGGTAGAAACGCTCAAGGACTCGGGCCGGCAGCATGCCTTAGTGGCTGATAGCGATCCGGTCTCAGGTCGCCAGATGGTGCGGGGCGTCTTTTCTGCCTCCCAGGTCGCGCGCCAGTTGGGTATTCCCTTGCACACCACTGAGGTGGCACGTACTTTTGCCGAAATCGAGGCGGTGCTTGGTCAGGTGGAGAAGTGAGCCGCCTGTTTTTTTGATAAGGGCGTTTCGCCTTTGGGTCGATCGCACATTTTATGTATATCAAGAAGTTTGCTTGTCTTCGGAGCCTTGTTATCTCTGGCTTTGGGGTGGGGGTCGCCGTTTTTCTGGGGGCGGCCCATGCACAAATTCCCGAATCCCTAATTCCCAAGCCCTATGTTCCTGTCTTGGACGAGGAGTATGAGAAAAAGCCGTGGCAGGAAGTTGAGGCTCAGCTCCCCCCTGTGCCGCGAGAGGGGAATCTGCTGCCATTTTATGTAAGCCCCACGGCGGCCAATACTTTCCGCATTGATGGAACATCCATCTCCGTTGCTGAAGATGGGGTGGTTCGCTACGTTTTGGTGGTGCAAGCTCCCGGCGGCGCAAGGAACGTCAGCTTTGAAGGACTGCGCTGTGACACCAAGGAAAGGCGCCTTTATGCCTTTGGCCACCCAGATGGGTCATGGTCCAAGGCTAGATCCAATCAGTGGGTTGCTGTAGAGAACAAAGTCATTAATCGCCATCATACCGAGTTGATGCGGGAATTTTTTTGCCCCGGCGGTCGTGCGATTCGCTCTTCAGCAGAGGGCGTTGCGGCTCTAAAGGCTGGCGGTCATCCAGACGCCCCCCATTGATATCCTCTCCGAGGGAAAGTACGTTGCCCAACAAAATGGGGCAAAGGTTTCGCTGTGGGCCATCCGGATTGAGCGGGAGTGATTCACTCGTCAGGTGGGCCTGAGTTTTGATGGGGTGGAGTGGATTGATGTCGGTAGATGCAGTGATTGTTGAGTTTGATAAGGCCTTGCGCGCGGTGTTCGCTCCGGCGCCAACTCGTAGGGCGGTCCCCGGTGCCCAAGAAGTCGAATCGGACATGTCGTCAGAGGAGCGCAGGCACGCTGCGGCACTGATGCGAGTTAATCACTCTGGTGAAATTTGCGCCCAAGCACTGTACCAAGGACAGGCGCTGACAGCTGATAATCCTCAAGCACGTCAGGCGCTGAAACATGCTGCCTGGGAGGAGACCGAGCATTTGGCCTGGACCGAGCGTCGTATTGCCGAGTTGGGGGGGCGCAAGAGTTTGTTGAATCCCTTGTGGTATGTCGGATCTCTCGTGCTGGGGGGGGTGGCGGGTAAGGCTGGCAACGCGTGGAACCTTGGGTTCTTGGCAGAGACAGAACGGCAGGTGGAGGCGCATTTGACGAGTCATTTGCAGCGTCTGCCTCCCAAGGATCTCAAGTCCCGGGCTGTTTTAGAGCAGATGAAGCTTGATGAAATATCCCATGCCCAGACCGCTTTAAGTCTCGGTGGACGTAAGTTGCCTGTGCCGGTGCCCCAAGTCATGGGTCTGGTTTCGAAAATAATGACGAAAACGGCTTACTACCTCTAGAGCGGTTGGGTATTGGGGGCTAATGGGCTGTATCCCTTCTGCCAATTGGTGTTTCATCCTTCTTTGGGCTAAAGGCTAAGTTTATAGATGGCTGTCATTTCACGCTCCGCAGGCATGGGCTGGCGCTAGTTGCAAAGTAAGGCCGAGCGAGAATGCTTGCGCCGTGGCGTGAGATGGCGGCTTTAGAGTCGTATGGCTAGTATCCGTAAGCTTGGCGGCCTGCCTTTGGCTCACGACATGACGTCCCGCGGCTGATGGTCGTTGCTGGCCAGGTTGCTTCCCCTGGCATGCAACCTGGCTGTTGGCATCAAAACCCTTTGGTCAATTCTTTGGCGCTCTCTCAAGGGCTGAGGTGCCATTGCTCGCGTTGTTCTGGCTGGAGGTGAGCCACATGACGTCGGTGGGGCTGTAAGCTTAACCGAATATATGGGGCAAGCCGATGCCGCAATCTGGATGTCGCATTCGACGCCCCGTTTGGTGCAGTGTGTGCAACGTCACAACTATCCGGTTGTCTACGTGCCCCTATACCAGGGTCCGAGGTCATGGCCTGGGGCTGGGGCTAGGCTTCAATGATTTCGAAGTCGTAGGTAATCTCAGCGGTCTGCCCCAGCATGATGGTGGCGGAACAGTATTTCTCTTTGGATAGCTGAATGGCGCGGGCAACAGTTTCCGGCTTCAGGTTCTTGCCGGTAACGCGGTAATGAAGGTGAATTCGGGTAAAGACCTTGGGTTCAATCTCCGCCCGTTCAGCCTTTAGCGTGACTTCGCAGCCATCAATGGCATGACGCCCCTTTTTTAGGATCAGAACGACATCGAAAGCGGTGCA
>DATEZY010000057.1:0-3273 GCA_035255085.1 Azospira sp. | reverse complement strand
CGGGGCCTGGAAATCAAGATCGGCGAAAAGCTCGCCCACCTGCGCCAGCTCGATGCGCAGGCCAAGAACACCAAATAGGAACGCCCATGCTCGACATTCAACTTCTCCGTACCGACCTCGACGCCGTCGCTGCCCGCCTCGCCACCCGGGGCAAGGAAATCGATTTTTCCGAGTTCAGCGCTTTGGAAGCCGAACGCAAGACCCTGCAGACCCGTACCCAGGAGCTGCAGGCCAGCCGCAATTCCCTCTCCAAGCAAATCGGCATCCTGAAGGGCAAGGGCGAAGATGCCTCCGCCGTGCTGGCGGAAGTGGGCAAGCTGGGGGATGAACTCAAAGCTTCCGAGGCTCGCCTGGGCGAGTTGCTGGAACAGTTCAATGCCTTCCTGGCGGCCATCCCCAATCTGCCCCACGAGAGCGTGCCGGTGGGCAAGGATGAGTCCGGCAACGTGGAAGTGAAACGGTGGGGAACGCCCAAGACCTTTGACTTCCCGGTGAAGGATCACGTGGACGTGGGCGAGGGCCTGGGCCAGCTGGATTTTGCGACGGCAGTGAAAATTTCCGGCGCCCGCTTCACCCTGATGAAGGGCGGTTTGGCCCGCATGCATCGCGCCCTCGCCCAATTCATGCTCGACGTTCATACCGGCGAGCACGGCTACACCGAGGTGTATGCGCCTTACCTAGTGAATGCGGCCAGCTTGGCGGGGACCGGCCAGTTGCCCAAGTTCGAGGAAGATCTGTTCAAGATTCCCCGTAGTGATGCGGAAGCCCTGTACCTGATTCCCACCGCCGAGGTGCCGGTGACCAATATCGTCCGCGACGAAATCCTGGCGGCCGAAACCCTGCCCTTGAAGTTTGTCTGCCACACCCCCTGCTTCCGTTCCGAAGCCGGCTCCTACGGTCGCGATACCCGGGGCATGATTCGCCAGCACCAATTCGACAAGGTCGAGTTGGTGCAGGTCGTGGCGCCGGAGAAGTCCTGGGAGGCCCATGAGGAGCTGACCCGTCAGGCCGAGGTGATCCTGGAACGCCTGGAACTGCCTTACCGCCGCATGGCCCTGTGCACCGGCGACATGGGCTTCTCCGCCGCCAAGACCTACGACCTGGAAGTGTGGCTGCCGGCCCAGAATACCTACCGGGAAATTTCCTCCTGCTCCAACTTCGAGTCCTTCCAGGCTCGCCGCATGCAGGCTCGCTTCCGCAACGAAAAGAACAAGCCGGAACTGGTGCACACCCTGAACGGCTCCGGCCTGGCCGTGGGTCGTACCCTGGTGGCCATTCTCGAAAACTACCAGCAGGCCGACGGCAGCGTTGTCGTTCCCACCGTGCTGCGCCCCTATATGGGCGGGGTTGAGCGTATCGCCGCAGTCTGACCGACCTCGGGTGCCAAACTAAAAAGGCCGGAGCCCTTAGGGGATTCCGGCCTTTTTTACAACGATGGTGTTTTAACGCGGGCGCCTTAGTCCCGGCTTGTGTTCCTGGCGCGCCTTGCCCTCCCGATGGGGCGGCGCATAGCGGGCTTCGTGGCGGGAGAGTATGTCGTAATAGATACGCACGTTTTCCACCATGATGACCGCCTCTCCGCCGCGGGCACGACCGCTTTTCAGGCGGGAATAGTATTCCCGCCGGGATAGCAGCGGCAGCACCCCTTTCATTTCGTACCAGGAATCCGGGTCGGCCTTGAGTCCCGTGGCAATTACCCGTCCGCCGTTGAGATGGCCCAGTCCCAGGTTATAGGCTGCCAATGCCAGCCAGGTCCGATCCGGCTCCTTGACCGAGAGCGGCAGTTGGTCCCGAATATCCGCCAAGTAACGGGCGCCGGCGCGGATGCTCTGTTTGGCATCGAGACGATTACCGACCCCCATGCGGTCCGCCGTATCTTCCGTCAGCATCATCATCCCGCGCACTCCGGTGGGGCTGGTGGCCAGCGGGTCCCATTGGGATTCTTGGTAGGCCAGGGCAGCGATCAGGCGCCAATCGATACCCGAACTTAGCTGGGCCGCTTCGAACAGACTGCGGTAATCGGGAAGTTGGCTGCGTACCAATTCCAGGAAATGCATCACATCGCTTTGCCGCAAGCGCCGAACATGGCCGAAGTAGCGGTCCTTTAGGCGCGCCAGGGTGCCGTCCTTATGGATGCGGCCAAGAAAGGCCTCGGCCTTGGAAATCAGTTCAGGATCGGCATCGGAGGGAAAAAGCCAGACGATGGGCTGGGGTTCGCCGATTTCCAGGCTGGAGGTTAGCTGGGGGTAATAATTCTGGGCGATATCCAAAATGGGGGCATCGGTCAGCGCCAACTCAATACGCTGCTCGGCAACGGCTTGGAGCAAATCCAGATCGTCCCATTCCGGGTGCTCCTGCACCTGTACTGGCGGCGTCAAGGCGGGAAGCTTGGCCAGCAGGTCAGCGTGTCGGGAGCGGGCAATCACATGGACAACGCGACCAGCCAAGCGCTCCGTCTCAGTAATAGGGAGAGAGGCTTCATGCTGGACCAGTACATGGCCATTCTGAAAAAAAGGCGTGGTCGCCTGGATATCTCCCCCGGGAACGGTTGAGTGCCAGACTAACCAGGCCGCCGCCATATGTCCGGCCCCCCGGCGTAGGGCCTGGGGGACTTCCCGGTAGTTACCAACGGTGACAAAACGAACTTTGAGCCCGGCGTCTTCGGCGAACATCGCAACCAGGTCGTGCTCGAAGCCCGCCTCGCCCTCCTGGGCGTCGCGGGTATAGGTAAGGGGGCCGGTGCTGGTGAGAACCACCAGTTCATGGGTTTCCTGCCACGGCAGAACTTTCCTGTCCCCGCAGGCATAGAGCAGCGCAAGAGGAAGGAGGGCAGCCAGCAGCCAGCGCAAGTAAGACTTACGCATCTGGGCCTTTCCGGGAGTCCGGTTAAAGTTCCGCGATTCTGCCATGTCTCAAGCCCATGACAAAATTCCGGATCGTGCTAGAATTCGCCTCCCTGGTGGGGTACCGAAGTGGCCATAACGGCGCTGACTCGAAATCAGATGGTCAGGGAAACCTGGCACGTGGGTTCGAATCCCACCCCCACCGCCAGCGTATTTGCTGGGCTTGAAGTAGGTAGGGGCAGTATCGCCAGAAGCTGTTTTAAAACTTTTTCAAAAAGATTTTTAAAATTGCTTGACGGAGTAAAAGGTGGTGCGTAGAATGCGCCTCTCTGTTGCTGACGCAGCAACGCAAAACAGCGAGTAAGTGGCTGATTTGCAAAGTTCTTTAACAAGAAGACAACCGATAGGTGTGGGTGCTTGGTTGGATGTA
>DATEZY010000056.1:0-7859 GCA_035255085.1 Azospira sp. | reverse complement strand
CGACTACCTGGTGGAAGTGGTGCGCCGCGCCCTGGACAAGCGCCGCCTCACCCTGGAGGTGCGCCGGCTGCGGGCCCGCCTGGAAAGCCGGGACGCCTTGGAAGCCCGCCTCATCGGCCGCTCCCCGGCCATGGTCAAGGTACGCCAGCTGGTGGCCGATCTCGGCAACAGCGCCGCCGACATCCTCATCTTCGGCGAGACCGGCACCGGCAAGGAACTGGTGGCCCGCTGCCTGCACGAAGCCGGGCCAAGGCGCAGCGGCAACTTCGTCGCCATCAACTGCGGCGGCCTGCCCGAGACCCTGTTCGAGAGCGAAATCTTCGGCCACGAGGCCGGTGCCTATACTGGCGCCGCCAAGAAGCGCATCGGCAAGATCGAGCACGCCAGCGGCGGCACCCTGTTCCTGGACGAAATCGAGTCCATGCCCATGGCCATGCAGATCAAGCTGCTGCGGGTGCTGCAGGAACGCAGCCTGGAGCGCCTGGGCTCCAACACCGCCATACCGGTGGATTGCCGGGTGATCGCTGCCACCAAGGCGGACTTGAAGGAACTCTCCGACCAGGGCCGCTTCCGGGCCGACCTCTACTACCGGCTGAACGTCGCCACCCTGCCCCTGCCGCCCTTGCGGGAGCGGCGGGAGGATATTCCGTTACTGTTCGAGCACTTCCTGCTGCAGGCCGCCGCCCGGCATGAACGGCCGGTACCCGCCGCCGATCCGGCGCGGATGGGGCCGCTGCTGGCCTATGACTGGCCGGGGAATGTGCGGGAGTTGAGGAACGTAGCGGATCGCTGCGTGTTGGGGATCGAGGCGGGGGTGGCGCCTTTCGCCGTGGCCGCGCCGAGCGGGCCGCGGCCGTTGGCGGAGACTGTTGACGCGTTTGAGCGGGCGCTAATCGCCGATGCGCTGGGGCGCCATGGGGGAAGTCTGGCGCGGACGGCGGAGGCGCTGGGGGTGGCCAAGACGACCTTGCATGACAAGATTCGGAAATATCGGTTGGGGGAACAGGGGTAGGTTTTGGCGCTTTGCAGCGGGGCTTTGGGTTGAAGCTTTGAGGGCGTTTTCCCCTCTAGCGTGATTGATTGTTTTACCGCTGGGTTCCGCCGTTGACCGGCGGGTCACTTTTCTTGTCTTGCCAAGAAAAGGTAACCAAAAGAAGGCGCGCCCGGTTTGGCGCCCCGCTGCGCGGGGTTCCCTGCGCTACTCGGCTCTGGCGGGGGCTGCGGAACTCGGCCCTATGGGCCTCAGACAGTCCTCGCCCTTTTTCCGCCAGACCCTCCGTTGCTCGGCGCCGCACAGGGCTATTGGCGGGCACTGAACAGTAATCGTAATTATATTTAGCGTGAGGAAGCGCTACAGCCGCGAAGCCGCAAAGGGCTCCACAAGCACAGCTTGTGTGCAGTCCCTCTCAACGGAGTTGTTGGACACTTTCACGGATACACTCGTTTGATAATGGGCTTCCGACCAGCAATGTGAAGACGGATGAATATTTTCTTTCCTTTGAGCACTTTGTGACCCCATGAGAAGTGGCGCTCCTCTGAGAAGTGCAGCTTGAGACTCGAATGCGGCTCAATTTTTTGATCGCCAAAATCATGATCAGGGTATGCAACGTCTTCAAACTTTCGGAAAGGCCAACGACTAGATCCGTAAAGAACCTCCCAAAATGAGAGGATTATTGGCTTGCCTGATAGGTTTCGGACGAGGATTGCATTTCCTATCTCGGCATCCCCAGCAAAGTTGTAACCAACCTCAACACGAAACCTATCTCGCCATAGCTCCCAAAGCTTGAGGAGAGCAAGCAGAGTAGAGAGTCCCGCTCCCCACCAAGCAATTAGAGATGGAGCTTCATTACCGGCCATATTTGGGAGCCCAACGTAGATTTGAGGCGCCTGAGCGGCTTTTTGTACTGGTCGCCTTGAATGATGGAGAGAGCATCGCCCCCTACTACTGAGACGGAACGCCTGCACCGGACAAATTGCGTTTCACGCTATTTTCAGGCGGGTTCAGCTTGCCAATTAAGTAGTCTTCGAGCGCAGGTGCCAAGTAGCTACATTCCGATCGGAAGCCAATTGTGGCAACCAAATCAACGCCAAGGGAAAGCCAATGATCACGAGGCGTGTACCACATCCCACCTGAATCATCGGAGGTAGTTCTGATTACGTGCGCCATCAACCTCCTGCTGATCCCGCAGTCTTGATAGTTTCCTGCACCACGGCTAGCACCAAGTCCAACGTAAAGAAGATCATTGCCTACGAACAGCGCATAGACCCCGCCAAGACGGTAGTTTGGCACTGGCCCGCGCCATTTCCATGAGAAGTCCCAAGTGGGCCAAGCACTTTCAATCCCCCAGTGTCGCTCGAAAAACTGAACAGTACTTGCCACTAGGTTTTCCTTCGTTGCTGTACCCATCAGCAATCACCTTGAGAAATACCAGACGGCGCCTGACATCAAACCAAGAGCTATAAGGAACTTCTGAGCTTGCTTTGTTTCCGCAGATTTCTTAGGAACGGTGGCGTTGTTCTTATAGCCAGTTTTGTAACGCCCATCTTTCTTGGGTTCCTTAGGTTCGAGTACGCCGGTTAGGGCGAAGCATGCAACACACATCCAGCCAGATATTGTCGCGATCATTTCTCTCACAATCCACAATGAACTTGTACCGATCAGTTGGCGGGCATGCTACATATCCAGTGATACCCATAAAGGCATTAACCCACCACTGTTTCATTATACATAGGTCATATATTCAACTTGCACACCCAGGGATAAAACCGCCTCAGAACCTGAGGTTAGAGAATGAATTAGTATCTGTTTTTTCCCGGTAGACAGTGACTATCCCTACCCACGCTCCACTCCCTTCCGCCACCGCCGAGCAGCGGAAGCGGGTCGGGGGGAAGTCGGCGAGGACTGTCTGAGGCCGTAGGCCGAGTTCCGCAGCCGCCCCGGCCCGGTGAGCAGCGCAGGGTACCCTGAGAGCAAGGCGCAGCCTTGCTCTCAGGGCGGTGGCGAGGGCTCCCCTTCTTTTGGCTACTTTTCTTGGGGAAGCAAGAAAAGTACGCCCGCCGGTCAACGGCGGAAAACAGCGGCTAAATCACCACCACCGCTAGAAGCAACCCAACAACAACATCACCCCTTCCGCTCCGGCAAGGCCGCAGAAGGATCGGCCACATCCTTGTCCACCTCGATCCCCCAATCCCCATGCTCGTACCAGTCATCCCCCAGCATCTCCATGGGATGCAGGGTTCGGCTCGAGCCATTGCCGCAAGCCAGGTTGTCCGTGGAGCAATACTTGTCACACCCCCAGCAGATGCGCTCGGGGTGCTTGGGATGGATAGGAAATTTCTTGGCCATGATCGCGGCACCAAAATAACGGGCGGGACGCCCATAACCGAGAAGATTACTCGGGTATTTTGCCGGCACTCTGATACTGATCAAAAAACCGCCATTCCCTGCCGCCACAGCCTCCAAGGGGCCGGGCCGGGAAAGGGCCGGCGACGCCAACGCCAACTCCAATTCCAACTTCTTTCCCGCCCCGGGTATAGTTATCGGTTGCCCCCCAACCGAGCTCGAGCCACCCCCATGGACGAAATCAAGATCCGCGGCGCGCGGACCCATAATCTGAAAAACATCAACCTGGACCTGCCCCGGGACAAGCTGATCGTGATTACCGGCCTCTCCGGCTCGGGCAAGTCGTCGCTCGCCTTCGACACCCTCTACGCCGAGGGCCAGCGCCGCTATGTGGAATCCCTCTCGGCCTACGCCCGGCAATTCCTGCAGCTGATGGAAAAGCCCGACGTGGACCTGATCGAGGGCCTGTCCCCGGCCATTTCCATCGAGCAGAAGGCCACCAGCCACAACCCCCGCTCCACCGTGGGCACGGTCACCGAAATCCACGACTACCTGCGCCTGCTCTACGCCCGGGCCGGCACGCCTTATTGCCCGGAACACGGCGAGCCCCTGGAGGCCCAGACCGTGTCCCAGATGGTGGACCACGTGCTGGCCCTGCCGGAAGAAACCAAGCTGATGATCCTGGCGCCGGTGGTGGCCAACCGCAAGGGCGAGCAGCTGGAGCTGTTCGCCGAGCTGCGGGCCCAGGGCTTCGTGCGCCTGCGGGTGGATGGCACCATCTACGAGATCGACAACCTGCCCAAGCTGAACAAGACCCAGAAGCACAACATCGACGTGGTGGTGGACCGGCTCAAGGTGCGGGAGGATATGCGCCAGCGCCTGGCCGAGTCCTTCGAGACCGCCCTGCGCCACGCCGACGGCCGGGCCATCGCCCTGGAGATGGAGAGTAACCAGGAGCACCTGTTCTCCGCCAAGTTCGCCTGCCCGGTCTGTTCCTACGCCCTGCAGGAGCTGGAGCCCCGCCTCTTTTCCTTCAACAACCCCATGGGCGCCTGCCCCAAGTGCGACGGCCTGGGGGTGATCCAGTTTTTCGACCCGAAGCGGGTAGTGGCCCATCCGGACCTGTCCCTGGCCGCCGGCGCGATCCGCGGCTGGGACAAGCGCAACCAGTTCTATTTCCAGATGATCGCCTGCCTGGCCGAGTATTACGGCTTCGACGTGGAAACGCCGTTCAACGAGCTGACCGAGGAAGTGCAGCAGGTGCTGCTCTACGGTAGCGACAAGGACCTGGTGCCCTTCCAGTACATGAACGAGCGCGGCAAGCTGGTGCTCAAGGAGCACACCTTCGAGGGCATCATTCCCAACCTGGAGCGGCGCTACAAGGAGACCGATTCCCTGGCGGTGCGGGAAGAACTGGCCAAGTACATCAGCAACACCACCTGCCCCACCTGCGAGGGCACCCGCCTGCGGGAAGAGGCGCGCCACGTGAAGGTGGGCAGCAAGACCCTGCACGAGATCAGCCACCTGCCCCTGGCCGAGGCCCGGGACTATTTCGAGCGCACCACCCTGACCGGCCATAAGGCCCAGGTGGCGGAGAAGATCCTCAAGGAAATCACCTCCCGGCTGCAGTTCCTGATCAACGTGGGCCTGGACTACCTGTCCCTTGACCGTTCCGCCGAGACCCTTTCCGGCGGCGAGGCCCAGCGCATCCGCCTGGCCAGCCAGATCGGCTCCGGCCTCACCGGCGTCATGTACGTGCTGGACGAGCCTTCCATCGGCCTGCACCAGCGGGACAACGACCGCTTGCTGGGCACCCTGCGCCAGCTGCGGGACATCGGCAACACGGTGATCGTGGTGGAACACGACGAGGACGCCATCCGCACCGCCGACTACGTGGTGGATATCGGCCCCGGGGCCGGGGTCCATGGCGGCGCGGTGATCGCCGAGGGGACGCCGGCAGAGGTGACCAACAACCCGGCCTCGGTGACCGGCGACTACCTCTCCGGCCGCAAGAAAATCGAGGTGCCGCAGAGGCGCCGCCCGGCCAACCCGGAGAAGACCCTGCAGGTGGTGGGCGCCCGGGGCAACAACCTGAAGAACGTCACCCTGGACCTGCCGGTGGGCCTGCTCACCTGCATCACCGGGGTTTCCGGCTCAGGCAAATCCACCCTGATCAACGACACCCTGTACAGCGCCGCCGCCAAGCATCTCTACGGCTCCACGGCGGAACCGGCGGAGCATGAGGAAATCGTCGGCCTGGATCACTTCGACAAGGTGATCAACGTGGACCAGAGCCCCATCGGCCGCACCCCCCGCTCCAACCCGGCCACTTATACGGGCCTCCTCACCCCCATCCGCGAACTGTTCGCCGGGGTGCCGGAAAGCCGGGCCCGGGGCTACGGCCCGGGGCGCTTCTCCTTCAACGTCAAGGGCGGCCGCTGCGAGGCCTGCCAGGGCGACGGCGTGATCAAGGTGGAAATGCACTTTCTGCCGGACATCTACGTGCCCTGCGACGTCTGCCACGGCAAGCGCTACAACCGGGAAACCCTGGAGGTGCAGTACAAGGGCAAGTCCATCTACGACATTCTGGGCATGACCGTGGAGCAGGCCCGGGAATTCTTCGATGCCGTGCCGACCGTGGCGCGCAAGCTGCAGACCCTGGTGGATGTGGGCCTCTCCTACATCACCCTGGGCCAGAGCGCGACGACCCTGTCCGGCGGCGAGGCCCAGCGGGTCAAGCTGTCCCTGGAGCTGTCCAAGCGCGACACCGGCCGCACCCTGTACATCCTGGACGAGCCCACCACCGGCCTGCATTTCCACGACATCGAACTGCTGCTGCGGGTACTGCACCGCCTGGCGGATAGCGGCAACACGGTGGTGGTGATCGAGCACAACCTGGACGTGATCAAGACCGCGGACTGGCTAGTGGACCTGGGCCCCGAGGGCGGCGGCGGCGGTGGCCGCATCATCGCCACCGGCGCGCCGGAGGCCGTAGTGCAGGTGGCGGAAAGCCACACCGGGCGCTTCCTCAAGCCCCTGCTGCAGCGCTAAGCGGCCATGGCCAATCAAGCCAAGACCGGGCTGGCGCGGCTGTGGGGCGCCCTGGGCTATTCCCGCCAGGGCCTGGCCTCGGCCTGGCGCCATGAGGCGGCCTTCCGCCAGGAGGCCCTGGCCGCCCTGGTGCTGATTCCCCTGGGCATCTACCTGGGCCACAACGGGGTCGAGCGGGCCTTGCTGGTGGGCAGCGTCTTCCTGGTGCTGCTGGCGGAACTGATCAATTCCGCCATTGAGGCGGTGGTGGATCGGGTCTCCCAGGAGCGGCACGACCTCTCCAAGCGCGCCAAGGACCAGGGCAGCGCGGCGGTGCTGCTGGCCCTGGCGAGCGCCGCGGCAGTGTGGGCCCTGGTGCTGTGGGGCTAGCGGACTAGTCTTGCCGGCCTGGCCTCATCGGCCGCACCGCGTGACGCCCCGGGGCGAATTCCTCGGGGAGCAACCTTTCAAAAATATTCAGGTTTCACCCCAATTTAATTCGCTTTTTTACCCGCCGCGGCGTCGATATCATTCCAAGTAGATTTACTGTCTTTGGGCCCAGGGTCGGGCCTTCTACTTGAGAGGATTTCAACCATGTTCTCTGCCGTCTCCCCCGACATCCAGGCCCAGGCCTTCACAGCCGCCCGCACCTTCAACCGCTTCACCGCCCAGTCGGTGAGCGACGCCACCCTGCATCAGCTCTACGACCTGATGAAATGGGGCCCCACCTCCATGAACTGCCAGCCGGCCCGGCTCGTCTTCCTGCGCAGCCCGGAAGCCAAGGCCCGACTGGCCCCGGCCCTCTCCCCGGGCAATCTGGCGAAAACCATGGCTGCCCCGGTGACGGTCATCGTCGCCCTGGACACCCGCTTCTTCGACCAGCTGCCGACCCAGTTCCCCGCCTACGATGCCAAGCCGATGTTCGAGGGTAATGCGGAACTGGCCACCAGCACCGCCTTCCGCAACGGCACCCTGCAAGGCGCCTACCTGATCATCGCCGCCCGGCTCCTGGGCCTGGACTGCGGCCCCATGTCCGGCTTCGACAACGCCAAGGTGAATCAGGAATTCTTCCCCGACGGCCAGTGGCAGGCCAATTTCCTGGTGAACCTGGGCTACGGCGACCCGGCCGGCAACCACCCCCGGGGCCCGCGCCTGGACTTCGACACCGCCGCCCAGGTGCTGTAACGGAGCAGCGGGAGCTGGACTGGATCGGCAAGGCGCACAGGAGATTCGTGGCAGACAGGCGCATCTATGCCGAACAAATCACCACTTTTCGATCTAGATCAACTTTTGTCATATCCCATAGGGCTAGAGTAGTCGCCAATCTTGTCCGCGATGGCCTCCATGGCCTGGCGGCGACACCGGTTTTTACCCATTGAGGAATGTACGCCATGGCAACCCTGTCCTTCGTTCCCCGCAACAGCCCCAACCCCTCCTCCCTGCAACGGGCCCAGGCCCAGCTCCAGCGGGCCAAGCAATTCCTCTG
>DATEZY010000055.1:0-6634 GCA_035255085.1 Azospira sp. | reverse complement strand
CTGGCGCTCGATCAGGTCCGTATCCAGGTCGGCGCCGGCGAAGGCCGGGCAGGCCACCAGGCGGGAAAGGAAGTCGATATTGGTGGTTACCCCCACTACCCGGTAGTCGGCCAGGGCCTGGCGCATGCGGGCCAGGGCGGCATCCCTATCTTCGTCCCAGACGATGAGCTTGGCGATCATGGGATCGTAGTGGGGCGTGATCTCGTCCCCTTCCTCAACGCCGGTATCCACCCGCACATGCAGGCTTTCCGCCGGCGGCGCCAGATGCACCAGGCGGCCGGTGGAGGGGAGGAAGCCCTTGCTCGCATCCTCGGCGTAGATGCGGGCTTCCAGGGCATGGCCCCGGTTTTCCAGCTGTTCCTGCTTCAGCGGCAGGGGCTCGCCAGCGGCCACCCGCAGTTGCCATTCCACCAGGTCCTGGCCAGTGATCATTTCCGTCACCGGGTGCTCCACCTGGAGGCGGGTGTTCATCTCCATGAAGTAGAAGGTGCCGTCCTGAGCGTAGGTGCTAGTCGCGATGAACTCCACCGTGCCGGCGCCCACGTAGCCCACGGCTTTGGCGGCAGCCACGGCGGCTTCGCCCATCTGGCGGCGGCGCTCCGGTGTCATGCCGGGCGCCGGGGCCTCTTCCAGCACCTTCTGGTGGCGACGTTGCACCGAGCAGTCCCGCTCGAAGAGATAGACGCAGTTGCCCAGGCTGTCGCCGAAGACCTGGATCTCGATATGCCGTGGGCGGGTGATGTACTTCTCCACCAGCACCTGGTCGTCGCCGAAAGACGAACGGGCCTCCCGTTGGCAGGAAGCCAGGGCGCCGATGAAGTCCTCGCCCTTTTCCACCAGGCGCATACCCTTGCCGCCGCCGCCGGCTGCGGCCTTGATCAGCACCGGGTAGCCGATGGCGTCGGCCTGGTCCTTGAGGAATTCGGGCTCCTGCTGGTCGCCGTGGTAGCCAGGGGTGAGGGGCACGGCGGCCTCGGCCATGAGGGACTTGGCCGCCGATTTGGAACCCATGGCGCGGATGGCGGAGGCGGGTGGGCCGATGAACACCACGCCGGCGGCGGCGCAGGCCTCGGCAAAATCGGCGTTCTCGGAGAGGAAGCCGTAGCCCGGGTGGATGGCCTGGGCCCCGGTACGCCTGGCGGCGTCGAGGATCTTTTCCGCCACCAGGTAGGATTCCCGCGCCGCCGCCGGGCCCAGGAGCACGGCCTCGTCGGCCAGGCGTACGTGGCGGGCGTTGGCGTCGGCCTCGGAATAAACGGCGACGGTGCGGATGCCCAGGCGCCGGGCGGTCTTGATGACCCGGCAGGCTATTTCGCCGCGATTGGCAATGAGGATTTTGTTAAACATGGGGCACCTCCCGCGGCGTAATAGCCTTGGCGGGCTGTGCCCGCCGGCGATTTGACTTCGTCGCTGCGTCCCTGCGGGACTGGTCGCTGCGGTTGGCAATCAGGATCTTGTTAAACATGGGCGGCTTGTCTCCTCCGGCCTGCCCGGAGGGCGGCGGATTGGTATGGCTGTCGTGGCGACCTGTTGTTGCGAACTATTGGTGTGACCTACTCGTCGGCGCGCCAGGCGGGTTTGCGCTTTTCCAGGAAGGCGGCGATGCCTTCCCGGCCTTCGGTGCTGGCCCGGGCCCGGGTGATGCGCTGGGCGGTGTCTTCGATCAGGGCCGCGTCGATGGGGCGGTTGGCGACGGCGCGCAGCAGTTCCTTGCAGCCAGCCTGGGCCTGGGGGCTGTTCTTCAGCAGGCCTTCGACGATTTCGCCCAGGGCCTCGTCGAGCTGGGGCTCGTCCGGCACGATTTCGTGCACCAGGCCGATGCGGTAAGCCTCGGCGGCGGAGAAGCGCTCGGCGCTGAGCATGTAGCGGCGGGAATGGCGCTCGCCCAGGGCAGCGACGACGTAGGGGCTGATGACGGCGGGGATGAGGCCGAGCTTTACTTCGGTGAGGGCGAAGAGGGCGTCGTAGGTGGCTACGGCCACGTCGCAGGCGGCCACCAGGCCAACGCCGCCGCCGTAGGCCGGGCCCTGGATGCGGCCGATGGTCGGCTTGGTGAGTTCGTTCAGGGTGCGCAGCAGTTCGCCGAGGCGGCGGGCGTCGTCCAGGTTCTGCTCCGGGGTGTAGGCCGCGGCACGCTTCATCCAGTTGAGGTCGGCGCCGGCGCAGAAGCTCTTGCCGGTGGCGGAGAGCACCACCACCCGCACTTGCGGGTTGGCCTCCAGCTGCTGCAGGCCGGCGGTGATTTCGGCGATGAGGGTCTCGTCGAAGGCGTTGTGCCGGTCCGGCTTGTTGAGGGTGAGGATGCCGACGGGGCCGTCCACTTCGACCAGGATGGAACTGAAATTCATCTGCTTATCTCCCTGAGCTTTAGTCGCTTACATGCGGAACACGCCGAACCGGGTCTCTTCTTGCGGCGCGTTCATCGCCGCCGAGAGGCCCAGGCCCAGCACCCGGCGGGTATCCGCCGGATCGATGATGCCATCATCCCACAGGCGGGCACTGGCGTAGTACGGGTGGCCCTGGGTCTCGTACTGCTCGCGGATGGGGCGGCGGAACGCTTCCTCATCTTCCTCACTCCAGGTCTTGCCGGCGGCCTCCAGGCCGTCCCGCTTCACCGTCGCCAGCACGCTGGAGGCCTGCTCGCCGCCCATGACGCTGATGCGGGCGTTGGGCCACATCCACAGGAAGCGGGGGGCGTAGGCCCGACCACACATGCCGTAGTTGCCGGCGCCAAAGGAGCCGCCGATGACCACGGTGAACTTGGGCACCTTGGCGGTGGCGACGGCGGTGACCATCTTCGCCCCGTCCCGGGCGATGCCGCCGTTCTCGTACTTGCGGCCCACCATGAAGCCGGTGATGTTCTGCAGGAACACCAGGGGGATGTGGCGCTGGGCGCACAGCTCGATGAAATGGGCGGCCTTGAGGGCCGATTCGGAAAAGAGGATGCCGTTGTTGGCGACGATGCCCACCGGGTAGCCCCAGATGCGGGCGAAGCCGCAGACGATGGTGGTGCCGTAGCGGGCCTTGAATTCGTCGAAGTCGGAGCCGTCCACGATGCGGGCGATGACCTCGCGCACGTCGAAGGGTTTGCGCGTGTCGGTGGGGATGACGCCGTACAGTTCCTCGGCGGCGTAGAGCGGGGCCACCGGTTCGGTGAGGCTCACCGACGGCCGCTTCTGCCAGTTGAGGTCGCGCACGATGCGCCGGGCGATGGCCAGGGCATGCTGGTCGTTCTCCGCCAGGTGGTCGGCGACGCCGGAGATGCGGGTGTGCACGTCGGCCCCGCCCAGGTCTTCCGCCGTCACCACTTCGCCGGTGGCAGCCTTCACCAGGGGCGGGCCGCCGAGGAAAATGGTGCCCTGGTTCTTGACGATGATGGACTCGTCGGACATGGCCGGCACATAGGCGCCGCCGGCAGTGCAGGAGCCCATCACGGCGGCGATCTGGGGGATGCCCCGGGCCGAGAGGTTGGCCTGGTTATAGAAGATGCGGCCGAAGTGCTCCCTGTCGGGGAAGACCTCGTCCTGCATGGGCAGGAAGGCGCCGCCGGAATCCACCAGATAGATGCAAGGGAGGCGGTTCTCCAGGGCGATTTCCTGGGCCCGCAGGTGCTTCTTCACGGTCATGGGGTAGTAGGTACCGCCCTTCACCGTGGCGTCGTTGGCGACGATCATGCATTCGACGCCATTGACCCGGCCGATGCCGGCGATCACCGAGGCGGCCGGCACCTCGAAGTTCTCCCCGGCCTGGCCGTACATGCCGTAGGCTGCCAGCTGGCCGATCTCCAGGAAGGGCGTGCCCGGATCGAGCAGGGTATTGACCCGCTCCCGGGGCAGCAGCTTGCCCCGGGCGATGTGCTTCTGCCGGGCGCTGTCGGAGCCGCCCAGGGCCACCCGGGCCACCTGCCGGCGCAGGTCGTCCACCACCGCCGTCATGGCATCGGCGTTGGCCTGGAATTCGGGGCTGCGGGGGTTGAGCTGGGTCTTGAGTAGGGTCATGGTTTCTCCCGGGGGCCGGCTAGAGCTGGCGCTCTTCCTTCAGCCACTTGCTCACCGGCTCCGGCGTGTAGGCGGTCATGGCGTCGAGCAGGCGGCCGCTGTCGGTGTCGGCCAGGGCCATGGCCCGGTTCTGCTGGCGCAGGAAGCCTTCCTGCACCGAGTGATCGAACAGGGCCAGCAGCCCGTCGTAGTAGCCGGCGACGTTGAGCAGGCCCATGGGCTTCTTGTGGAAACCGAGCTGGCCCCAGGTGAGGATTTCGCAGAATTCCTCGAAGGTGCCGAAGCCCCCGGGCAGGGCGATGAAGCCCTCGGCCAGGTCGGCCATGCGGGCCTTGCGGGTGTGCATGGAATCCACCACTTCCAGGCGGGTGAGGTTGCGGTGATCGACGTGGCGCCCGGCCACTTCCTTGCCCATCAGGGATTCGGGAATGACGCCGACGACACTGCCGCCGGCGGCCAGGCAGGCATCGGCCACGGCACCCATGAGGCCGATGTTGCCGCCGCCATAGATGAGTTCGATGCGGCGCTCGGCCAGGAGCCGGCCGAGTTTTTCCGCCTCGGCCCGGTAGATCGGTTTGTTGCCGGCATTGGAGCCGCAGAAGACGCAGATGCTTTGCATGGGATGCCTGTGCTTTCTCAGAATGGTCCTTCGGCCAGCCACTTCTCGATTTGCGGCAGCCGGTCGGCGCCCCAGAAGGGCTCGCCGTCCACGAAAATGAAGGGAGCGCCGAAAACGCCCCGGGCGATGGCCGCATCGCCCTCCTGGCGCAGGCGCTGCTTGATCGCCTCGCTCTGCACCCCTTCCATCAGGGCCGGTGCATCCGCACCGACCTCGCCGGCCAGCTCCGCCACCACCGCCGGGTCGGAGAGGTCTCGTTCCTGCACGAACACGGCGCGGAAGGCGGCATGGGCAAAGGCCCGGGCCTGGGCGCAGTCCCGCTCATGCAGCCAGTAGTAGGCTCGGGCCGCCACCTGGGTGGCCAGGGGGAATTTGGCCGGCAGCTTGAACGGTACCCCCAGGAAGCGGGCGGAGCGGTCGAAGTCGTGGCGGGAGTAGTCGCCCTTCACCGGAATTTCCGTCAGGGGGGCGCTGCCCGTGGTCTTGAACACCGGGCCGAGGAGGATGGGGCGCCACTTCACCTGGCGGCCGTATTTCGCCGCCAGGGCGTCGATTTTCTCGCTGGCCAGATAGGCATAGGGCGAAGAGAAGTCGAAGTAGAACTCCAGGGGATCGGCCATGGCGATGTTCCTTTGTTGTTCCGTAGTTGCTCGTTGGGGTTGGGATGCTGGTCCGTGCTTATTGTAGGGCGAATGCCGCCGGCCTTAGCGCAGCAGGCTGTGCTTGATCCTTCTTACTTTCCGACGCTTAGGCCGTCTCGGCAAAGAGCTCCCGGCCGATCAGCATGCGGCGGATTTCGCTGGTGCCGGCGCCGATTTCGTACAGCTTGGCGTCCCGCCACAGGCGGCCGGTGGGGTACTCGTTGGTGTAGCCGACGCCGCCCAGGGCCTGAATGGCTTCGCCGGCCATCCAGGTGGCCTTCTCGGCGGAATAGAGAATGGCGCCGGCGGCATCCTTGCGCAGGCTGCGGGAATGGTCGCTGCGATCGCAGGCCTGGCCCACCGCATAGACATAGGCCCGGGTGGCCTGCCAGGTGGAATACATGTCGGCCAGCTTGCCCTGCATCAGCTGGAATTCGCCGATGGGGGTGTCGAACTGCTTGCGCTCGTGCAGGTAGGGCAGCACCACGTCCATGCAGGCCGCCATGATGCCCAGGGGGCCGCCGCAGAGCACGGCCCGCTCGTAGTCGAGGCCGCTCATCAGCACCTTGGTGCCGTTGCCGACGCCGCCTAGGAGGTTCTCCTCCGGCACTTCGCAGTCGTCGAAGAACAGGGGGAAGGTGTTGGAGCCCCGCATGCCCAGCTTGTCCAGGTGGGTGCCGTGGGTGAAGCCCTTGAAGCCCTTCTCGACGATGAAGGCGGTCATGCCCTTGGCGCCAGCGTTGAGGTCGGTCTTGGCATAGACCACCAGGGTGTCGGCATCGCCGCCGTTGGTGATCCACATCTTAGAGCCGTTGAGGACGTAGCGGTCGCCCTTCTTCTCGGCCTTGAGCTTCATGGAGACCACGTCGGAGCCGGCATTGGGCTCGGACATGGCCAGGGCACCCACGTGTTCGCCGGAAATGAGCTTGGGCAGGTACCTGGCCTTCTGGGCGGCGGTGCCGTTGCGGCGGATCTGGTTTACGCAGAGGTTGGAATGGGCGCCGTAGGAAAGACCGACGGAAGCCGAGGCCCGGGAGATTTCCTCCAGGGCGACGATATGGGCCAGGTAGCCAAGGTTTGTGCCGCCGTACTCTTCGTCGGCGGTCATGCCCAGGAGGCCCAGGTCGCCGAACTTGCGCCACAGGTCGGCGGGAAACTCGTTGTCCTTGTCGATCTGGGCTGCCCGGGGGGCGATTTCCTTGGCTGCGAAGGCGCGCACGCTATCGCGCAGCATGGCGATGGTTTCACCGTGACCGAAGTCCAGGCTGGGGATATGCATTTGTCTCGCTCCTTTGGTTTTCTTCCTTGCCCCGGTCCACCATGGTTTCGCGCCCTAGGCGGCCCGGAAAAGGAATGTATTTAGGCGCCGCTTTTGT
>DATEZY010000054.1:0-6757 GCA_035255085.1 Azospira sp. | reverse complement strand
CACATTGCTGCTTGACCTGCCGTCGGGTTTTTCTTAAATTACTGACCGGTCAGTCAGTAAAGAGCTCCCCATGTCTTCCCCTTCCGTTCCGGAATCCTCCCGCCGCCGCCGCAAGGAAGCCCGTCCCCAGGAATTGACGGCGGCTGCCCTCGCCCTGTTCACCGAAAAGGGTTTCGCCGCCACCCGGCTGGACGACATCGCCGCCCGGGCTGGTGTCTCCAAGGGCACCCTCTACCTCTATTTCGATAGCAAGGAAGCCCTGTTCGAGGCCGTGATCCGGGAGAGCATCGTTCCCGCCATGGACGAGGGCGAGGCCATGGCCGCCCAGCATCGGGGCAGTGCCGCCGATTTGCTGCGGGCCCTGCTGCTGCGCTGGTGGGAAGTGATCGGCAGCACCTCCCTTGGCGGCGTGCCGAAGCTGATGATGTCCGAGGCCGGCAACTTTCCCCAGGTGGCCCGCTATTACCACGATAACGTCATTTCCCGGGGGCGCCGGCTGGTGGTCGACGCCCTGAACCGGGGTATTGCCAGCGGTGAATTCCGCCCGGTGGATGTGGAAGTGGCGGTGGAGGTGGTGATCGCGCCGGTGCTCATGCTCGCCATCTGGCGCTATTCCCTGGGACCTTGCTGCTCCGAGGAGTTGCACGATCCCCGGCGCTACCTGGAAACCCATTTCGACCTGCTGATCAACGGACTGCGGCCTGGCGCCAAGTCCCACGCCCCTATCGCTGCTGGAGCCTAGTGCCATGAATTTTCCCCCTTCTTCCCGTTTCACCGGCCCGGCGCTGTTGTCGCTGATTCTGCTGGGTCTTGCCGGCTGCGGCAAAGAGGCCGCCGAGGCCGAGGCGCCCCGTCCCGCCCTGACCCAGTTGGTGGGACTGGGAGATGCCCGGGAATCCCTGTGGATCGGCGAAGTACGGGCACGGCATGAGACCGACCAGGGCTTTCGCATTGGCGGCAAGGTGGTGGAGCGCCGGGTGGATGTGGGGGCGGTGGTGAACAAGGGCCAGGTGCTGGCCCGCCTCGATCCAGTGGATGCGGGGCTTTCCGCCGCCGCCGCCAATGCCCAGACCCGAGCCGCCGAGGCGGATTTCCTGGTAGCCAAGGCCGAATACGAGCGGCAGCAGAAGCTGCTGGAAAAACAGTTCATCTCCAGGAGTGCCTTCGATAGCAAGGAAGCCCAGTTCAAGGCGGCCCAGGCGCGCTTGGAGCAGGCCCGGGCCCAGGCCGCGGTCACCGGCAACCAGGCCGGCTATACGGATCTGGTGGCGGAAAAGGACGGGGTGGTGACCGAGGTCAAGGTGGAGCCGGGCCAAGTGGTGGCGGCCGGCCAGGCGGCGATCCGCCTCGCCCTTGCCGGCGACAAGGAGGTGGTGGTGGCGGTGCCCGAAGGGCGCATGGCCGGGGTCGTTCCCGGTGCTCCAGCAGTGGTGCGTCTATGGGCCGACCAGGCCCGGGCCTACCGGGCCCGGGTGCGGGAAGTGGCGCCGGCGGCCGATGGTGCGACCCGCAGCTTCCAGGTCAAGGTGACCGTGCTGGAGCCGGACGAGACCCTACGCCTGGGCATGACGGCTGGTGTGCTGATTGGTGCCGGTGACGCCGGTCTGCTGGTGCCCACCGCGGCCCTGACCCAGATCGATGGCAAGGCCAGCGTCTGGGTGGTGGATGCCAAGAGCGGTGTGGTGCAGCCCCGGGGGGTGGAAACCGGCCCCTATCGGGAGGATGGGGTGGTGGTGAAGGCCGGTCTGGCCCGGGGCGAGCGCATCGTCGTCGCCGGCGTGCATAAGCTGACGCCGGGCCAGGTGGTGCGCCCGGTGGAGCCGAACCCGGTGCCTCAGCCCGCCGTGGGCAGCGGTGCCGCGAATTTGCCCGGTATCGCCTCGGAGCCTGCCAAGTGAGGAATTTCAACCTTTCCGAATGGGGCCTGCGGCACCAGTCCCTGGTGCTCTATTTCATGCTTGCCCTGACCCTGGTGGGGCTGCTCTCCTATACCCGCCTGGGGCAGTCGGAAGATCCACCCTTTACCTTCAAGGTGATGGTGGTGCGTACCGGCTGGCCCGGCGCCAGCGCCCAGGAGGTGGAGCAGCAGGTGACGGAGAAGCTGGAAAAGACCTTGCAGTCCGTTCCCTACGCCGACATCGTGCGCAGCTACTCCCGCCCCGGGGAGTCCATGATTTTCTTCCAGGCCAAGGATTCCACCCCCGCTAGCGCGGTGCCGGACATCTGGTACCAGGTGCGCAAGAAAATCGGCGACATGCGCTACACCCTGCCCAAGGGCATCGAGGGGCCCACCTTCAACGACGAATTCGGCGATGTGTACGGCAACCTCTATGCCGTGGAGGGGGAGGGCTATTCCTACGCCGAGCTGAAGCGCCAGGCCGAGGCCATCCGCGCCGAACTGCTGCGAGTGAAGGACGTGGCCAAGGTGGATTTCTTTGGCGACCAGAAGGAGCGGGTCTATATCGAACTCTCCAATGCCAAGCTGGCGACCCTGGGCCTGGATGGCACCACCATCCTCGCTGCCCTGCAGAACCAGAATACGGTGAGCGCCTCGGGCAGCTTCGACACGCCGGCAGAGCGCCTGCGGGTGGCGGTGAGCGGCCGTTATAACGACTTGGATGCCCTACGCGATACCCATCTGCGGGCCAACGGCCGGGATCTGCGTCTCGGGGATATCGCCACCATCAGTCGCGGCTATGAGGATCCACCGACCCAGAAAATCCGCTACATGGGCAAGGAAACCCTGCTGGTGGGCGTGTCCATGGCCAAGGGCGGCGACATCATCCGCCTCGGCCAGGGGCTGGATAGGGCGGTGGCTTCCATCCAGAAGCGCCTGCCGGTGGGCCTGGAGCTGCATACCGTGTCCTCCCAGCCGAAGGCGGTGCAGCGCTCGGTCAATGAATTCATACACTCCCTGGTCGAGGCGGTGGTCATCGTCCTGGGGGTCAGCCTGCTTTCCCTCGGGCTGCGTACCGGCATTGTCGTGGCCATTACCATTCCCGTGGTGCTGGCCATCACCTTTCTCTTCATGCAGATTTTTGGTGTCGGCCTCCACAAGATTTCCCTGGGTGCCCTGATCCTGGCCCTGGGCCTGCTGGTGGACGACGCCATCATCGCCGTCGAGATGATGGCCACCAAGATGGAGCAGGGCTGGAGCCGGGCCAAGGCCGCTTCCTTCGCCTACGAATCCACCGCCATGCCCATGCTCTCCGGCACCCTGGTGACGGCGGCGGGCTTCCTGCCCATCGCCACGGCGGCTTCCGCCACCGGCGAATACACCCGGTCCATTTTCCAGGTGACGGTAATCGCCTTGCTGGTGTCCTGGGTAGCGGCGGTGCTGTTCGTTCCCTACCTGGGCTACAAGCTGCTGCCGGATTTTGCCTTGCACCGGGTGGCCCACCGGGAGCCCTCGCGCCTCGCAGAATGGCTGCGCCGGCGTTGGCCCCGCCTGGCTGAATGGCTGTTGCGCCAGGAGCATACCCACAGCGAAGGGGATATCTACGCCTCGCCCTTCTACCGCCGTTTCCGTACCTTGGTGGATGCCTGCGTGCGCCGCCGTTGGCTGGTGATCGGCATCACCGTGGGCTGTTTCGTGGCCTCCATCCTGGGCTTCCGTCTGGTACAGCAACAGTTCTTCCCCGACTCGACCCGGCCCGAACTGATCGTGGACCTGCGCCTGGCCGAAGGCGCTTCCTGGGCGGCGGCGGATGCGGAGGCGCGGCGCCTGGAGGGCTGGCTGGCGGAGCAGCCGGGCATCGAAAACGTGGTGTCCTACATCGGCACCGGCAGCCCCCGCTTCTACCTGCCCCTGGACCAGCAGCTGCCCCAGAAGAACTTCGCCCAGTTCGTCATCCTGACCCAGGGCTCGCCGGAGCGGGAGGCGTTGCGGACCAAGCTGATCGCCCTATTCGACAACGACTTCCCGAGCCTGCGGGCAGCCATCAACCGGCTGGAGAATGGCCCGCCGGTGGGGTTCCCCGTCCAGTTCCGGGTGGCCGGGCCCGATTTGCCCACCCTCAAGGGCTATGCCCACGAGGTGGCGGCGGTGATGCGCCAGAATCCGCACCTGGCCAATGTGCATCTGGACTGGGAGGAGCCGGCCAAGGTTATCCGCCTGGAGGTGGATCAGTCCAAGGCCCGGCTTCTGGGCGTGAGTTCTGCTGACATTGCCAATCTCATCAATACCGCCCTGAAGGGCCAGGCGGTGACCGAGTTCCGCGAAGGCTCCGAGCTGATCGAGGTGCATCTGCGCGGCACGGCGGTGGAGCGCCAGCGTCTTTCCCTGTTGCCGGATCTGATGCTGCCGACCCGGGCCGGCAAGGCCGTTCCCTTGGCCCAGGTGGCCAACCTGCGCTACGACTTCGAGGAAGGGGTGGTTTGGCGGCGCAACCGGGTACCGACCATCACCGTGCGCGGCAACATCTACGGCGGCATGCAGGGGCCGGTGGTGTCGGCCCAGGTGGAGGCGGCCCTGCAAACCATCAAGGCGCAGCTGCCCCTGGGCTACACCCTGGAAGTGGGCGGCGCGGTGGAGGAGGCCGGCAAGGGTGGCAGTTCGGTGGCGGCTGGCGTGCCCTTGTTTTTCCTGGTAGTCCTCACTGTCCTCATGCTGCAGTTGCAGAGCTTTTCCCGGGTGGCCCTGGTCGTGCTGACGGCGCCCCTCGGGCTGGTGGGGGTGACGGTATTCCTGTTGCTGTTCAACAAGCCCTTCGGCTTTGTCGCCATGCTCGGCACCATCGCCCTGTCGGGCATGATCATGCGCAATTCGGTGATCCTGGTGGACCAGATTGAGCAGGATGAAATGGCTGGGAAAAATCGCTGGGAAGCCATTGTCGATTCCACCGTGCGCCGTCTGCGGCCCATCGCCCTGACCGCTGCCGCCGCCATCCTGGCCATGATCCCCCTGACCCGCAGCGCCTTCTTCGGGCCCATGGCAGTGGCCATCATGGGCGGTCTTACGGTCGCGACCCTGCTGACCCTGATTTTCCTGCCCGCTCTGTACGCCGCCTGGCACCGGGTGCCGCCGCCCGATGGCGCTGGCGGCAGCGCTGAACCGGGTTCCCGGGAGCCCCTCAGTCCCGATGAAGCCCTGGCCGGCAACGGACGGGTGCCTCAGTTATAATCTTGTTTTTCCGAAACCAATATATTAGTTAATGCTAATATAAAGCAGATGGGGATTTGGCATGGAACACGCGCAGAATTTGGAACAAGCCCGCTTCAACATGGTTGAGCAACAGATCCGGCCCTGGGAGGTCCTGGATCAGGAGGTGCTCGACCTCTTGTTCGTGGTCAAGCGCGAGGCCTTCGTGCCGGCGGCTTACCAGGCCCTGGCTTTTGCCGACCTGGAAATTCCCCTGGCCGCCGGCGCCACCATGCTGGCCCCCAAGATCGAGGCCCGCCTGCTCCAGGAGCTGGGCCTGAAGAAAACCGACAAGGTCCTGGAAATCGGTACCGGCAGCGGCTACATGGCCGCCCTGCTGGCCGCCCGCGCCGACCAGGTGACCACCGTGGAAATCAATCCGGAACTGGCCAAGACCGCCAAGGCTAACCTGGCTCAGGCCGGCGTCAGCAACGTCAGCGTGGAAACCGGTGACGGCGCCAAGGGTTGGGGCAAGGAAGCCTATGACGTGATCGTTGTCTCTGGCTCCCTGCCCTTCCTGCCCGAGTCCCTGCTCAAGCAATTGAAGGTAGGCGGCCGCCTGGTAGCCATCGTCGGCGACCTGCCGGTGATGGAAGCCCAGCTGGTGACCTGCACTGCCGAAGGCACCTACGCCAGCGTCAATCTTTTCGAAACCGTCGCCGCGCCCCTGCAGAACGCGCCCCAACGGGACAACTTCCGCTTCTGACCATGCAACAGATCTCCGCCCGCTCCCTGGCCGACTGGCTCGCCGACTCCCAGCGCCCCCAGCCCCTCCTGCTGGATGTGCGGGAGCCGTGGGAGGTGGCGTTGTGCGCCATCCCCGGTGCCACGCCCATGCCCATGGCCAGCGTTCCCCTGCGCCTCGGGGAGCTGCCGGAGGATCGGGATATCGTGGTGATCTGTCACCACGGCGGGCGCAGCATGCAGGTGGCGATGTTCCTGAACAGCCGCGGCTTCGAGGCCGTGCATAACCTGACGGGTGGCGTCCATGCCTGGGCCCACGATGTCGATCCCGCCATGCCCAAGTATTGAGCCTGAGAGAGGCCGCGCCATGCGAATGAAGCTCCTGCCCCTGATGTTTTCCTCCCTGCTCTTCGCCGGTGCCGCCCAGGCGGCGAACTTGCTGCAGGTCTACAAGGAAGCCCTGGAGAACGACGCCCAGTACGCCGCGGCCAAAGCCAATCTGGATGCCGGCCGGGAGAAGTTGCCCCAGGGACGCGCTCTGTTGCTGCCGACGATCGGCCTGGCGGCCAATACCCTGTGGAACGATGTGGATTTCGAGCGTCGGACCTCGCCGGCCATGCAGGTGTCCGGCCGCTACAACAGCAACGGCTACACCCTTTCCCTGAGCCAGCCCCTGTTCCGCTGGCAGAATTGGCTGCAGTACGACCAGTCGAAATTTCAGGTCGCCCAGGCCGAAGCCCAGTTTGTTCTGGCGCGGCAGGACCTGATCCTACGCGTGTCCCAGGCCTACTTTGACGTGCTCTACGGCCAGGAAAACCTCCGCTCACTGCAGGCGCAAAAGACGGCCATCGGCCAGCAGCTGGAGCTGGCGAAGAAGAGTTTCGAGGTCGGCACGGCGACCATTACCGATACCCACGAGGCCCAGTCCCGCTA
>DATEZY010000053.1:0-10034 GCA_035255085.1 Azospira sp. | reverse complement strand
TCGGGCCATGGCCTCGTAGTCGAAGCCCCGATAGGTCTTGGGTACGACGAACACCTTGGACTCGCCGAAGTTGAGCATGAAGTTCAGTTCGTGCTGGCGGAAGATCGGCATCACCGGGTTGGCCACGGCGCCGATGCGGGCACAGGCCAGGGCCAGGACCACGAACTCCCACCAGTTGGGCAACTGGAAGCTGACCACGTCCTTGGCGCCGACGCCCAGGGCCGCCAGGGAGCGGGCCACCTTTTCCACCCGGGCGTCCAGTTCCCGGTAGGAGAGGCGCACCGGCTGTTCCCGGTCATGGCGGTAGGCGATCACCGCGGTCTTTTCCGGACAGAGCTCCACGGCGCGCTTGAGGTGAGGGTTGATGGTTTCGTCACGCCACAGGCCCCGGGATTTCATCGGCCCCAGGCGGGCTGCCAGCAATACAGGATCGAATTCCATGGATGGTTTCTCCTAGGCGGGGGTTAGCGCTGCACCAGCTTGCACTTGGACTGGGCCAGGGGCAGGGCCGCATCGGCGGCGGGGATGACGGCCTTGACGTGGTAGTAGTCCCAAGGCTCCTTGGATTCGCTTGGCTTCTTCACTTCCAGCAACAGCATGTCGTGGGCGAACTTGCCGTCGGCCCGGATCTGGCCCTTGAACAGGCCGTCGTCGATTTCGGTGGACTTCAGGGTCTTCATCACCGTGGCGGTATCGTCGGTGCCGGCCTTTTCCACTGCCTTGAGGTAGTTGGTGACCGAGGAATAGACGCCGGCGTGGGCCATGCTCGGCATCTTCTTGGCCTTCTCGAAGAAGCGGCGGGACCAGGCCCGGGTCTTGTCGTCCCGATTCCAGTAGAAGCCTTCGGTCAGGGTCAGGCCCTGGGCGGTCTTGAGGCCGAGGGCGTGCACGTCGTTGATGAACAGCACGATCGGCACCAGGGTCTGCTTCGAGCCGGTGATGCCGAATTCGGCGGCCTGCTTGATGGCGGTGATGGTGTCCTGGCCGCCGTTGGCCAGGGCGATCACGTCGGCCTTGGAGGCCTGGGCGCTGAGCAGGAAGGAGGAAAAGTCGGCGTTGGGGAAGGGATGCTTGGCCACGCCCACCACCTTGCCGCCATTGCTGGTGACCACCTGGCTCGCGTCCTTGGTCATGGCGGCGCCGGCGGCGTAGTCGGCGGAAATGAAATACCAGTTCTTCTTGCCCGACTGGACCACCGCCTTGGCCGTGCCCGAGGCCAGGCCGTAGGAGTCATACACCCAGTGCACCGTGTTCGGGTTGCAGCGCTCGTTGGTGATGGGCAGGGAGGCAGAGCCGGAAACCAGGGCCAGCTTGTTCTTCTGCTCGGCCACGTCCATCACCGCCAGGGCCACGTTGGTGCTCACCAACTCGACGATGACATCCACCTTGTCCCGGTCGAACCAGGAGCGGGCGCGCTCGGCGCCGATGTCGGCCTTGTTCTGGTGGTCGGCGCTCACCACTTCCACCTTCTTGCCCAGCACCGTGCCGTTCTTGGCGTAGTCGGCCACCGCCATCTGGGCCGCGATCACAGCGCCCTGGCCGGTGAAGTCCGAATAGGTGCCGGACATGTCGGTCAGCACCCCGACCTTGATCACGTCGTCGCTCACCTTGGGCTCGGCGACGGCATTGCCTGCCAACACCAGGGCGGCGATACAGCTGGCAAGAGTCCGCCGGCCCAGTCCTTTGCTGCCTTGTTGCTTCCTCAGTTGTCCGCGTTGCATGTCTCACTCCTTTTTGTGTGTTGCCCGTCGTCCCTATTGGCGACGTGCTCACCCTATCCAGTTCCGGAATATGTGTCAATAGCTTGATATAAATTACAGTGTTCCGAGGCTGTTTTCATTGTGCGCTGCAACATGGTGATTTTTTATTAATACAAATAAATCATTGTGTTAGTTATTTTTGTCGCCGTCTTTTCGGGTGCTGCACCGCACTTCTTTGAAAATAGATACGTAAATGTATTGACATTAGTTTTGGCCCGTTTCTAGAATGGGGCCATCTGTGACGTGACCAGTAAGGAGCAGCGATGGAATTCAGTCTTAGCCCCGAGCAGCAAGCCCTGGTGGATACCGCCAGCCGCTTTGCCAGGAACCGCCTGGCCCCCGGCTACCGGGCCCGGGAAAAAGCCGAGCGGGTCGAGCGGGAACTCATTCAGGAAATGGGGGAGTTGGGTTTCCTCGGGCCGGAACTGGCCGAGGAACATGGCGGCATGGGGGTCGATTGCGTCACCAGCGGCCTGCTACTGGAGCAGATCGCCTACGGCGACTTCAACGTCTCCTACGTCAATCTGCTCACTTCCCTGTGCGGCCAGATCGTCTCCAGCCATGGCCGCTCCGATACCGCCAAGGAATGGCTGGCCAATGTGATCGCCGGCAAGAACACCATCGCCATCGCCCTGACCGAGCCGTCCGCCGGGTCCGACGCGGCCCGCTTGAAGCTGAAGGCGGTGCGCGACGGCAAGGATTTCATCCTGAGCGGCGAGAAGACCTCCATTTCCATGGCCACCCAGGCCGACGTGGCGGTGGTCTTCGCCCGCACCGGCCTGGAAAGCGACGGCGCCCGGGGTATCAGTGCCTTCCTGGTGCCCATGGATCTGCCTGGCGTGACCCGCACCACCTTCGACGACATCGGCACCCGGCCCGTCGGCCGCGGCTCGATCTTCTTCGACGGGGTGCGCATCTCCGAGGAAATGATGCTGGGGGATGAAGGTCAGGGCTTCGTGCAGGTGATGCAGGGCTTCGACTACAGCCGCGCCCTGATCGGCCTGCAGTGCATGGGGGTGGTGCGCGCCTCCCTGGACGAGACCTGGCGCTATGTGCAGGAGCGGGAAGCCTTCGGCAAGCCCATTGCCGATTTCCAGGGGGTGACCTTTCCCCTGGCCGAGGCGGAGACCCACTACGAGGCCTGCCGCGCCCTCTGTCTACGCACCCTGTGGCTAAAGGACCAGGGCCTGCCCCATACGGCCGAGGCGGCCATGTGCAAGTGGTGGGGCCCCAAGCTGGCCAGCGACATCATCCACCAGTGCCTGCTTACTCACGGCCACGGCGGCTACGGCGGCGACTACAACTTCGGTCAGCGCTACCGGGACGTGATGGGCCTGCAGATCGGCGACGGCACGGCCAACATCATGAAGATGATCATCAGCCGCCAGATGCTGGCCAAGCACCGCATCTAGATCTTGGACATGTTGCGCTGCAGGAGGCTGATGAAATGAATGAACGCCAGGCGGTCATCGAAGGAAAAGCCCTTCAGGGCCTGATCGTAGAAGTCGCGGATCGGGCCGGCCAGGGCCACCCACAGCTCCTCGCCCTTGGCGCTCAGCTTGACCTTGCGGGAGCGTCGGTCGGCCTCGTCGATCACCCGCTCGATGACGCCGTCCCGCTCCAGGCGGGTGAGCAGTCCGGAGAGGTTCTGCCGGCTCACCAGGAGGTAGCGCGACAGTTCGCCGACGCTCATGCCGGTGCTGGCCTGGGGTCGGGACAGGGCGCCGAGCACGGACCATTGCTGGGTGGTCACGCCGACCACTTCCATGGCCTGGGTGCCCTTGGTGTGCAGGGTGTTGGCCGCCTGGAAGAAGCGGAAAAAAAGCCGGTTGTTGATTTCGTCGGTGGCCAGGCTTTTTTCAGTGGAAAGGTCTTTCATCGGGCGCTCGGGCAGGTGGTATCCGGGCGCTATTGAAGCCTGAAGCGCCGCCGAAAAGCAATGGGCGGCGCCTTGAATATTTTTTAAAGGAGAAACAAAGATGCGTGGAATCAAGGACAAAGTAGTCGTGGTGACCGGCGGTGCCGGCGGCATCGGTGCCGCCATCTGCCGCCGTTTTGGTGCCGAGGGCGCCATCGTGGCCGTGTTCGACATCAACCAGGAAGCCGCCGCTGGCGTCGCCGCCGACATCCGCGACCGGGGCGGCAAGGCTGCCGCCTTCGCCGTCGATATCACCAGCCAGGAATCGGTGAATGCCGCCGTGGCCAAGGCCGAGCAGGACCTGGGCCCGGTCGAGGTGCTGGTCAATAACGCCGGCTGGGACAAGATCGGCAACTTCCTCAGTACCGAAAAGCCCCTGTGGGACAAGATCGTCGCCATCAACCTCTACGGCGCCCTGTACATGCACCACGCCGTGGCCAAGGGCATGGCCGAGCGGGGCCGTGGCCGCATCGTCAATATCGCCTCCGACGCCGCCCGGGTCGGTTCCTCCGGCGAAGCCGTGTATGCCTTCTGCAAGGGCGGCCTGGTGGCCTTCTCCAAGACCCTGGCGCGGGAACTGGCGCGCAAGCAGATCAGCATCAACGTGGTCTGCCCCGGCCCCACCGACACCCCCCTGCTGGGCGACATCTGCGGCGAAGGCGAGAAGGGCGACAAGCTGCGCGACGCCTTCACCCGCGCCATCCCCTTCGGCCGCCTGGGCCAGCCCGACGACCTGCCCGGCATCGTGGCCTTCCTCTCCAGCGACGACGCGGGCTTCATCACCGGCCAGGTGATCAGCGTCTCCGGCGGCCTGACCATGGCCGGCTAAGGCCATCCCAACCCCATACACACAAGGAATCTCGACATGGAATACCAGGACATTCTCTACACCAAGGCCGATGGCATCGCCACCATCACCATCAACCGGCCCAAGCAATACAACGCCTTCCGCGCCCAGACCTGCGAGGAAATGATCCACGCCCTGAAGGACGCCGACTTCGACCGCAGCATCGGCGTGGTGGTCCTCACCGGCGCCGGCGACAAGGCCTTTTGCACCGGCGGCGACCAGGGCACCCAGGACGGCGGCTACGGCGGCCGGGGCACCATCGGCCTGCCGATCGAGGAAGTGCAGAGCGCCATCCGCGACATCTCCAAGCCGGTGATCGCCCGGGTGAACGGCTACGCCATCGGCGGCGGCAACGTGCTGGTCACCATCTGCGACCTGGCCATCGCCTCCGACAACGCCCAGCTGGGCCAGGCCGGCCCCCGCGTCGGCTCCGTCGATCCCGGCTTCGGCACCGCCCTGCTGGCCCGCGTCGTGGGCGAGAAGAAGGCCCGGGAAATCTGGTACCTGTGCCGCCGCTACAGCGCCCAGGAAGCCCTGCAGATGGGCCTGGTGAATGCCGTGGTGCCCGCCGACCAGCTCGACGCCGAAGTGAAGAAGTGGTGCGACGAGATCGTGGAAAAGAGCCCCACCGCCATCGCCCTGGCCAAGAAGTCCTTCAACGTGGATACGGAAATGATCCGCGGCATGGGCGGCCTGGCCATGCACGCCCTGAAGCTCTACTACGAGAGCCCCGAATCCGCCGAGGGCGGTAATGCCTTCCGCGAGAAGCGCAAGCCCGAGTTCCGCAAGCACGTGAAGTAAGTGAAGTAACTGCCGGGAGGAAGGAGGCCCAGGCCTCCTTCCCCCCGGACGGATGTTCCCGCCCCACCAGAGAAGAAACGGATACCACCATGATCAGAGACCAGGAAACCCTCAACATTCTGCTCGACACCCTGTCCCGCTTCGTGCGCGAGCGCCTGATCCCCCAGGAAGCCACCGTCGCCGAGCACGATGAAATCCCGGCGGCCCTGGTGAGCGAGATGAAGGAACTGGGCCTGTTCGGCCTGTCCCTTCCCGAAGAATACGGCGGCATGGGACTGACCATGGAAGAGGAGGTGATGGCCTACTTCGAAGTAGCCCAGGCTTCCCCGGCTTTCCGCTCCCTGTTCGCTACCAACAACGGCATCGGTGCCCAGGGCATCGTCATCGATGGCTCTGATGCCCAGAAGGCCCACTACCTGCCGCGCCTGGCCACCGGCGAGATCATCGGCTCCTTCTGCCTGACCGAGCCCGACAGCGGGTCGGACGCCGCCAGCCTGCGCACCACCGCCGTGCGGGACGGCGACCATTACGTGCTCAACGGCACCAAGCGCTTCATCACCAACGCCCCGGAAGCCGGCATCTACACCGTGATGGCCCGCACCGACGCCAGCAAGCCGGGACCCGACGGGGTCTCCGCCATCCTGGTCGAGCGCAGCACCCCGGGCCTCTCCCTGGGCAACATCGACCACAAGATGGGCCACAAGGGTGCCCATACCTGCGACGTGATTTTCGAGAACTGCCGGGTGCCGGTGGCCAACCTCATCGGCGGCAAGGAAGGCGTCGGTTTCAAGACCGCCATGAAGGTGCTGGACAAGGGCCGCATCAACATTGCCGCCACCAGCGTCGGTGCCGCCCAGCGCATGCTCAACGACGCCCTGCGCTACGCCTGCGAGCGGGTACAGTTCGGCAAGCCCATCGCCGAGTTCCAGCTGATCCAGGCCATGCTGGCCGACAGCCAGGCGGAGCTCTATGCCGCCCGCTGCATGGTGCTGGATGCCGCCCGCCGCCGCGACGCCGGCCTGGACGTGGTCACCGAAGCCTCCTGCGCCAAGCTCTTCGCCTCCGAAATGTGTGGTCGGGTGGCCGACCGGGCGGTGCAGATCTTCGGCGGCGCCGGCTACCTGTCCGAATACGGCATCGAGCGCTTCTACCGCGACGTGCGCCTGTTCCGCATCTACGAGGGCACCACCCAGATCCAGCAACTGGTGATCGCCCGCAACCTGATCCGCAACCGTCCGCAGTAAGCGCGGGCAACCCCATTCAGCCAACTAAACACCCAAACACGCAAACGAGGAGACCGACATGAACTTCAAATGGGACGACCCCCTGTTGCTCGACCAGCAACTCACCGAAGACGAACGCATGATCCGCACCGCCGCCGAGGCCTACTGCCAGGAGCGCCTGGCGCCCCGGGTGCAGCAGGCGTTCCGCGACGAATCCACCGACCCGGCCATTTTCCGCGAGATGGGCGAACTGGGCCTGCTCGGCCCCACCATCCCCACCGAGTACGGCGGCGCCGGCCTCAACTACGTGGCCTACGGCCTCATCGCCCGGGAAGTGGAACGGGTCGATTCGGGCTACCGTTCCATGATGAGCGTGCAAAGCTCCCTGGTGATGGTGCCGATCAATGAATTCGGCACCGAAGCCCAGAAGCAGAAGTACCTGCCCAAGCTGGCGACCGGCGAGTGGATCGGCTGCTTCGGCCTGACCGAACCGAACCACGGCTCCGACCCGGGCTCCATGATCACCCGGGCGAAGAAGGTGCCCGGCGGCTTCTCCCTCACCGGTGCCAAGATGTGGATCACCAACAGCCCCATCGCCGACGTGTTCGTGGTCTGGGCCAAGAACGACGCGGGCAAAATCCGCGGCTACATCCTGGAGAAGGGCTGGAAGGGTCTTTCCGCCCCCGCCATCCACGGCAAGGTGGGCCTGCGTGCCTCCATCACCGGCGAGATCGTCATGGACGAGGTGTTCGTGCCGGAAGAAAACGAATTCCCTGAAGTCACCGGCCTGAAGGGTCCCTTCACTTGTCTGAACTCCGCCCGCTACGGCATCGCCTGGGGCGCCCTGGGGGCCGCCGAGGATTGCTGGCACCGGGCCCGCCAGTACGTCCTGGACCGCCAGCAGTTCGGCCGTCCCCTGGCCGCCAACCAATTGATCCAGAAAAAGCTGGCGGACATGCAGACCGAAATTACCTTGGGCCTCCAGGGCTGCCTGCGCCTGGGCCGCATGAAGGACGAGGGCGTCGCCGCGCCGGAAATCACCTCCATCATGAAGCGCAATTCCTGCGGCAAGTCCCTGGACATCGCCCGCATGGCCCGGGACATGCTCGGTGGCAACGGTATCTCCGACGAGTACGGGGTGATCCGCCACGTGGTGAACCTGGAGGTGGTCAATACCTACGAAGGCACCCACGACATCCACGCCCTGATCCTGGGCCGGGCCCAGACCGGCATCGCCGCCTTCGGCAACTGACGGTCCCAAGCCCGCCCGATTTGGCCGGGCCGGGGGCCATGGCAAGCAAGGTTTCAGGCCGCCCAGTAACAGTCTCCTTTGGGCCAGACGATGGCCTTTACGGCAGGGCGGGGTCGTTCCGCCCTGCCATTTTTTTAATCCGCGGTACCCGGATGTCTGGGAGAAGCCATTGAATAACACCGATAGCCATCATTTGATGCCGGACCTGGCGCAGCTACTGGTGCAGCGCCGCACCACCCGAGCCTACCTGCCCCGGCCGGTGTCCCCGGGGATGATCGACGAGGTGCTGCAGCTCGCCGCCCGGGCCCCGTCCGGCAACAACATCCAGCCCTGGCGGGTGCATGTGGTGAGCGGCGAGGTGCGGCAGCGCCTGGTGGCGGCAGTCTGTGCCGCCTTCGACGCCGCCGACGGCAGCCACCGGGAGGAGTATCCCTACTACCCGGCCCAATTCTTCGAGCCCTACCTGGGGCGGCGGCGCCAGACCGGCTGGGGCCTCTACGGCCTGCTCGGCATCGGCAAGGGCGACGGCGACAAGATGCGGGCCCAGCAGCGCAGGAACTTCCAATTCTTCGGCGCCCCGGTGGGGCTGATGTTCACCATCGACCGGCGCCTGGCCCAGGGCAGCTGGCTCGACTACGGCATGTTCCTGCAGAACGTCATGCTCGCCGCCGCCGGCCGGGGCCTGGGGACCTGCGCCCAGGCGGCCTGGAACGACTACCACCGGATCATCGGCGAGGTGCTGGGATTCGGCGAGCAGGAGCAGTTGGTGTGCGGCATGGCCCTGGGCTACGCCGACCCCGGGGCGCCGGAGAACGGCCTGGTCACCGCGCGCGCCGCCCTGGCGGAGTTCGTAGTGCGTCACGGCGAGGGCAGCGGCGTCGGCCGCTAGGGACCAGCGCCACCGTTTTTGATCGGGAGCAGACCATGAAACCGAAGCACGGACGGGGGGCGGACATGACCCGCGCCACGCTCATCGACGGCGCTCGCCAGGCCTTTCTCGAACTGGGCGTCAATGGCGCCAGCCTGGACCAGGTGGCGGCCCGGGCCGGGGTGACCCGGGGGGCGATCTATTGGCATTTCGGCAACAAGGCCGAACTGTTTTTTGCCCTGGTGGAGGAGTCCCGGGCCAAGTTGCTGGCCCGGCTGCAGGCGTCCGCCGGCCACGACGATCCCCTGGAGCGCTTGTGCCAGCAGTGGCAGGAGTTGTTGCATATCCTCCAGGACGACCGGGTACTGCGCGAGGTGCTGGAGATCGTACTGTTCCGCTGCGAGTACGTGGGCCCCTTCGCCGCCATGGAAGAGCGTCTGCTGGAATTGCGCACGGCCTGCGTCGCCGCCATCGCCCAGTGCTACGCCGCCGCCCAGGAGCGCCGCACCCTGCGCCCGGGGCTGGAGCCCCAGAACCTGGCCCGGGACACCTGCCATTGCCTGGCTTCCCTGCTACGGGCTTGGTTGCGGCAGCCCGGCGCCGGGGCCATGGCCGAGTCCCTGGCCGCCCTGGACGGCCATCTGGCCTTGCGTCGCATATGAGACCGACTATGAGACCGACTATGTTGGCCTCCACCGAGGAAGAGACCCCGGGTGCCATGCCTCTGGGGGAAGAAAGCCGGGCCATCGCCCTGGGCGGGGCGATCCGCAACTTGGCTTGCCGCTACCTCCTCGGCCTGGTGCCGGAGGCGGAATACCAGCACCGCTTCCAGGCCCTGGCGGCAGAGTATCTGCACTTGCGCCGGGCCGGCGGTCGGCGTCTCAGAAACTGAGGCGCAGCCCCAGGCGCAGGGTGCGGGGTTCCAGGGGGTGCAGCAGGCGCCCGTCGATGCCGGCGTCGCCGCCACATGCGCCGGCGTTGAGTTCGTTGCGGGTACAGGCGCCGCCCCAGTATTCGATGTCGTTGGCCTTGCGGTCGAACAGGTTGAGCACATCCAGGGTCAGCTGCAGGCTGGCATCCACCCGGTAGCCCAGCTTCAGGTTGGCCATCCAGAAGGGCGTGGATTTCTCCTGGCCCGTCTCCTCCAGGGCATAGGCCCCCAGGTAGCGCAGGCGCAGGCCACCGAACCAGGGGCCGTGCCGGTCGTAGCTGAAGGCCAGGGAAGCGGTGAGGGGAATGGCATTGGGCACATGGTCGCCGCCATTGACCGCCTCCCGGAAGTGGGCCTGGGACAGGGCTAGGTCGGCATCAATGGCCAAGCCGTCGGCCGGGGTCAGGTGATTGGACCATTCCAGGCCGTGGCGG
>DATEZY010000052.1:0-62496 GCA_035255085.1 Azospira sp. | reverse complement strand
GTCAGGGAAGGGGAGCAAGTGGTGGTGACTGCCAATTTCCTGATCGATGCCGAGAGCAACCTCAAGGCTGCCACGGGCAGTTTGGGTGCAGCACAGGACCAGGGGGCTGCCCAAGCTGCCACCGCCGGCCACGCCCAGCCCGCCCAGGTGGGCCATCATGCCGAAGGCCGGGTGGAAGAGTTCGATGCTAAGGCTGGCACCCTGAGCATTGCCCATGGTCCGGTGGCCAGCCTCAAATGGCCGGCCATGACCATGGAGTTCATCCTGGCCAACCCGGCCCTGGGCGCCGGCCTCAAACCCGGCGCGGCGGTGGCCTTCGAATTCGTCGAGCGCCAGCCCGGGGAGTGGGTAATCACCAAGCTGGAAGCCAAACCAGCAGCCAATCCGCACGCGGGGCATTGAGATGCTTAGTGCCCTGATCGACTGGTCGGCCCGCAACCGCTTCCTGGTAGTCCTGGCCACCCTGTTCATCGTCATTGCCGGCGTCTATGCAGTGCTGAAGACGCCCCTGGACGCCCTGCCGGACCTCTCCGACGTACAGGTCATCGTCTATACGGAGGTGCCGGGCCAGGCGCCCCAGGTGGTGGAGGACCAGGTCACCTATCCGCTCACCACGGCCATGCTGTCGGTGCCCAAGTCCAAGGTGGTGCGGGGCTTTTCCTTCTTCGGCGCCTCCTTCGTCTATGTCATTTTCGAGGACGGCACCGACATCTACTGGGCCCGCTCCCGGGTACTGGAATACCTCAACTTCGCTTCCGGCCGCCTGCCCAAGGGCGTCACGCCCCAGATCGGGCCGGATGCCACCGGAGTGGGCTGGGTGTACCAGTACGTCGTCCAAGCCAAGAACAAGACCCTGGCCGAGCTGCGCACCCTCCAGGACTGGTACCTGCGCTACCAGCTGACCAAGGCCCACGGCGTGGCCGAAGTGGCTTCCATCGGCGGCTTCGTCCAGACCTACCAGGTGACGGTGGATCCGGTGAAGCTGCGGGCCTATGGCATCCCCCTGGCCAAGGTCTCCCAGGCGATCCGGGATTCCAACCGCGACGTGGGCGGCCGGGTGGTGGAAATGGCCGAGACCGAATACATGGTGCGGGGCCAGGGCTACCTGCGCAGCCCGGCGGACCTGGAACAGCTGGTGGTCAAGGCCGAAGCCGGCACGCCGGTGCTGGTGCGGGACATAGCCCGGGTGGAGCTGGTGCCCGACGAACGCCGGGGCCTGACCGAGCTCAACGGTGACGGGGAGGTGGTATCCGGCATCGCCATGGCCCGCTACGGCCAGAACGCCCTGGATGTGATCGCCAACCTCAAGGCCAAAATCGCCGAAATCGCCCCGGGGCTGCCCGAGGGCGTCAGCATCGAGACGGTGTATGACCGCTCCGAGCTGATCCACCGGGCCATCGACACCCTCAAGCACACCCTGGCCGAGGAGTCGGTGATCGTCGCCCTGGTCTGTGTCGTCTTCCTGCTCCATGTACGCAGCGCCCTGGTGGCCATCCTCATGCTGCCGGTGGGGGTGCTGATTGCCTTCATCGCCATGCGTCTCCTGGGCATGAACTCCAACCTGATGAGCCTGGGCGGCATCGCCATTGCCATCGGCGCCATGGTGGATGCGGCCATCGTCATGATCGAGAATGCCCACAAGCACCTGGAGCGCCTGCAGCCTGGCGAATCCCGCAGCGAGGCCATGATTGCGGCGTGCAAGGAGGTGGGGCCGGCCCTGTTCTTCTCCCTGCTCATCATCACCGTCTCCTTCCTCCCGGTCTTCACCCTGGAGGCCCAGGAGGGCCGTCTGTTCTCGCCCCTGGCCTATACCAAGACCTTCGCCATGGCCGGTGCGGCCCTCCTGTCGGTGACCCTGGTGCCCGTGCTGATGCTGTTCTTCATCCGGGGCAAGATCCTCTCCGAGGCGGAAAACCCGGTGAACCGCTTCCTCATCCGCCTCTATCGCCCGGTGATCGCCCGGGTCATGGCCTGGAAGAAGGGCACCATCGTTACCGCGATTGCGGTACTGCTCATCTCCCTGTGGCCGGCCTCTCGCCTGGGGGGCGAGTTCATGCCCACCTTGAACGAGGGCACCCTGTTCTACATGCCCGCCTCCCTGCCCGGCATGTCCATCACCAAGGCGGCGGAACTGCTTCAGACCCAGGACAAGATCATCAAGAGCTTTCCCGAGGTGGCCTCGGTTTACGGCAAGGCGGGGCGGGCCAACACCGCCACCGACCCGGCCCCTACCGAGATGTTCGAGACGGTGATCAACTTGAAGCCCGAGTCCGAATGGCGGCCCGGAGTGACCATCGACGGCCTCATCGCCGAGTTGGACAAGGCCCTGCAATTCCCCGGGGTCTCCAACTCCTGGACCATGCCCATCAAGGCCCGCATCGACATGCTGTCCACCGGTATTCGCACTCCGATCGGCATCAAGGTGTTCGGCAAGGATCTGGCGGAAATCGAGCGGGTGGCCAAGCAGGTGGAAGCGGTGGTGAAGACCGTGCCCGGCACCAGCAGCGCCTTCGCCGAGCGTATCACTGGCGGCTACTACCTCAACATCGCCCCCGACCGCCCGGCCCTGGCCCGCTACGGCCTGGCCGTGGGCGACCTGCTGGAGGTGGTCGCCACAGCCCTGGGGGGCGAGATGGTGACCACCACGGTGGAAGGGCGGGAGCGCTTCGGCGTCAATGTGCGCTATCCCCGGGAAATGCGCGACACCCCCGAGAAGATTGCCAGCGAGGTGCTGGTGCCCTTGCCCAGCGGCGCCATGGTGCCCCTGGGGCAGGTGGCCAGGGTCTCCATCGCCCAGGGGGCGCCGGCCATCCGCACTGAGAATGCGCTGCTCTCGGCCTACATCTACGTGGATATCCGGGGCCGGGACATTGGCTCCTACGTGGCCGATGCCCAGCGGGCAGTGCAGCAGCAGGTGAAATTCCCCACCGGCTACTACATCACCTGGAGCGGTCAGTTCGAATCTATGGAGCGGGCCGTGGCGAAGATGAAAATCGTTGTGCCGATTACCCTGCTGATTATCTTCCTGTTGCTCTACCTAAACTTCCGGCGTCTCACCGAGACCCTCATCGTCATGCTTTCCGTGCCCTTCGCCCTGGTGGGCGGAGTGTGGCTGATGTGGCTCCTGGGTTATAACTTCTCCGTGGCCGTGGCCGTGGGCTTCATCGCCCTGGCCGGGGTGGCGGCGGAAACCGGGGTGGTGATGCTCATCTACCTGGACCACGCCTGGCGGGATATCCAGGCCACACGCGCCGCCGAAGGGCGGGCCGTCTCGGCCGCCGACCTCTACGCGGCGGTGATGGAAGGGGCGGTGGAACGGGTACGGCCGAAAATGATGACCGTGGTGGCCATCATGGCCGGCCTCCTGCCCATCCTGTGGAGCCGGGGCACCGGGTCGGAGGTGATGAGCCGCATTGCTGCCCCCATGGTCGGCGGCATGATTTCCTCCACCATCCTCACCTTGGCCGTGATTCCGGCCATCTACGCCCTGATCATGGAACGGCGGCTGGCTTCGTGGCAGGATGGCTGACCCACGGATTTATTCGGTTGCCGGCCATGCTCCGGCCAACCCAACACTAGGAGACGCTCCATGAACAAGACCGCCATCGCCCTGCTCTGTGCCCTGGCCCTGCCGGCCTGGGCCGATGATGCCCAGCATCCCGAAGCAGCCCCTGCTGCAACCGCCCCGGCACCCCAGGCCCAGGCCGGCACCGTGAAACAGCTGCGGGCCAACGTGAAAAAGCTGCAGACCCAGCTTGGCCGGCTGAGCAAGGCTGGCAGCGATGCCCAGCGGCAGTCCCTGCTGGCCGACTATCTGCGCACCCTGCACGAGAATATGGCCCTGGCGGAGAGCCTGGGCGGCGAGGGCATGGAGTGCCCGATGATGGAGGGCGGCATGGCTCACCCCATGGGCCACGAAATGGGCCACCCCATGGGCCAAGAAATGCACCATGGCATGGGGCAGGGCACGATGCCAATGATGGGGGGCGCCGATGCTGGCCAGGGTTCCATGGCCGAGCGCATGCAGCTACTGGAAAAGCGCATGGACATGATGCAGATGATGATGGAACGGATGGGCGGAACTCCCGCCAAATAGGGCTGTTCAGCTTCGTTCTCATCACCCGGGCGGTATCTGTCGGCGGGGAAGGCGACTCCCTGCATCGACCCCGCCCAGTGTTTTTCCCGATGGCCCCACGGGGCCCTTGGTAAGTTACTTGGCTTGCTATAAGCCGAAGATGGCGCCACCCAAACGGTGGTTCGCCTCTCCATGAAATTGCTTAATCCCGAAGGTCCGGCGCTCCCCGTGTGGCGCGCCGACGAAGCCAGTCCTCTTTCCTGCACGGAAAAGGTCAAGGTGCTCAATGAGAACTACGGGGAGCTGCGGCAGATGGCTCAATGCCCTGGAGGACAGGCTGCTCATGGGCCGCAGCGAGGCCCAGTCGCTGGCCGTCTTCGTCCAGTTGAGCGAGGGACTGGTCAATCCCTATGGCTGAGCTGCCGAGCTGTCAGGCTAACTCAACGCATGGCCTGCAGGGTAGGGGAGGCGTAGTCCCGCCGGTACAGCACCACCGTAATGGCGGTGGTGACGACCAGGAACAGGTTGGGCGACACCAGCCAGGTGAGGGCCGCCAGGCCGAAGTAGTAGGCCCGGATGCCGCGGTTGAAATCGTCTCCCGCATAGCTATTAACCGCTGCCATTTTCTGGGCGTAGGTCTCCATGTCCGGATTGGTGGTGCAGCTGCCCAACGGTGCCCCGCCCACCAAGATCGACAGCAGGTTGAACTGGCGCAGGGACCAGGTGAATTTGAAATAGGCCACCACGAAAATCCCGAACAGGAGCAGCAGCTTGAGTTCCAGCAGGTCCCGGGAGACTTCCCGGGCGAAGGGAAAGTCGGCGGCCACCGACACCACCTTGTCCAGGGTGCCGAGCACCGCGAACAGGCCAGCGATGATGTAGATGGTGGTGTTGGCGTAGAAGGAAACGCTGCCCATGAGGTTGCCGATGAGGGAGGCATCGGTAATGCGCACCTCCCGTTCCATCAGGCGCCGTGCCCAGAGCAGGCGGTAGGCGTGGCCCTGGCCGACCAGACTGTTGCTGGCATGGAGGCCCCGTTCCGCGAACACCGCATAACCGACCCAGCAGGCGAGAAACCAGACCAGGGCGCTCCAGTCCAGGGGGGTAAGGTGGGCGAGGGGGCTTTTCAGCATGGGAGTCCGCTTTTTCGGGGCGTAGTAACGATGGACGGTGGAATGACGGAGCGATTGTCCCACAGCCAGCGCTGGCTGGGGCTCGCCGGCCGATGGCTGCTCAGAAAATACGGCTCTGGGCCGGGACGTGGCGGGCCAGGAAGTCCATCTGGTCGGCCAGGATCTGGCGGTTGGAAAGAATCAGGAATTCGGCCCGGTTCGGCACATAGGGCAGGTAGAGCAGCTCCATGTTCGCTTTCTCCGGCGTGCGTCCCCCCTTTTTCTGGTTGCAGGCCATGCAGGCGGCCACCACATTGGTCCAGGTATCCCGTCCGCCCCGGGAAAGGGGCACCACATGGTCCCGGGTCAGGCGCTGGGTGGGAAGCTCCCGGCCGCAATAGGCGCAGATGTGCCGGTCTCGGTGGAACAGCTCCCGGTTGGACAGGGGCGGAACATGGCGCCAACCTTCGTGGCCGTGGGCCGGACCGCGAATGGCGATGATGCTGTTGGCGGTGATGACCGATTGCAGCCCGGTGAGGCGGGAAATGCCGCCATGGACGATCAGATCGTGGCTGCCGGCATCCCAGGCCACCAGTTCCTTGGCGTAGTAGAAGCAGGCCTGCTGCCAGGAAATCCAGCGCTGCGGTACCCCATGCTGATCCAGGGCCAGGATCAAGGGGAAACCCCGGAGAACAACGTCCGACGGGGGCGAGAGGGCAATCACAGGCACCGGATCGTTCATGGAGTTTCCATAAAAATCATCGGGTTGTGCTAGCGTAACAAAGCCTGAGCGCTTTTCCAAGCGGGGGGGGAGAGGCCCTTTTACGGTATCCTCCGACGTTGGACCTCTTATTCCTGCACCCTTTCCCCTTTTGCCCCGTTTTATAACCTTTTGTCTGCGGCACCATGGCTTTTAGCGGTAATTATTATCCCCTGCGCAGTAATCCCGGCGGCCTGCCCCGCGCCTTGGCCGTGTCGCTGGCGATCCACGGCCTGATTCTTGGCGCCACTGCCAGTTACTTGCTGCCTACCGCGCCGCCGGTGGCCGGGGCCTTGCAAGCAGTGCTGGGAGCCGGCCCCCATGCCGTTCGCCCAGCGACTGCCCAAGCCTCCGTGGATAAGCCCCAGGCGGTAATGCCGGCCCAGCCCGTGCGGCCATCGCCGACGCATCCGTTGCCTCCTTCCGTCCTGGCGGTTGCCAAGGATGGGGCCGATGTGCGGCCGGTGCGTAGCGAAGGGGCGGCGCCGACCGTTGTCCCAGGGACTGCCGGCAGCCGCAGCGAAGTGGCGGCGGAGGCCGGGATTCCTGCTGTCGGCGAGCGGGGTGGGGCGCCAGCGGCTGCTCCGGCACGGGAGAGCGTGAGTGCTGATGCCATGCGTCAGTATCGGCTGGCTCTAGGCGGCGAAGCGCGCCGCTACAAGCGTTATCCGCGCCTGGCGCGGGAACGGGGCTGGGAGGGCATGGTGGAAGTCACGGTGCGTCTGGGCCTGGCCGGTGCCAGCGCCAGCCTGGGGCACAGCAGCGGCTTCAATGCTTTGGATGAGCAGGCGGTGGAAATGATTACCCAGGCCGCGCGCCAGACTCCAGTGCCGGAGGCCCTGCGGGGCAAGGAAGTGACTTTTTCCCTGCCGGTCCAGTTCAGCCTGGACGAGTAGGTGCGGGCCCGGCCGGCGACCGGCCGGAGTGCCTCAGGTGGTCCAGTCCGGCGGCGGGGGCGGCAGGTCGGTGCTGTGCAGACCGAAGCGGCCGCTGCGGCGGTCGCTGAAATAGCGTTCCAGGGCAAAACGGACGCTACGGAAGGCCAGGTCTTCCCAGGGGATTTCGCTTTCCAGCAGCAGGGCGGTTTCCAGGCTTTCCTCCCCGGCGTCGTGCCGTGCTTCGGGCATCGTGCCGCGATAGAAAAGGTGGACCTGGTTGATGTGGGGCACGTTGACCAGGGCAAACAGCTCGCCGATTTCCACCCGGGCACAGGCTTCTTCCAGTGTTTCCCGGGCGGCCGCCTGGGCCGTGGTCTCGGCGTTTTCCATGAAGCCGGCGGGCAGGGTCCAGCGCCCGTAACGCGGCTCGATGGCGCGTTTGCACAGCAGAATGCGGCTTTCCCACTCGGCGATGCAGCCGATCACCAGCTTGGGATTCTGGTAGTGGATGGTGCCGCACTGATCGCAGACGTGGCGCGGCAGGCTGTCGCCAGGAGGAATGCGCAGGGCAACGGGGGCGCCGCAGTGGCTGCAGAAGTTCATGCCGGAACCCGGAGATGGAAAAGCTAGAGTCTAAATCAAGGCTGGGCGGTTTTTCTTTCTTCTCACCCGGCTCCGGGGCAAAAATGAGCCGTGGTCGCCGAGGCGGCTATTTCGGAATGTCCGGCTGGCAATGGCCGGGGAGGAATGGCCAGGCGCTCGATGTCAGCCTCCTTCCAGGGGGCGCCGGATGGGCAAAAAGCGCGGAATATTGCTTTGCGCCGGCCTGACCTAAGCCGTTAGAATGGCGGCACAAAAGCCGTTGCCGCGCCCTTGGGGGGCGTTGCGGGGCGGTTCAGGGGTTTTCTCATGCTTGTCATCGTTGGCTACATCGTTGTTCTGGGGGCTGTGCTCGGCGGCTTTATCATGGCCGGCGGCCATCTTGGCGCGCTCATCCAGCCTACCGAATTCATCACCATCGGTGGCGCGGCCGGTGGCGCCTTTTTCGTCGCCAATCCGCCCCGGGTGGTCAAGGCTACCTTCAAGGCCCTGCCTGCGGCCCTCAAGGGCTCCAAGTTCAACAAGGTCCTGTACATGGACCTCTTGGCCATGCTTTACGAGATCCTGGCCAAGGTGCGCAAGGAGGGTCTCATGTCCATCGAGGCCGACGTGGAAAACCCCGAGCAGAGCCCGATCTTCGCCAAATATCCAACCATAGCCGCGGATCATCACGTGGTCGAATTCCTGACCGACTATTTGCGGATGATGGTCGGGGGCAACCTCAATGCCTTCGAAATCGAAAACCTGATGGACAACGAAATCGAAACCCATCACCACGAGGCACACGCGCCGGTGGGGGCGTTGAACCGGATCGCTGACGGCCTGCCGGCCTTCGGTATCGTGGCCTGCGTGATGGGGGTGGTGCACACCATGGAATCGGTGGGTATTCCCCCTGCCGAACTGGGCAAGCTGATTGCTGCCGCCCTGGTCGGTACCTTCCTCGGTATTCTCCTTTCCTATGGCTTTATCGGTCCCCTGGCGACGCTGATCGAACAGAAGGGCGAGGAAGAAAGCAAAATCTACCAGTGCATGAAGGTGGTGCTGCTGGCTTCCATGTCCGGCTACGCGCCCCAGGTGGCCATCGAGTTCGGCCGCAAGGTGCTCCAGTCTGCCGATCGTCCGTCTTTCATTGAATTGGAAGAAGACATCAAGAGCCGCAAGTCCAAGTGATAGCGCTCATTAACGGTTTGCAACCCGACTTATCTCCGCAATGAGCGACGACTCCCAGCGTCCCATAATCGTCAAGCGCATCAAGAAGGGTGGCCACGGCCATCACGGCGGCGCCTGGAAAATCGCCTATGCCGACTTCGTTACGGCCATGATGGCCTTCTTCCTCCTGATGTGGCTGCTTGGCTCCACGGCCAAGGGGGACTTCGAGGGCATCGCCGAATACTTCAAGACCCCCCTCAAGGTCGCCCTGATGGGCGGAGAGGGGGCGGGGGACAGCTCCAGCGTGGTCAAGGGGGGCGGTCAGGATCTGACCCGCCAGGCCGGCCAGGTGAAGAAAGGCGATCTGGAATCCAAGGTCAAAACCTACGCCCTCAAGGAAACCAATGCGGAGTTCAGGCGCAAGGAGCGGGAGATGCTCGGCGAACTGAAGAGCCGCATCGAGGCCATGATCGAGAACAACCCGACGCTCAAGCAGTTTAAGCGCCAGTTGCTCATCGACATTACCAGCGAAGGCTTGCGCATTCAGATCGTGGACGAGCAGAACCGCCCCATGTTCGATCTTGCCGGCGACCAGCTCAAACCCTACACGCGGGACATCCTGCGGGAAATCGGCAAGGTGTTGAACGCCGTGCCGAACCGCATCACCCTTTCCGGCCACACCGATGCCGCCCAGTTCTCCGGGGGCGAGCGGGGCTTTTCCAACTGGGAGCTGTCCGCCAACCGGGCCAACTCCTCCCGCCGCGAACTGGTGCTCGGCGGCATGGACGATCACAAGGTGTTGCGCGTGGTGGGCATGTCCTCCACGGTCCTGTTTGACAAGAACGACCCCCTCAATCCGGTGAATCGGCGCATCAGCATCGTGGTGCTGAACAAGCAGACCGAGGAGACGTTCCTCAAGGAGGATTCGCCGGAGGTCGAGGTGGGCAACGGCGAAATGCCTGAAGGTCAGGCCCTGGCGCCGCCCTTGGGCCAGAAAAAGGCGCCCTGAGCCAACGTTCAGACCGCCCAGCTACATAACAAGAACACCCAGCCGCCGTGGGGCGGGTCCTGTCCTCCCTGTTTGGCGGTGAGCCGGAGTCCTGTCCGCTTCCCGGGACGAAGGATGGAAGCTTCCTGAGTCCAGGAGCCGAGGAGAGAATGCCATGATCGAGCCGAAGCGCCTTTTCACGCCGCCGCCACGAACGGATGCGGCGGCCCGGGAGTTTGAATTTACTAGCGCCGACTTCGAGCGGGTGCGCAAACTCATCTACCAGCATGCCGGCATCTCCCTGTCGCCGGTGAAGCAGGACATGGTCTATTCCCGCCTGGCCCGCCGGCTGCGGGCTACCGGCATCAAGACCTTCGCTGAATATCTGTCGTGCCTGGAGAAGGGCGATCCCCAGGAGTGGGAGCGCTTCGTCAATTCCCTCACCACCAACCTCACCTCCTTCTTCCGCGAACCGCATCACTTCCCCATCCTGGCCAGTTTCCTGCAGAAGCAGCAGGGCAAGCGGCCGATCAAGATCTGGTGCAGCGCCGCATCCACCGGCGAGGAGCCCTATTCCATCGCCATGACGGTGCTGGAGGCACTGGGCAATAATGCCGACCACGTCTCCATCATCGCCTCGGACCTGGACACCAACGTGCTGGCCACCGCCGATAAAGGGGTCTATGGCCTGGACCGGGTGGAAAAAATTTCCCCCGAGCGCCTCAAGCGCTTCTTCCTCAAGGGCACCGGCAGCCAGGAGGGCACTGTCTGCGTACGTCCGGAATTGCGTCGCATGATCACTTTCCAGCGGATCAATCTGCTGGACCCGACCTGGCCGGTGCGGGGGCCGGTGGATGTGATTTTCTGCCGCAACGTCATGATCTATTTCGATAAGCCGACCCAGTACAAGATCCTGGCTCGCTTCGCCCCCCTGCTGCAGCGCGACGGCCTGCTCTTTGCCGGCCATTCGGAAAGTTTCCTGCATGCCGCCGATCTCTTCCATTCCCTCGGCAAGACCGTCTATGAACTGGCGCGTAAGCCTGGGTGAACCGGCGATGCGGGGTGGCGAGGACGGCCACGGCAAACCTCTGGCGGCCAAGGGCCGGCATGGCTCATGGCCGCGCCCCATTGATGGCTTTTCCCGGGCCCCCAGGAGCGCGGTGAAGCTGTTCCAGTCCGCCCACAACTTCTCCCTCTTGGCCCGCGAGACTGGGAACGGGGTTCGCCCGGTTCTACCTGGGGGGGAAGGGGATAGGGGGCGGTTTTCTCGACCATGAGCATACGCGTACTGATCGTCGATGATTCATCGCTGATGAGGAAGCTCCTCACCGGATTCATCAATGCCGCCCCCGACCTGGATGTGGTGGGGGCCGCCCCCGATGCAGCTAGTGCCCAGGAAATGATCAAGACCCTGAAGCCGGACGTGATTACCCTGGACGTGGCCATGCCCAAGATGGATGGCCTGGAGTTCCTGGGCCGCCTGATGCGCTTGCGGCCGACGCCGGTGGTCATGGTCTCGTCCTTCACCGATACCGGGTCGGACACCACCCTCAAGGCCCTGGAACTGGGCGCAGTGGATTTCATCGGCAAGCCACGCATGGAAGCAGGGCAGTCCATGGACGATTACGCCCGGGAGCTGGCAGAGAAAATCCGGGGCGCCCGGGGGGCGCGTCTGGGGCGTCCTCCGGCCATTCCCAGCGGAGCCCCTGCAACTCCTGCCGCTCCAACACTTCCACTGGCCTCCGCCCGGGGCGGCAGCGGCAAGATTCTTTTTGTCGGTGCTTCCACCGGCGGTACCGAGGCGATCAAGCAGTTTCTCCTGGGGATGCCGGCCGATTGCCCGCCGATTCTCGTCGTCCAGCACATGCCGGAATCCTTTACCGCCTCGTTCGCCAAGCGTCTGGACAGCCTGTGCGCCCCCCGGGTGGTCGAAGCCCAGGGCAACGAAAAGGTGGAGCCGGGAACGGTCTATATCGCCCCGGGCCACTCCCACCTGCAGGTCCGTCGCGGCCCCGCCGGCTATGTCACCGAACTGTTGCAGACGCCACCGGTGAATCGGCACCGGCCGGCCGTGGATGTGCTGTTCCAGTCCGCTGCCAGCCTGGTCGGTCGCAATGCCGTGGGGGTACTCCTGACCGGCATGGGCAAGGACGGGGCCCAGGGCCTGCTGGCCATGCGCCGGGCCGGTGCCCGTACCTACGGCCAGGATGAGGCCAGCTGCGTGGTGTATGGCATGCCCCGGGAAGCCGCCCAGATCGGGGCGGTGGAGGAGGTGTGCAGCCTGGACGAGATGCCCCGCCGCGTTCTTGCCGGCCTGGCTCGCTAGTTGGGCCCCCTCGTGCCCCGCCTGGCCTCAGGGTAGGATGTCGAGAATCAATTTAGTACAACCAAATACAACCAAGTAAATCGAACAGGATTGACTATGCATACCCGCTTGGAGCAGGAAAACGGCAAAGCCATCATCAAGCTTTCCGGGCGTTTCGATTTCAACTCCCACCGCGAATTCCGGGGGGCCTACGAGAACGCCCTGGGCAACGCTCAGTTACGCGAACTGGTGCTCGACCTGGCCGGGGTCGATTACCTGGACAGTTCAGCCCTGGGCATGCTGCTTCTGCTCCGGGAAAAGGCCGCGGCGGCAAGCAAGCCCGTGTCCCTGGAAAACTGCCGGGGCAATGTGCGACAGGTGCTGGATATCGCCAATTTCGGCAAGCTGTTCAAGATTTCCTGAGACCCAGGGGGGCGGGAGTATTTAGTCATGCCGGTCCTGTCCTCCCTGTCTTTCCGCCCCTCCCTCTCTCCGGCCCAGCCCTTGTCCATCCTTCTGGTGGAGGATGATGGGGCGGACGCCATGCTTTCCCGCATCGCTCTGGAGCGCTGCGGCCATCAGGTCAGTCTGGTCGCGAGTGGTGAAGAGGCGCTGGCCCGCTTTGCCGAGTTGGCGCCGGATATGGTGGTGACCGATCTGCGCCTGCCGGGCATGGATGGTTGCGAACTCACCCGCCAACTCAAGCAGTTGTGCCATCCGCACTGGCTGCCGGTGCTCTTCCTCAGTGGTCTGGCGGCAGAGTCGGCCGTGGTCGCCGCTTACGAGGCCGGGGCCGACGACTACATCGCCAAGCCCACTTCTTCGCCGGTGCTCGCCGCCAAGCTGCAGGTCCTGCGCCATCGCCTTTCCCTGCAGCAACAGGCCAGGGAGCGGGAGCGCCTGTTGCAGCATTATCGGGATCAGGCCGAGGAGGAGGGGCAGGTAGCCCAGCACCTCATGGATCGTCTGGTCAATGCGGAGCTATTGGGAGACCCGGCGGTCAGCCACTGGGTGCGTCCGGCAGAAACCTATAGTGGCGACCTGGTCGCAGCTGCTCGTACCCCGGGCGGGGTGCTCCATGTGCTGCTGGCGGATGCCACCGGCCACGGTCTGGCTGCCTCCCTGGCCGTGATGCCGGTGATCCAGCCGTTCTATCGCATGACGGAAAAGGGCTTCGGCATCGACACCATTGCCCGGGAAATGAATCGCAAGGTCCGGGAACTGTTGCCCGTTGGGCGCTTCGTTGCCGCGACTCTGGCGGCGGTGGATAGCAGCGATGGCTCCATTCAGGTGTGGAATGGCGGCAATCCGGCTCCCTTTCTGCTGGCCGGCCAGGGCTTGAGCGATCTGACCTTCTCCTGTGCCCATCTCCCCCTGGGGATTCTCCCCGATGACTCCTTCGATCCCGGCCTGGAAACCCAATGCCTCGCCGTCGCCCATCAGTTGGTGATCTATTCTGACGGGGTGGTGGAAGCGGAAAGCCCCAGGGGCGAGCCTTTTGGTCGGGAAAGGCTGGTTGCCAGCCTGCTCGACGGCAGGACGGAGGAGCGCCTGCCGCGTGCCGTGGCCGCCATTGATCAGCACTTGGCGGCGAGGTCGGCCCGGGATGACCTTTCCCTGATCCTGGTGCACTGCGAGCGGCAGTCTGGCCGGCAGCAAGCCCGGGTACGCCGCTGGTTGCCGCCGCTGTCTCCGCTATCGCAGCAGCAATCCGCCTGCGCCAATCTGCAGGTGGGACTGACCTTGTCTGCCGAAGAGTTGCGGCAAATGGATCCGGTGCCGCTGTTGCTGGGCATGGTGAAGCAGTTCCCATGGGGCCAGCAGCACGCTAGCCAGATCTTTCGCATTCTTTCGGAACTGTTCAATAACGCCCTGGATCACGGCATTCTCGGGCTCGATGCCAGCCTGAAGGGCCAGGGTGGCGGTTTTGAGTTTTATCTGGCAGAGCGGGCCCGGCGCCTTGCCGAGCTGGTGCATGCCCAGCTGGAGGTCGCAATCCACCAGGTGAGCACCGCCGCGTCTTCCTGTCTGCATATCCGGGTGCGGGATTCGGGGACCGAATTTGCCCGGCAGGCCATGGCTGCTGATCTGGCCATGGAAGGGGCCCCTCACCGTGGCTGGGACCTGCAGCAGGTCCGCTCCCTCTGTTCCAAGGTGGAATTCCGGGCCAGGGAGCGGGAAGTGGTCGCATACTATGATTTGTTATCGCCCGCCCCGTAAGGCGGAGTCAGCATCCAATAACTTCAGAAGCGCAGCAGGGATGGGGATATGAGAAGTATTGCTTGGAAAGTGAGAGGGGCGGCCTTTGTTCTCTTTGCCTTGGGGTTGGGGGGGGCGACCTGGTCCCTGGCAAGCCTGGGGGCTGGCTGGGCCGGCTGGGGTGTAGTCCTGGTGGTGCTTGTGGTGGTCAGCCTGCTGGTGGGTGCCTTGGTGGATATGATGGTGCTGCGCCCCCTGGCGAGCCTGAAAGCTGCCATTGAAGCCATGTGTGCCGATGGGGATTTGACCCGCCGCGTGCCGGTGCGCAGTGACGACGAGGTGGGTGGCACGGCGGCGGCCTACAACAAGATGGTGGCCAGCATCCAGACGATCATCGGCAAGGTTTTTTTCAACGCCATGGAAGTGGCGCGTGCCTCCCATCAGGTGTTCGAGGAGAGCGGCCAGGTGGCCGATGGTTCCACCCGCCAGCACAATGCGGCCCAGGCTACGGCCAACGCCATGGGCGGTTTGACCGGCGCCATGCATGAGGTCAGCCAGCATGCCCATGAAACAGCCGCCATTTCCCAGTCCGCCAGCGAGGTTTCACGGGAGGGGGTGCTGATCGTCAATGACGCCTCCCGGGAAATGGAGAAGATTTCCCGTTCCGTCACCCAATCCTCCGAGGTGGTACGAGTCCTGGGCGAGCGCTCCCATGCCATTTCCGGGATCGTCCGGACCATCCGGGAAATTGCCGACCAGACCAATCTACTGGCCCTGAACGCCGCCATTGAGGCGGCCCGGGCCGGGGAGCAGGGGCGGGGGTTCGCCGTGGTCGCCGACGAGGTGCGCAAGCTGGCCGAACGTACCGCCCTAGCGACGGGAGAGATCAGTACCATGATCGGGGCCATTCAGGCGGAAACCAGCAGCGCGATCGACAGCATCAGCGCCGGTACGGCCCAGGCCGAGCATGGCGCCGACCTGGCCCAGCAGGCCGCCGCTGCCCTAACCCGCATCAATAGCGGAGCCAGGGATACCATGGAAAAGGTGGATGCCATTGCCGCCGCCATCGAACAGCAGACCGAAGCAGGGCGGGACATCGCCGAGCACGTGCGCAGCATCATGGACATGGCCCAGGCCAATAGCGGTGCCGCTGACAAGACCCTGCGGGAGGCGCGTCAGCTCGAATATCTGGCGGCCAACCTGAAGGAAATCGGCAACGTCTTCAAGCTGGGGGCTGCCGGCGACCAGGCGGTACAAACCCATTCCCGCATGCCCGGCCTGGTGCAGCGCCTGGCGGCGGAAATCGGCAAAGCGCTGGAGAAATCGGTGGAGGGCGGGCGTATCGCCCTGGATGACCTGTTTGATCAGAACTACAAGCCCATTCCCGGCACCCGGCCGCAAAAGTTCAAGACCCGTTTTGATGATTTTTGCGACCAATTGCTGCCGCCGTTGCAAGAACCCCTGCTGGAACAGAATTCCTACATCGTCTACGCCATTGCCACCGACCACAAGGGCTATGTGCCGACTCATAATCGGCGCTTCTCCCAGCCTCTGACCGGCAATGAAAAAGTGGATTTTGTCGGCAACCGCACCAAGCGGATTTTTGATGATCCGGTGGGCGGGCGCTGCGGCGGGCATGAGCAGCCCTTTTTGCTGCAGACTTACCGGCGCGACACGGGGGAAATCATGCACGATATTTCCGCCCCCATTTACGTCAAGGGCCGCCACTGGGGCGGCTTCCGCATCGGCTACCGTACAGAGATCTGAATTCTGCCGGTAGCGACAGCAAAAGTCAGGGAATGGGCCTGGGGATGGGGGCGGGGAATGCGTACATCCCCGCATTTCCGCCTTTGCGCTTTTCCATGTATTCTTAAGAGTGTGGCTGAATGGCCGTTAAAGTAAAAATTCTCGGTGTTTGGCAGAAAAACCAACTAAAACATCGTTCCCGCAATTCGAAGGGTGGTAGTCATGTCTGAACTGCTCAAAAGCATTGATGCGCGTACCAAGCTGGCCGGTACCAACAAGCTGGAAATTCTGCTCTTTTCCCTGGGGGTGGACGCGCGCAATGGTCGGCGGGAAACCTACGGCATCAACGTCTTCAAGGTACGCGAGGTAATGCGCACGCCGCCAATTACCGCTGCGCCGGACATGCCGTCGGCCGTGGAGGGTATGGTCAGCCTGCGCGGTGCCCTGGTGCCGGTGGTGGATCTGGCCAAGTATGCCGGCGTCCAGACCGATACGCCGCGGGACATCATGATTGTCACCGAATATAACGGCCATACCCAGGGCTTCCTGGTAGAGGCGGTGGATACCATTTTGCGTCTGGATTGGGGGCGCATGCGGGTGCCGCCGGAAATGCTGGTGGCCCAGATGGGTGGCCTGGTGACCGCCGTGACGGAGTTGGAGGACGGCCGTCTGGTGATGATGATGGACGTCGAAAAGGTGCTCTCCGAGACCACCAAGTACGACGACGAATTCATGTATCGCAGCATCGTGCCCATCGACAAGCCCGAATGCACGGTGTTTTTTGCCGATGACTCGGTGGTGGCGCGCAAGCAGATCGAACGTACCCTCGAGGCCATGAACGTCAAATACGTGGCGGCGATCAATGGTCGGAATGCGTGGGAGGAGCTGGAGAAAGTTGCTGCCTATGCCGCCAGCCTGGGGCGCCCGGTTCACGATTTCGTCAGTCTGGTGCTGACCGATATCGAAATGCCGGAAATGGACGGCTACATCCTGACCAAGAAGATCAAGAGCGACGCCCGTTTTGCCGGCATCCCGGTGATCATGCATTCCTCCCTGTCCGGCATGTCGAACCAGAAGCTCGGCCTTTCGGTGGGGGTGGATGAATACGTACCCAAGTTCGAGCCGCAAAAACTTTCGGAAACCCTTGCCCGGCGTCTCGGCGCCACGGCACCGGCTGTCGCCAGCGCCTGATCCTGTCCGGAGCCAAGAATCATGGATATGTCGGAAAAGAACAACCTCCTGGAAAGCGTCGATGGACGCACCCGGCTGGCGGGCTCCAACATGATGGAGATCCTGCTGTTCTCCCTGGGAACCCGGGAAACCTTCGGTATCAACGTATTCAAGGTGCGTGAGGTGGGGCGGACCCCCCACATCACCAAAACCCCGAATATGCCCCGGGGGGTGGAAGGGCTGATCTCCCTGCGCGGCAATGTCATTCCCGTGCTCTCCTTGTCGTCCTTCCTGGACCTGGACAATCCCCCCGCAGGCCTGGGGAAGTCCATGATGGTGGCCGAATACTCTAAGCGCACCCTGGGCTTCCTGGTGCACGAAGTTGACCGCATCATTCGTGTGGATTGGGAGCGGGTGAAGGCGCCGGAAACGGTCCTTGCTGCCAATCAGGGGTTGATTACCGCCGTTATCGAACTCGAAGGCGGTCATCTGGTATCGATCCTGGATGTGGAGCAAATCCTGGCCAATGCCTTTGGCGAGGCGGTGATCATCGACATTCAGCCGGCCCGGGTGGAAGAGGATGTCAGCATCTTCTTCGTGGACGACTCCATCGTGGCACGCAAGAAAATTTCTGAAGTGTTGGACCGCTTGGGCGTCAAACACAAACACGCCACCAACGGCATGGAAGCCTGGACCCGCCTCCAGGCCATTGCCGCCCATGCCCAGCAGATTGGCCGCAGCCTGCGGGATGAGATCCGCCTCATTCTGGTGGATGCGGAAATGCCTGAAATGGACGGCTATGTGCTGACCAAGAACATCAAGGGCGATGCCCGCTTCGACGGCATCCCGGTGGTCATGCACTCCTCCTTGTCCTCCGAGGCTAATCGGGCCATGGGCAAGGCGGTAGGGGTGGATTCCTATGTTGCCAAGTTCGACGCCGAAGTCCTGGCTGATACCCTGCGTCCCCTGGTGGAAAGATAAGAAGTAAGAATACTGGAGTGTGAGCATGCCTGATCCGAAAATGAAATTCCTGGTGGTGGATGACTTCTCAACGATGCGTCGCATCGTTCGCAACCTGCTGAAGGAATTGGGATTCACCAATGTGGACGAGGCCGAGGACGGCGCCATTGCGCTGCAAAAGCTGCAGGCCGGTGGTTTTGATTTTGTCGTTTCCGACTGGAACATGCCCAACATGGATGGCCTGACCCTGTTGCAGACCATCCGCGCCACCCCCAATCTCAAGCATCTGCCGGTGCTCATGATCACCGCCGAGGCGAAGAAGGAAAACATCATCGCCGCAGCCCAGGCCGGTGCCAGTGGTTATATCGTCAAGCCGTTTACGGCCGCTGTCCTGGCCGAGAAGCTGCACAAGATTTTCGAAAAGATGGGAGGCTGAGCATGAGCGATGCAGCCAACCTGGGCGGCGATAACGACGACCTCGAAGCCCTGTTCGACAGCATAGCCGCGACGCGGGAAGAGGCTGCCCCAGCCCCGGCTCCGACCCCCGAGGCAACTCCCGCCCCTGCCGCCTCCGAGCTGCCGGCCATAGGTGATAGCGACGACCTGCAAGCCCTGTTTGACAGCGTGGCTGCCACGGCCCAGTCTGCCGCTCCGGCGGTAGAGGGTGCCGCTGAGGGTGCCGAACTCTCCGGCCAGGATCGGGTCTTTCAGCGTATCGGCAGCATGGCCCGTCATCTCCATGACACGCTCCGCGAGCTCGGTTACGACAAGCTTCTGGAAAAGACGGTGCATGCCATTCCGGATGCCACCGACCGCCTGGCCTATGTGGCCAACCTGACCGAACAGGCTGCCTGCCGCGTCCTCAACGCCACCGATATCGCCAAGCCCTTGCAGGATGAGCTCGAGAACTCTTCCCGTGCCTTCGGCGAGCGCTGGGACAAGCTTTACGCCAACCAGTTGTCGGTGGAGGAATTCAAGACCCTGGCTGGGGAAACCCGCGCCTTCCTGAAGGAGCAAGTGCCCCAGAAGGCTGCCGCCACCAATGATCAGCTGCTGGAAATCATGATGGCTCAGGACTTCCAGGATCTCACCGGTCAGGTCATCAAGAAGGTGGTCGCCCTGTCCCAGGAGCTGGAAAGCCAGTTGCTACAGGTGCTGGTGGATGTCATTCCGGATGCCCGCCGCAACGAAAACGTCAATAGCCTCCTCAATGGCCCCGTCATCAGCAGTGCCGGGCGGACCGACGTGGTGGTCAATCAGCAGCAGGTGGATGACCTGCTCGGTAGTCTGGGCTTCTAGGGGAGCGCGATAATGAGCGATTTCGCGGGAATGGAAGATCTGCTGCAGGACTTTCTGCAGGAAGCAAACGACCTCCTGTCTGATGTGGACAACAAGCTGGTGGATCTGGAAAAGACTCCGGATGACCGGGCACTGTTGAATGACATTTTCCGGGGGTTTCATACCATCAAAGGCGGCGCCGGCTTCCTCAGCGCCAGCGAACTGGTGACCCTGTGCCACTTGACCGAGAACCTGTTCGACCGGTTGCGCAACGGCGAAATGTCTCTGTCCCTGGAGTTGATGGACATCATCATGGCCGCCACCAAGGGCGTGCGGGATATGTTCGGCGAGTTGTCCGGCGGTGTGCAGCCCCATCCTGCGCCCGATGAGTTGTTGAATTCCCTGCGCCATGTGCTCGAAGGCGGAGCGGTGGCGGCTCCCGCAGCGCCGGCTCCGGTATCGGTCGCGGTGGCTCCTGTTGCTGCTGCCGCGGCTCCTGCCGCTGATGGTGGCCCGGATTGGCATGCCCTGCATGCGGCCATCACTGGCCAGCCCGTTGCTGCGCCGGCGCCGGCTGCAGCCCCTGCTGTCGCCCAGGGTGAGGTGATCACGGCTGCCGAGGCGGCGCAGGCGCCCCAGATGCAGCCCCATTTCCCGCCCTCCGGTCGCCGGGTCAATGACAAGCCCGGTGCCAGCAATGCTCCTGCCGGGCGGCGGGTCGAAGAACGGGCCGCCGTGCGGGAGAACACCATTCGGGTGGATACCGCCCGTCTCGATCAGGTGCTCAACCTCTCCGGCGAAATCGGCCTGACCAAGAACCGGCTCACCAGCCTGCGGGCCGATATCCTGGCCGGCAAGACCGATGCCGAGACCCTGCATGCCCTGGATCAGGCTGTCAGCCAGCTCGACCTGCTGGTTTCCGACCTGCAGAACTCGGTCATGAAAACCCGCATGCAGCCCATCGGCCGCTTGTTCCAGAAATACCCGCGCATTGCCCGGGATCTGGCCCGCCAACTGGGCAAGGATGTGGAGCTGGTCCTCGCCGGCGAGGAAACCGAGGTGGACAAGACCATGATCGAAGATCTGGCCGATCCCCTCATCCACCTCATCCGCAACGCCGTGGACCATGGTGTCGAGCCTTCTTCCGAGCGGGCAGCCGCCGGCAAGCCGACCAAATCCGTGGTGCGCCTGGAAGCGCGGCAGGAAGGCGACCACATCGTCCTGATCGTCGCCGACGATGGCCGTGGCATGAGTGCTGAGCGTATCCGCGCCAAGGCGATCGAAAAGGGGCTAATTTCCGAAGAAGAGGCAAATACCCTGGACGAGCGCCAGAGCCTCAATCTCATCTTCCTGCCCGGTTTCTCCACCAAGACCCAGATTTCCGACGTCTCCGGCCGCGGTGTGGGCATGGATGTGGTCAAGACCAACATCCAGAAGCTCAACGGCGCCATCGAAATCCGCTCCGAACCGGGCAAGGGCTCCGTCTTCATCATCTCCCTGCCCCTGACCCTGGCCATCCTGCCGGTGCTGCTGGTGCTTCTGGGGGATCAACCGTTTGCGCTGCCCTTGTCCATGGTGCGGGAAATTCTGCCCATCGAGAAGGACAAGCTGCAGGAGGTGGGGGGCAAGGAAACCCTGGTGGTCCGGGGCGAGATTCTGCCGGTCATCTCCCTGGTGCGTCTCCTGGGCTGGCCCCAGGAGCGGGAGCCGGAATATGGGGTGCTCATGCAGACGGCTGAGCGCAGCTTCATTCTTTCAGTGGATAGCTTCGCCGGTCGGGATGATGCAGTGATCAAGTCCCTGGATGACTTCCGTCCTCGCGGCGTGGCAGGGGTGACGACCCTGTCCAATGGTCAGATCGTCCTGATTCTGGATATGAAGGAGTTGCTGTCCGATTTGGGCCAGCATCTGGAGGTCGATCTGCGGGGCGGCGGCCGGGCCCTCGAATTCGCCTGATTGGGCAAAAGTCACATTTATTCCCATTTGCAGTCAACGTTTTAGCGAGGAGGCCTGGCCTCCTCGCTGCGTTTTTGGGCCCGGCAAATTTTGCCAAGAGGCGGCAATTTATTGAGACTGTTCACAAAAAAACTCTCTTACCTATTTAATTTTTATTGTTTTTTCCTATAATAGCCGGTAATCAGACTGGGTGCCGGCAATGGCGGAAGAAAGCGATCTCGAGAAAACAGAAGCTCCCTCGGGCCGGCGAATTGAGCAGGCGAGGGAGGAAGGTCAGGTTCCCCATTCCCGGGAGCTGGGGACCTTTCTCGTCTTGATCGTTTCTGCCGGGATGGTCTGGTTCATGGGCTCTTGGTTCGTGCAGCGTCTGGTCCAGTTGTTTCGCCAGGGGCTGGTCTGGGATCGTACCCTGGTGACCGAGCCGGAACTTGGGCTGGCTCGCTTTGCCAGCCTGTCTACCGATGCCCTGATGATTTTTTGGCCCCTCATTCTGGCCCTGGTCCTGGCCGCCGTTGCCTCCCCTTTTCTGCTCAATTCCTGGAATTTCGCCCCCAAGGCCTTTGCTCCCAATCTCGAACGCCTCAGCCCCCTCAATGGCATCAAGCGGGTGCTGTCCTGGAATGGCTTGGTCGAATTGCTCAAGGCGCTGGTCAAGGCCGGCCTGGTCGGTGGTGTTGCCGTGTGGGTGATCTGGCGCGAGCAGGATCAGCTTTTCGGCCTTCTCGGCCAGCCGCTCGAAGGCGGACTCCAGTCCGCCGGCGATATGTTGGCCTGGAGCTTTCTCGTCATGGTGGCGGCCATGTTCCTCATCGTCGCCGTCGATGTGCCCTTCCAGCTGTGGCAGTACTACGACAAGCTGAAGATGACCAAGGAAGAGGTCAAACAGGAAAACAAGGAAATGGAAGGTAGCCCCGAGGTCAAGGGGCGTATTCGCCGTCTGCAACGTGAAGCGGCTCAGCGGCGCATGATGAGCGCTGTGCCCAGGGCCGATGTGATCGTTACCAACCCGACCCACTTTGCCGTTGCCCTGGCCTACAAGAGCGGCATGGGGGCGCCCAAGGTGGTGGCAAAGGGGGTCGATGCGGTGGCGCTGCGTATTCGGGAAGTTGGTGCCGAGCATGGCGTCCCTCTGCTGGAAGCTCCGCCCCTGGCCCGGGCCCTGTATCGCCACACCGAGCTGGAAGATGAAGTTCCGGCTGCACTTTACAGCGCCGTGGCCGAGGTGCTGGCTTACGTTTACCAGCTCAATCGCTACCGGGAAGAGGGCGGCTCCTACCCCGTGCCGCCGCGGCATATCGACGTCCCCGCTGAACTGGTGCCGGAGGCCGTAAATGGCTAGTCCCGCGGCCATGACCCTGCAGAACGTGCTGGGGCGCTTGAACCCGCGTCAGCTGGCGGGCCCTGTCCTGATCCTGATGATCCTGTCGATGATGGTCCTGCCCCTGCCGGCCTTCATCCTGGATGTGCTGTTCACCTTCAACATCGCCCTGTCGGTGATTGTGCTGCTGGTTGCCATTTATACCCTGAAGCCCCTGGATTTCTCGGTATTTCCTACCATCCTGCTGGTCACCACCCTGCTGCGCCTGTCCCTGAACGTCGCCTCCACCCGTATCGTCCTGCTCCAGGGGCATACCGGCCCCGACGCAGCGGGCAAGGTGATCGAGGCCTTCGGACACTTCCTGGTGGGGGGCAATACGGCGGTGGGTATCGTCGTCTTCCTGATCCTGGTGATCATCAACTTCATGGTGATTACCAAGGGTGCCGGCCGGGTAGCCGAGGTGGGGGCCCGCTTCACCCTGGATGCCATGCCCGGCAAACAGATGGCCATCGATGCCGACCTGAACGCCGGCCTGATCGCCGAGGACGAGGCCCGGCGCCGCCGCGCCGAGGTGGCCAGCGAGGCCGACTTTTACGGCTCCATGGACGGTGCTTCCAAGTTCGTGCGTGGCGATGCCGTGGCCGGCGTCATCATCATGCTGATCAACGTCATCGGCGGCCTCATCGTCGGTGTTCTGCAGCACAACATGGATGTGGGCGCCGCCGCCAAGAACTACACCCTCCTGACCATCGGTGATGGTCTGGTGGCCCAGATCCCGGCCCTGATCATTTCCATCGCCGCCGGTATGGTGGTGACCCGGGTGGGCGATGAACAGGACATCAGCAGCCAGTTCCTCGGGCAGATGTTCTCCAACCCCCGAGTCATCGCTCTGACCGCCGCTATTCTCACCCTGCTCGGTCTGATCCCGGGCATGCCCAATTTCGTTTTCCTGCTCCTGGCTTCCATGCTCGGCGGCTTCGCCTATCTGCTGACCAAGCGGGCGGCAGCGGCCAAGGTCGAGCCGGTGCCGGTACAGGCAGCACCTGCACCGGAAACCATGGAGGCAAGCTGGGCCGATGTGGCGCCTTTGGACGTTCTTGGGCTGGAAGTCGGCTATCGCCTGATTCCCCTGGTGGACAAGAGCCAGGACGGCGAGCTGCTGCGCCGCATTCGCGGTATCCGCAAGAAATTTGCCCAGGAAGTGGGTTTCCTGGTGCCGCCGGTGCACATCCGCGACAACCTGGAACTCAGGCCAAACGCTTACCGGATCCTGCTCAAGGGCGTGGAACTGGGCGGTGGCGAGGCTTTCCCGGGCCAGTTCCTGGCGATCAATCCGGGCCGTGTTGCCGGTACGGTGCCGGGCAATCCGACCAAGGATCCGGCCTTCGGCCTGCCCGCCGTGTGGATCGACGCCAGCTTGCGGGAACAGGCCCAGTCCTACGGCTACACCGTGGTCGATACCTCCACCGTGGTGGCGACCCATCTGAACCACCTCATTCTCTCGCACGCCGCGGAACTCCTCGGTCGCCAGGAAACCCAGCAGTTGCTGGACCACCTGGCCAAGGAAATGCCCAAGCTGTCGGAAGATCTGGTGCCCAAGGTCATTCCCCTCGGCACCCTGCAGAAGGTCCTGCAGAATCTGCTGGAGGAGGGGGTGCATATCCGCGATATGCGCACCATTATCGAGACCCTGGCCGAGTACGCGCCGCGCAACACCGATCCGGAAATGCTCACCACCCAGGTGCGCGTTGCCATGGGCCGGGCCATCGTGCAGCAGCTTTATCCTGGCGGCGCTGAGATGCAGGTGATGTCCCTGGATCCCCAGCTCGAACGCATTCTGGTGCAAGCCATTGCCGGCTCCAGCGACGCTCCGATGGAACCGGGGCTGGCCGACACCCTCATGCGGGAATCCGCCGCCGCCGCCCAGCGCCAGGAAGACCTGGGCCTGCCGGCGGTGCTGCTGGTCCCCGCCAGTATCCGAACCCTGCTTTCTCGCTTCCTGCGGCGCACCATTCCCCAGTTGAAGGTGATCGCCCATAGCGAAGTACCCGAATCCAAAATGATCAAAGTCACCTCGATCATCGGAGGTAGAACATGAACGTAAAGAAATTCATCGCCGCCAACGCCCGCGACGCCCTGCGCAAGGTGAAGGAAACCCTGGGACCCGATGCCATCATCCTCTCCAACCGGGGCGTCCCCGGCGGAGTGGAAATCATGGCTGTCGCGTCCCGCGATATGGCGATGATCGTTCCTACTCCCTCCCGGGACGAAGTGGCGGTCGAGGACTACAAGGTCAGCCTCTCCGGCGTTGGTCGTCACGACATCCCCGTGCGCCAGGTCATACCTGCTGCCCCGGTGACTCAAGCCCAGGCTATGTCTCGCCCGGCCGCACCGGCGCCCGAGGTGGCCCGGCCCCAGACGCCGCCGCCGGCCCCGGCCGTGACCCGGCCCGCGCCGCGCGCCGAAACCCCTCGCCCCGCAGCTCCCCGGGCGGCATCCCGCCAGGAAGAGGCCATTCCGGCGGCGATGATGATGGAAGAAATCCGCGCCCTGCGGAAAATCGTCGAGCAGCACATGGCTGGCTTTGCCTGGGGTGAAACCGCCCGGGTAGAGCCGGTGAAGACCGAGATGCTGCGCCAGATGCTGGATGCCGGCTTTTCCCCACTGTTTTCCCGGGAACTGCTGGCCGAACTCCCGCCGGAACTGGATGCCGGCCAGGCTCAGGCCTGGATCAAGGGGGCTGCCGATCGCTCCCTACTGACCATTGCCAACGACAACGATATTATCGACCGAGGCGGCGTCTACGCCCTGGTGGGGCCCACTGGTGTGGGCAAGACCACCACCACCGCCAAGCTGGCCGCCCGCTGCGTGGTGCGCCACGGGGCTGGCAAGCTGGCCCTGGTGACCACCGACGGTTACCGGATCGGCGCCCATGAACAATTGCGCATCTACGGTCGCATTCTCGGGGTGTCGGTGCATCTGGTGAAGGATGCCGCCGATCTGCGCCATACCCTGGAAGAACTCTCCCACAAGCATATGGTGCTGATCGACACCATGGGCATGAGCCAGAAAGACCGTCTGGTGGCCGAGCAGATTTCCATGCTGGTTGGCAGCGGCGGTCATGTGCGGCGCCTGCTCTGCCTCTCCGCCACCAGCCGTGGCGATACCCTGGACGACGTGGTCGCTGCCTATCAGGGCGATGATCTCGAGGGCTGCATCCTGACCAAGGTGGATGAGGCCGCCAGCCTGGCTACCTCCCTGGATGCCATCATGCGGCACGGCCTGCGTCTGCATTACGTTTCCAATGGTCAGCGGGTTCCCGAGGACCTGCACCTGCCCAACCGTGCCTATCTCCTGCATCGGGCCTTTCGTGACCAGCCTGAGTCCTCACCCCACCGTTTCGATGGCATCGAGCCCGCTCTGATGATGGCCAACGGCGGGCTGGCTACCGGGATCTATGGTGGTCGCCGTGGCTGATTTTCGAGGAGATCAGGCGTCTGGACTGCGCCGCCTGTTCGGGCGCGAGCAGTTGCGGGTGGTTACCTTCGCCGCCGGCGGTGAAGGCGTTGGTCGCAGCCTGGCGGTGGCCAGCCTGGCCTCGGCCTTGGCTCGCCAAGGCAAGGAAGTGCTGGTTCTGGATGAGAATACCGGCGCCGATAATGCGGCCGGTGTCTTCGGGGTGCCGGCCCGCAACGACCTGTTGCAGGTGGTGAATCGGGACAAGCATCTGGCTGAAGTGATCGTCCCCGCGGGCGCTGGGGTGCACGTCCTGCCCGCCGCCCGGGCGGTGAAGAAGCTATCCAATCTCAATCTGGCTCAGCAGCAGGCCCTGATCGAAGGATTGGGGGAAATGGAGCGCCCGGCGGATGTCATCCTGGTGGATGCCGCCGTGGATCACCCCCTGGGGTTCTCGCCTCTCGGGCTGGCTGCCCAGGATACCGTGGTGGTGCTCTCCGCTACCGGTGCCTCGATCACTGAGGCCTATGCCCTGATCAAGAAGATGAGCCTGGGATACGCCCGCAAGCATTTCCGCATTCTGGTGACCAAGGTCAAGAATCCCCAGGACGCCGAGGCTATTTTCGAGAACATCGCCCAGGTAGCGCAGCAGCGGCTCCACGCGCAACTCGACTACCTCGGCTGCATTCCTCAGGACGAATTCCTCAAGCAGTCGGCCAAGCTGTGCCAGCCCGTGGTTACGGCCTTCCCCGATGCGCCAGCGGCCCGGGCCATCCGGGGGCTGGCAGCGGAGATGCTGCACTGGCCCGTCTCCAGTACGGATGCCGGCGGACTCGAACAATTCGTCCAACAGCTGCTACACTTGACCCAACGCATTACGCCGAGTGCTATCCACGCCGGATAGTCGATACCGACAAAAATGTATAACGCTGCTGGTCAGCTCGATAAGGAACAGCTGGTACAGCGCTACGCTCCGCTCGTCAAACGCATTGCCTTTCACCTCATGGCTCGGCTGCCAGCCAGCGTGCAGGTAGAGGATCTGGTGCAAAACGGCATGATCGGCCTGCTGGACGCCATCAACCGTTACGAGTCAGGCCACGGCGCCCAGTTCGAGACCTATGCCGCCCAGCGTGTGCGGGGTGCCATGCTGGACGGTCTCCGGGAGAACGATTGGTTGCCCCGGGGCTTGCGCCGCGACATGCGTCGCATTGAGCAGACCATTACCCAGTTGGAGCAGGAGCAGGGCCGTACCCCCTCCGAGCGGGAGTTGGCCGAGGCCATGGACATGTCCTTGGCGGACTATCAGAAAATGCTTCAGGAGGCCCGGGGCCACCAGCTCATCTATTTCGAGGATTTGAACGAGGAAGGGGGCGAGAGCTTCCTGGATCGTCACCTCACCGACCACGACGCCAATCCTCTACAGATGCTGGAGGACAAGAACCTGCGGGAGTTGCTGGTCCAGGCAATCGACGTCTTGCCCGAACGGGAACGGTTGATGATGGCTCTCTATTACGAGCAGGACCTCAACCTGAGGGAGATCGGCGAAGTCATGGGGGTAACCGAATCCCGCGTCTGTCAGCTGCACAGCCAGGCCATCGCACGGCTTCGCGCCAAAGTGATGGGCACAACCGGAAAGAAGTCAAAACAACATGGATAGCATCAGTCTCATCGGTCTGATCATGGGCATTTCGGCCATCGTCGGTGGCCAGCTGCTCGAAGGCGGTCACATTGGGTCCTTGGTCCAGCCGACGGCGGCGATGATTGTGGTGGGGGGCACCCTGGGGGCCGTCATGCTGCAAAGCCCCAAGCACACCTTTATGCTCGGTTTGAAAATGGTCAAGTGGGTTTGGTTTCCACCTGCCATCAACCATAAATGGCTGATCAGCAGCATTGGCGAGTGGAGCCATGTTTCCCGTCGCGAAGGCCTGTTGGCCCTGGAGGGCTTCATTGCCCAGTTGCGCGACCCCTTCATGCAAAAAGGCCTGCAGCTGCTGGTGGATGGGGCTGAGCCGGAGCGCTTGCGGGAAGTTCTGGAAGTGGAAATCGGCACCTACGAGGAAGATCTCAAGCAGGGCGCCAAGTTCTGGGAATCGGCTGGTGGCTATTCTCCCACCATCGGTATTCTCGGGGCCGTGATGGGCCTGATTCACGTCATGGAGAATCTTTCCGATCCCTCCAAGCTCGGTGCCGGCATCGCCGTTGCGTTCGTCGCCACCATCTATGGCGTGGGCCTGGCCAACCTGGTCTACATCCCCATGGCCAATAAGCTCAAAGCCCAGATTACCCGCCTGGTGGCGGTTCGGGAGATGCTGGTGGATGGTCTGGTGGGCATCGCCAACGGTGATAACCCCCGCATTATCGAGAGTCGCCTCCAAGGCTACGTTTCCTGACAGCCATGGCTCGCCGCAAACGCCATCAGGAGGAGCACGAAAATCTGGAGCGCTGGCTCGTCTCCTACGCCGACTTCATTACCCTGCTTTTTGCCTTCTTCGTGGTGATGTATGCCATTTCCTCCGTGAATGAAGGCAAGTATCGGGTGCTCTCCGACTCCCTGGTCAGTGCCTTTCGCAATGTCACCATAACGCCGGGTGGTCCGGTGGTGGTGGTTGCAGGTCGTTCCCCGGGGGAAACGGTGAAGCAGGTGGTGGTGCGGGAAGATCCGAAGCAGTCGGAAGCCCGGCAGCAGCAGCGGCAAAAAATGCGCAACGTGGCCAAGGATATCTTTGCGGTCCTGGCGCCTCTGGTGCAACAGGGCAAGGTGCGGGTCTTGGAAACCTCTCGCGGCGTGACCATCGAAATTAACGACAGCATTCTGTTTGCCCCCGGGCAGGCGCAGCTGGAGGCAACCTCGGTCAAGGCCATGAAGGCGGTGGGGGATGTGCTGGCGAATACGGATTTCCCCATTACCATCGAGGGCCATACCGACAACATCCCCATCAAGACTCCCCAGTTTCCCTCCAACTGGGAATTGTCAGCGGTGCGGGCGACGACCGTGTTGCGCCTGTTCGTGGATAACGGGGTAGTGCCGGAACACCTGACGGCTATCGGTTATGGCGATACCCGTCCGGTGGAACCCAATGACAGTGTTGAAGGGCGGGCCCGCAATCGCCGGGTGAGCATCCTGATCGACTCCATGCAACCCGAGAAGCCTGCGCCTGTGGCAGACGTGGTTCCTGCAGTGGCGCCTGTTGCACCGGCGAGTTCCGGGGCGGTCCCTACCGGGCGCTAAAGCCTGGCAATCCTTGCTGTGAACTTGAAGTAGTACTGGTGAAGTAGCGCTCGTTTGAATAAACGAAGGGGAGACGGCCGAATGGCCAAATAACCGTATGAGGCGGCTCAAGCCGCGTCGATGATGCGCCGCCCGGATAGCTGGGCCGGCTGACCGTCGGGGCCATACAGGGTGTTGTTCTGTCCGGAGGCAGATATCAGGGCGCTCAGGGCTTGGTTATTGTGCTGCATGCGCAGGTTAATGAGCTTGCCGTTGAGCTGGTTCAATTCCCGGGCTTCGGTCACCACATCCTTCAGCCTCGCCCATGCAGCCTGACAGGCAAACTCCTGCGGATGTTGCCGCAGCCAAGCCTCCATGCCGGCACTATCCGCACCCAGCCCCGCGGCGTTGAGAAGCTGGCTACGCTGATTGTCCAGGCCGTTGAGCCGGGCAACCAACGGGCCTTTCGACTCCGCCAGCTCAGGTAGCGGGTCCGTCTCGCCCCGCGTCAGCAGTTCCTGTTCGCGCTTGAGTATGGTGACGAACTCGCCCATGGCCTGTACCTCGCTTTGCAGCAGGGAAAGCAGGACAGGCGGGGGAAGGGAGGCCATGGGGTAGTCGCAATGTGCAGTCAGTGTGCAGTGTCAGGGATCAGGCGGAACGCTTGTTTTTCAGCAATTCCTGGGCGCTGCTGATCAGGCTGTCGGCGATGGCCCCGGCCTTGATGTTGAAACGACCTTCAGCGATCGCCTGCTTGATGGCGGCCACCTTGGCGTTATCCACAACAGCACTACCTTGCTGACTTTCCCGGGCTTGCAGCTGGCTGGAAAGCTCGCTGATCTTGACGTCGGACTCGCTACCCACCTGGGGAGCAGGTTTGGCGCTGCGCTTGGATGTTTCTACCGCCGGGGCGGAGCCCGGGGAGAGGGAGGCGTCGATTTTCACGGCTGGCCCTTTCAGGTTTCTTTGCTTACCTGGGTTATCGGCACCAGGTTGAAAAACTTGAGGAATTGTAACCCAACGACCACCTCCCGCCTATGCCGCGCCAACACGTGTTCTGGGGCTGGAATGGGCGGTGATGCGGTCACCGCTCAGTAGCCGCTCAGTAGCCAATCTCCACCACGCCACCCGGGCGGGCGATGCCGCTGACGGTTTGTCCGGATGGTGTCCTCACCTGGGCGACCTGGCCCTCCGCCGCGTTATTCATGGCCCGGCCTTCGCTGCTCACGGAAAATCCCGCTCCCCTGGAGATGACCTTGACCGTTTGCCCTTGCAGGACCACCAGCGGAGCAGTGAGCATGTCAGCCCGCAGGGGCTGGCCGGCAGATATGCCATTCTTGACCGTTTTTCCCAGGGCTTGTTGCACATCCGTCAGGACTCCCCCCGGCAGGGAGGCCAAATCACCGCTCTGGGTCACCACATCATTGATGCCGAGTATTTGCCCGGGCGACAGAGGCCGGGCAGAAACCAGAAAATTGGCCGTGACGCTGACCTGGACCGGAACGTAAACCGTCCAGCCGCCCTCGGCCAGGCAGCGTACTCCGACAGAAATGCGTCCCCACAGGCGGTTACCAGGGGGGAGGAAAGCTTCCACCGCCGGGCAGGGGGTTAGCTGGGTTCGCGGGTCCAGCTGACCGATGGTGTAATTCACTCGTCCTGGCAGCCCACGGGTTTGGGTACGCAGCAGCTGATCCACAGCATTGGTGACGACATCCTGTTGGGCGCTGGCCACGTTGCCGACGAGGACAAGAGGCAAGAGCAGGGCCAGGAAGAGACGCAGGGCGGGTCGGAGAAGTGCTTTCATCAAGCTATTGTGCCTGAGCTGTGGCCCGGGGGAAATCCTGGTCACAATCTGAAAGCCACCCGGAAACCATCCGAAGGGTAAGGCGGCAAATGTTGCCGACCGATTTCAGCGCAGGTTGGGGAGCTCCACCGGTATTGCGGAAAAGCCAGGCTCCATTGGCTGTGGCACGAATTCTGCATTGCTTGGGGCAACCGATATACGAAGGGTGGCCGCCATGGTCAGCAAGCTCGATCAAACCATTAATTTTCACCGCCAGGCCCTGGGCTTGCGCTCCTACCGGCAGGAGGTCCTGGCGGCCAATATCGCCAATGCGGATACCCCCAACTACAAGGCTCGGGATATCGACTTCAATTCCGCCCTGCAAAAGGCCCTGGCAGGGAAGAGCGAGCCGTCCCTGTCCCTGGCGACTACCTCTTCCCGGCATCTGGTAGGCACCGGCAGCACCGGTCCGGCTCCCTTGCTCTATGAAAAGGAATTGCAGCCTAGCGCCGATGGCAACACGGTCAATATGGATGTGGAACGCTCGAAATTCGCAGAAAACGCCATCCAGTACGAAGCCAGCCTGAATTTCATCAGCGGCCAGTTCAAAACCATGCTGTCGGCCATCCAGGGCCAGTCGGCGTAAGCGGCGGGAGCACTGAACCATGAGCATCTTCAACATGTTCCATGTGGCCGGAAGCGCCCTTTCGGCCCAGTCCGTGCGCCTGAACGCGGTGGCTTCCAACCTGGCCAACGCCGACAGCGTCGTCAGCGCCGACGGCAAACCCTACCGCGCCAAGCAGGTGGTGTTTGAGGCCACTCCCATCAATGGCAGCGATTCGGCTCAAGGCGTGCGGGTGCAGCAGGTGGTGGAAAGTGCCGCTCCGCCCCGCGTGATCTACGACCCCCGTAATCCGGCTGCCAATACAGAAGGTTACGTGTCCATGCCCAACGTGGATGTGGTGGAAGAGATGGTGAACATGATTTCGGCGTCCCGTTCTTACCAAAGCAACGCGGACGTGATGAATACGGCCAAGACCCTGCTCCAGCGCACGCTGGCCATGGGTCAGTAACGATTTTAGGAGATAACCATGGCAACGACGGTCAGCAACTCCACCTCGGCGGCGGATATCTACGCCAGCCTTAACGGCACTTCCGCGGCAAAGACCGCCTCCAGCACGACGGACATGCAGAACCAGTTCATGACCATGCTGGTGACCCAACTCAAGAACCAGGACCCGCTCAACCCGATGCAGAGTGCCGAGATGACCAGCCAGTTGGCCCAGATCAGCACGGTGAGCGGCATCGAAAAGCTCAACACAACCCTGGAAAAGCTGCTCAGCACCTCGGATTCCAACCAGTCCATGCAGGCGGCGGCAATGATCGGCAAGAATGTCCTGGTGCCTGGCGGCAACATTGGCCTGAGCAATGGCCAGGCGGTTGGTGGTTTCGAGCTGCAGGGCGATGCGGATGCCGTCAAGCTGACCATCAAGGATGCCAACGGATTGGTGGTGAATACGGTGAATATGGGCGCGGCCAAGGCCGGCAGCCACCTCTATGCCTGGGACGGCAAGACCGATTCCGGTGCGACCGCCGCCGACGGTACCTATACGGTGACCGTGGAGGCCACCCAGGGGACCAGCAAGGTGGTGTCTAGCCCGCTGCAGGTTGGCACGGTTTCTGCTGTGGTTCCTGGGACGAGTGGATTCAAACTCGATGTGGGTACCGGCGCCCTCGTGAATTATTCCGACGTGCGCCAAATTCTGTAAGACCAGGAGAACATCATGGCATTCCAACAAGGCTTGAGCGGCCTGAATACCTCCTCCCAGGCGCTGGACGTCATCGGCAACAACGTGGCCAACTCCAGCACGGTGGGTTTCAAGCAGGCGGACGCCCACTTTGCCGACGTGTACGCGGCATCCATCTCCGGCGGCGGTGGCAACCAGATCGGTATTGGTACCAACCTGGCGGCCATCGTGCAGCAATTTACCCAGGGTAACGTGTCCACCACCAACAACACCCTGGATGTGGCCATTAACGGCAACGGTTTCTTCCGCCTGAGTAATAACGGCGCCATCAGCTATAGCCGCAACGGCCAGTTCCATCTGGACAAGAATGGCTACATCATCAATGACCAGAACCTGCATCTGACGGGCTATCCGGCGGGCCAGGATGGAACCATTCGCAAGCAGACGCCTCAGGATCTGCAACTGACCCCCAGCTTGTTGAAGCTGTCGCCGGTGGCGACTGGCAAGAGCACCGGCGGTGCCTATGCGGGGGCCCAGGCCAGCGTGAACCTGGATTCCCGTTCCACTTCCAAGACTTTCTCCGTGAGTGCCACCGGTGGCGTGCCGAATATCGATCCGGCCAGTTACAACTACTCCACCGCCATGTCCATCTACGACTCCCTGGGCAATGCCCATACCCTGACGATGTATTTCGTCAAGACGGCAACGACGGGGCAATGGAATATGTATACCAACGTGGATGGCACCCGGATGGATGGCGCTGGCGATACCCCCAGCCTGTCGAGCCCCACGACCATTACCTTCGATACGGCCGGCCAGCTATCCACCATCAATGGCACGGCCGTGCCGCCCAACCCGGCAGCAGCCACCGGTGTGCTGCCGGAGATTCCGGTTTCCATAGACCTGAATCAGGTCGCTACCAACCTGGGCCGGGTGTCCTGGGGGGCCACTTCCCCCATGACCTTCAACCTGAATCTGGCCGGGACCACTCAGTATGGCGCGGATTTCGCCACCAACCGCCTGGTCCAGGATGGCTATACCTCGGGCAACCTGTCCGGCCTCAATATCGGCAACGACGGGGTGATCCAGGGACGTTACAGCAATGGCCAGACCCGCAACGTGGGCCAGATGGTGTTGGCTTCTTTCGACAACCCCAATGGCCTGCAATCCATCGGCGGCAACCAGTGGATCGAAACCTCCGTTTCCGGTCAGCCTACGGTGGATGCTCCGGGAACGGGACGCCTGGGCCAGGTTCAGTCCAATGCGGTCGAGGAATCCAACGTGGATCTGACGGCGGAACTGGTGAAGATGATCACCCAGCAGCGTAACTACCAGGCGAATTCCCAGACCATCAAGACCCAAGACCAGATCATGCAGACCATCGTCAATCTGCGCTAAGGATTGAGCGGAAATTAACCGGGAGCTACCGTGGATCGTCTAATCTACACCGCCATGACCGGCGCCAAGCACGTCTTCCTGCAGCAGGCAGGCGTGGCGCACAATCTGGCGAATGCCTCGAGCAGCGGCTATCGCGCCCAGGAACACAAGTTCCGGGCCGTGCCGGTGCAAGGGGAGGGGCTCCCGACCCGGACCTTCGTCGTCGATGCGTCGGTCAAGGATGTCTTCGATCAAGGGCCCATGGCCTTTACCGGCCGCGCCCTGGATGTGGCGGTGCAGGGCAAGGGGTGGATCGCGGTGCAAACGCCGGACGGCAAGGAGGCCTATACCCGGGCCGGTAGCCTGGACGTCAACGCCAACGGCCAACTGCAGACCAAGACCGGCCTCAATGTGGTGGGTGAGGGCGGCCCCATCACCATTCCGCCGGATTCCCGCATTGCCATCGCGCCGGACGGCACCATTTCCGTGGTGCCCACCTTTGGCGTGCCAAACACGGTGAACACGGTGGGGCGCATCAAGCTGGTGAATCCGGACGAAGCCCAGCTGGAGCGGGGGGCAGATGGCCTGTTCCGGCAAAAGAACGGCCAACCCGCCGCCCTGGACGCCAATGTGCGTCTGGCCCCGGAAACCCTGGAAGGCAGCAACGTCAATGTGGTGGATACCATGGTGAATATGATTTCCCTGGCCCGCCAGTTTGAAATGCAAATGAAGATGCTGACCACCGCGGATGCCAATGCCCGCGCTGCTGGCCAGTTGCTGACTCTGTCGAGCTAATTTTAGGAAAAAATCATGATCCGCTCCCTCTGGATTGCCCGTACGGGCATGGACGCCCAGCAGATGCAGATGGACGTGATCGCCAACAACCTGGCGAACACCAGTACCACCGGCTTCAAACGCTCCCGGGCCGTCTTCGAGGATCTGCTCTACCAGACCCTGCGCCAGCCCGGCGCCCAGTCTTCCCAGCAGACCCAGATTCCGGCTGGCTTGCAGCTCGGTACCGGGGTGAAGCCGGTGTCCACCGAGCGCATTCATACCCAGGGCAACCTGCAGCAGACCGGCAACGCCCTCGATGTGGCTATCAACGGGGCCGGCTTCTTCCAGATTCTCATGCCCGATGGCAGCACCTCCTATACCCGCGATGGTTCCTTCCACAAGGACAACCAGGGGCAGATGGTGACGGCCAGCGGCTATCCGCTCCAGCCCAGCATTACCATTCCCCAGAACGCCCTGTCGGTGACCATCGGTACTGATGGCACGGTCAGCGTGACCCAGCCGGGAAGCCCGAATGCGGTGCAGATCGGCTCCATCCAGTTGGTTAGCTTCATCAACCCGGCCGGTTTGCAGAGCACGGGGGAAAACCTGTACCAGGAAACGGCCGCCAGCGGCACGCCGACGCCAAATACCCCGGGAACCAACGGTCTGGGCGTCCTCAATCAGAACTATGTGGAAACCTCCAACGTCAATGTGGCGGAGGAACTGGTGACCATGATCCAGACCCAGCGTGCCTATGAGCTGAACTCCAAGGTCATTTCCACCTCGGACCAGATGTTGGCTCGCCTGACCCAGATGTAAGGCGTCGTGCCAAGAGAATTATCATGACTATCCGCTCCATCGCCTGTGCCCTGGTCGCCCTCGTGGCTCTGGCCGGCTGCGCCTCGGTGCCGCCCACCAACGTGCATCAACCCATGAGTGCCCGCCCCCAGGTGCGGCCGGAAAATGCCGCCGCCGGCGGTGCCATTTATCAGGCCAACTACAATCGCCCGCTGTTCGAAGACCGCAAGGCCCGGTACGTTGGCGATACCCTGACGGTGAATATCGTCGAAAACACCCAGGCCTCCACCAGTTCCAGCAGCAACGCGCAAAAGGCCGGCTCCATCAATGCCTCCGTCACCGCCCTGGCTGGCTTGCCAGGCCAAGGCTTGCAGGGCCTGAATGCCCAGGCCAGCGACACCAACAAGTTCGAGGGCAAGGGCGCCAGCACCGGTAGCAACGTGTTTACCGGCACCATGACCGCCACCGTTATCGAAGTACTGCCCAACGGCAATCTGCTCATTTCCGGCGAGAAGCAGGTGGCCATCGGGCAAGGTCAGGAATTCATCCGGGTCTCCGGGGTGGTCAATCCCTATACCGTCACTGCCGCCAATACGGTCAATTCGTCCCAGATGGCGGATGCCAGGATCGAATACAAATCAACCGGTTACATCAGTGAAGCCCAGGTCATGGGCTGGCTGGCACGATTCTTCCTTACCTTCCTGCCGTTCTAGGAGAAAACGCAGGAGGCAGGGCCATGGCAGCACAATTCGGCAAATTCATTCGGTTCACGGCAATTATTGCCGTGGGCCTGTTGCCGCTTCTGGCACCTCCGGCTCACGCCGAGCGGATCAAGGATCTGACCAGCATGCAGGGCGTGCGTAACAACCAGCTCATCGGCTACGGCCTGGTGGTGGGCCTGGATGGCAGCGGCGACCAGACTACCCAGACGCCCTTTACGGTACAGAGCATCATCAACATGCTCTCCCAGCTTGGCGTCAATCTGCCGCCGGGTACCTCTCTGCAATTGCGCAACGTCGCCGCGGTCATGGTGACCGCGGTGCTGCCGCCCTTTGCCAAGCCCGGGCAGCAGATCGATGTCACCGTCTCTTCCATGGGTAACGCCAAGAGCCTGCGCGGCGGCACCCTGGTCATGACCCCCCTCAAGGGTGCCGATGGCGCCGTCTACGCCATGGCCCAGGGCAACGTGGTGGTGGGTGGTGCCGGCGCTTCCGCTGGTGGTTCCAGCGCCCAGATCAACCATCTGTCCGCTGGCCGCATTGCCGGCGGTGCCACCGTGGAGCGGGCCGTGAATACGCCGGTAGGCGAGGGTGGCTATGTCACCTACGAACTCAACACCAGCGACTTTGGTACGGCCAAGCGCATCGTCGATGCCATCAACAAGGAAATGAGCCGGGACTATGGCCCGGTGGCTCAGGCCCTGGATGGCCGCATGATCCAGGTGCGGGCGCCGGAAGACATCAATTCCCGGGTGGCCTTCCTCGGCCGCATCGAGAACCTGGATGTGCAGCCCATGAAGTTGCCGGCCAAGGTGATCGTCAACGCCCGTACCGGCTCGGTGGTGATGAATCAGGCCGTGACCGTGGATACCTGCGCCGTGGCCCACGGCAACCTGAATGTGGTGGTGGGCAACCAGGCCAACGTCAGCCAGCCCAATGCCTTTTCCGGGGGGCAGACCACCGTGACCAATCAGTCCGACATCCAGATCAAACAGGAGGCTGGCTCCCTCCAGACGGTGAAGGCCAGTGCCAACCTTGCCGATGTGGTGAAGGCCCTTAACGCCCTGGGAGCCAACCCCCAGGATCTGCTGGCCATCCTCCAGGCCATGAAGGCTGCCGGGGCGCTGCGGGCCGAATTGGAAGTCATCTAAGGGCTGGGCGGATGACTTTGCCTCGTAAGCCACCTAGAATCCTCCTGCCATGAAAGCCGACGACTTTTCCACCAACCGCCTGGCTGTCGATGTACGACAGACGGAAGACCTGCGCCTTAAGCTCAAGCAGAGTCCCAAGGAGGGCTTGAAGCAGGTGGCTCAGCAGTTCGAATCCCTGTTCCTCAACATGATGTTGAAGAGCATGCGGGAAGCCACGCCCCAGGACGGCATGATGGATAGCGACCAGACCCGGCTGTACACCAGTATGCTGGATCAGCAGCTGGCCCAGAAGCTGTCCTCCTCCGGTCAGTTGGGCTTTGCCAAGCTGATCGAACAGCAGCTGGGGCGCTTCGTGCCAGGGGCCGAGCCCTCCAATGGGGCTGCCGCAGCTCTGCCGGGGGCGAGCGCCGGGGCATCCCTAGGGGCTTCCTTGTCTTCCCCCGAAGCTGTGGGGCAGATGCTGAATATGCGTCGGGCGGCAAGAAACAGCAATGCGGCAAATCCTGCCGTGCCAGTGGTCAGTACCCAGACACCGGCAGAGATCGCCGCCAGCAGTGGGGAGGGCGGCGGAACTGTTACCAACCCCAATGCCCGGGATTTCGTCAATCGGGTCTGGCCTCACGCGGTCGAGGCCTCCCAGGCGACCGGCGTTCCCGCCCAGTTCCTGGTCGCCCATGCCGCCCTGGAAACGGGCTGGGGCAAGTCCGAGATCCGCCGTGCCGACGGCAGTTCCAGTCACAACCTGTTCGGCGTCAAGGCTGGCAAGAACTGGAACGGGGCCACCGTGGATGCCACCACCACGGAGTATGTGGGCGGCACCGCCCAGACGACCAAGGAAAAATTCCGTGCCTATGGCTCCTATGCCGAGGCCTTCCGCGACTACGCCAGTCTGCTGCAACGGCCCCGGTTCTCGGGGGTGGTAGGCCAGCAAGATGGCACAGAGTTTGCTCGATCTCTGCAACAGGCAGGTTATGCCACCGACCCGATGTATGCGGACAAGCTGTCCCGTATCATCAACGGCAATACCTTGCGCCAGGCCCTGAAGGGCTGACCTGCCTCAACCTTTGCAGTAGTTTGCCGTTAATAGCGGCAGGAATCGAGGTAAGCCATGTCTACGGGACTTTTCGGTATCGGTATCACGGGCATCAATGCCGCTCAGATGGGCATGATGACCACCGGCCATAATATTGCCAACGTCAATACGGCCGGATACAACCGCCAGCGCATCAGCCAGTCCAGCAACGTTCCCGTCGGTACCGGCGCCGGTTTCCTCGGCCAGGGAACCCGGGTGGATACGGTTTCCCGAATCTACAACTCGGTCATCACCAACCAGATCAACCAGTCCCAGGCCAACGCCAGCGAACTGTCGAAGTACTACGATCAGATCAAGCAGATCGACAACATGCTGGCCGACGATCAGGCCGGCTTGTCTCCCACGCTGCAGGACCTGTTCAAGGGGGTGCAGACGGTTGCAGCCAATCCGTCTCAGATTCCGGCCCGGGACTCCCTGGTCTCCAGCGCCCAGACCTTTGCCTCCCGCCTCCAGAACCTGGATTCCCGTCTCTCGGCCATGTACGACGGAGTCAATAGCCAGTTGCAAAGCACGGTTTCTGCCATCAATTCCTACGCCACGCAAATCGCCGACCTGAACCAGCGCATTATCGCGGCCCAGGCAGCGGTCAACCAGCCGGCCAATGACCTGCTGGACCAGCGGGATCAGCTGATTGCGGACTTGAACAAGGAAGTCCGGGTGAGCACCGTCTCCGAAAGCGATGGCAGCCTGAGCGTTTTTGTCGGCACCGGCCAGCAATTGGTGGTGGGCACCCGCGCCAATTCCCTGCAGGTGCAGCCCTCCGTGGCCGATCCCCAGCGCATGGCGGTGGGGCTGACAACGGCTACCAGTGTGCAGGAACTGCCCGAGAACCTGCTGACCGGTGGTAACCTGGGTGGGCTGCTGACCTTCCGCAGTCAGGCGCTGGATACGGCCGCCAATTCCCTGGGCCAAGTGGCCGCTTCGGTGGCGCTGACTTTCAATGCCCAGCACGCCTTGGGGCAGGACATGCTCGGCAATATTGCCGGCTCTCCCAACTTCATTTCCAACTTTTTCACCATGGCTCAGCCCAAGTCCTGGGCCAATCAACTCAATACGGGGACGGGAACCCTGTCCGCCAGTTTTGTCAGCCCCCCGCCCATGTCGGTCAACGGCGGCGCCTTCTCCCTGAGCTATAACTCCTCTACGAATACCTACACGGCAACGGAGAAGTCTAGTGGCAATCAGTGGAGCGCCTCCGGGGCTAATGCCCTGAATACTGTGATACAGAATGTGTCGGCTCCAAAGCCTGCCGGTGCTGGCGTGACCCTGGACATGTCCACCGCCAACTTTACTACCAATCTGACGACCAGCGATTACCGGGTGGGTTTTGACGGTACCAACTACACGGTTACCCGCCTGTCCGACAACAAGCAGTGGATCAACGCCAGCGCCACGACTCTGTCTGCCACCGTAGCGGCGAGCGAGGGTTTTTCCTTCACCCTGGGCGGTGCTATGGCCGCCGGTGATTCCTTCCTGGTGCAGCCGACCCGGGAAGCCGCTCGCAACCTGTCGGTGAACCCGGCCGTGATTTCCGATTCCCGGCTTTTTGCCGCCGGTCAGCCGGTACGTACTGCCGCCGGCGCCACCAATATCGGGACTGCGACCATTTCCCCGGGGAACGTGACCGTGGGCTACACCGCCCCGACCGGCACCATCACCATGACCTATAACGCCGGCGTGCTGACCTTCTCCGGCCCCGGCGTAGGGTCGGTGACGGCGACGACGGGTTCAGGAACCACTACGGCTGCAGGTAGCGGACCTTATACGCCGCCTTCGACCCAGTATGTGATCAATGGCTTTACCTTTCAGATCAGCGGTACGCCCCAGAACGGCGATACCTTCACCCTGGCGCCCAATACCAACGGCGTGGCCGATGGTCGCAATGCCAACCTGCTCGGCCAGCTCCAGACCCAGGGAACGGTGGATGGCGGTGCCGCCAGCTTCCAGGCCGGCTATGCCCGGCTGGTCGGCAATATCGGCAACAAGACCCGGGAAGCCCAGGTAACCCGGGATGCCCAGCAAGCCCTGGTCGACCAATCCACTGCAGCCCGGGAAGCCCAGTCCGGGGTGAATCTGGATGAAGAGGCCGCCAATCTGCTCAAGTACCAGCAAGCCTACCAGGCATCGGCGAAGATGCTCACCATAGGCTCCCAACTGTTTGACACCATCCTTTCCATCCACAGCTAATGCTTTGATGGACATAAGGAGCAGCGATTATGCGCGTCAGTACCAACCTGATCTATGACTCGGGCACCCTGGGGATTCTGAATAACCAGGCGAAACAGCTCAAGACCTACAACCAGATTTCCACCGGACGGCGGGTGGTGACACCGGAAGATGATCCGGTGGCGGCCGCCCAGGTTCTGGTCAATACCCAGGCCCAACAGGTCAATACCCGCTACATGGAAAACCAGGGGGCGGCGAAGGACAGCCTGAAGACGGTCGAGACCCAGCTGACCAGCACCGCCGACCTTTTGCAGGAAGTGCTGGATCGGACGATCCAGGCCGGCAACACCACCCTCAATGACCAGGACCGGGGCGCGATCGCCAAGGATCTCCAGGTTCGCATGGATCAGCTGGTTTCCATTGCCAACAGCCAGGACAACAACGGGCAATACCTGTTCTCCGGCTATCAGGCCACGGTACGTCCTTTTTCGGTGACGGCCAACGCCGGCCCCTACAACAATACCAACCCTACCGTACAGTTCAACGGTGACCAGGGCGTTCGCCAACTGCAGGTGGATGCCTCGCGCAATATGGGGGTCACCGAATCCGGGGTGGATGTGTTCATGCGGGTGCGGGACCGTAACGGCAACGTATCGAATCAGAGCATGTTCGATACCATGCAAAACCTGATCAATACCTTGAATACCCCGGTGGCCAATAATGCGGCCGCGGCGGCAGCGTTGCCGGGAGCCATCAGCACCGCTCTGGATAATCTCTATGCGGCCAAGGACAACGTGGTCCGCGTCCGCTCCACGGTTGGCGCCAAACTGAGCGAACTGGATGCCCTCACCAGCTCCAGCGGCGACATCGATATCCAGTACTCCGAGACCATCTCCAATCTGCGCGACCTGGATTACGCTTCGGCCATGTCGGATCTGAGCAAGCAGCAGGTGCAACTGGAAGCGGCCCAGAAGTCCTTCAAGAGCGTTACTGCGCTTAGCCTGTTCAACCTCATATGATGGGTTTGGTGCGCGGCGCGCCGGTGCTGCTGGCCCTGGCTTTGATGGCAGGGTGTGGCAGCAGCCCGAAGACCTACCCGACCAACGGGCCGGTGGTGCCGCCTGCCACCTTCCAGCTGACGCCGAAGATTTCCTACTCCCTGGAACAACTCGTCGTCGTCGGGGCCGGCCTTTGGCTGATCAATGCCGTTTACGAACCCCTGGCGCCGAACTGGGACATCACCGAAGCCAAGGTGGCCGAGGATGTGTACGTGATCGACATGAAGCTCAAGCGCTTCCATACCGGCGGCAGCGGCGAATCCATGCTGCTGATCAAGCGTCGGGCCGAGCAGCTTCGGCGTGAGAACGGTTTTGCCTCCTACCGCATCGTCGATTACACCGAAGGTATTGAATCTTCCACCCCCGTTGCCCAGCGTTTTGCCCAGGGACTGGTGCAACTGGTGAAGGCTGCACCGCGCTGAGCCGACGATTTAGCGGGTGACCGGTAGAAAAACCGCCAGCATCAGCCGGATTCCGTCATCGAAGATGCGGGTCAGGGGCGGCACCATGTAGGGCAGGGTTAGACCCAGGAGGCCAAGGCCTACGGTGAGGGTGATGGGAAAGCCGATGGCCATCAGGTTCAGCTGGGGCGCGGCACGGGACAGGATGGCCAGGGCCAGGTTGGTGATCAGCAGGGCAATCAGCACCGGCAGGGAAAGCAACAGTCCGATGGCGAAAACCTGTCCCCCCAGTTCCGCCATGTTCAGCCATACCCCGGCATTGACCGACGGGCTGACCAGGGGGATGGCCCGGAAGCTCTCCGCCAGGGTGGCGATCATCAGCAGATGCCCGTTCAGGGCCAGGAAGACCATGGTGGCGCAGAGGGTCACCATTTCTGCCACCACGCCAGTCTGGGAGGTGCTCAAGGGGTCGTACATGGTGGCAAAGCCCAGGCCCATCTGAAAGCTCATCAATTCCCCGGCTAGGCTGACGCCGGCGAAAATCAGGCGCATGACGAAGGCCAGGGAGAGGCCGATGACCATCTGCTGGGCCAGGATTGCCAACCCGACCCCGGAGTTGGGTTCGACCTGGGGCAGGCTGGTCACGGTGGGGGCGATGGCGAAGGTCAGGACCAGACCGATGACCAGGCGGATACGGCGGGGCACCGCAGCGTTGTTGAACACTGGCGCGGCGGCGACGAAAGCCAGGATGCGCACCAGGGGAAAGACAAAGGCAGCGATCCAGACATTGATCTGGGCCGAGGTGAAGCTGATCATCCGATCAGGCTCGGGATGCTGGAAAAGAGACGCTGGATGTAGTCGGTCATCATCTGCAGCATCCATGGCCCGGCAACGATCAGCGTCAGGAACATGGCGATGAGCTTGGGCACGAAAGACAGGGTCGTTTCGTTGAGCGAGGTGGCAGCCTGAAAGATGCTGATCAGCAGGCCCACAACAAGAGACACCAGCAGCACCGGGGCTGACACCAGGATGGTGATTTCCACGGCCTGGCGGCCGATGTTCATGACGGTTTCCGGACTCATGTAGCGAAACTCTGTACTAGGGACCCCATGACCAGATGCCAGCCATCCACCATCACGAACAGCATCATCTTGAAGGGCATGGCCACCATCACCGGCGACATCATCATCATGCCCATGGACATCAGGGTACTGGCGACCACCATGTCGATGATGAGGAAGGGGATGAAAATGATGAAACCGATCTGGAAGGCGGTTTTCAGCTCCGAGGTGACGAAGGCCGGCACCAGGATGCGCAGGGGGACCTTGTCCGGACTCTCGATCTTGTCCACGTTGGCAAAGCGGGCGAAGAGGGCGATGTCGGCCTCCCGGGTCTGTTTCAGCATGAAGCCCCGCAGGGGCTGCTCAGCCCGGTCCAGGGCCTGCTGGAAGGTGATCTTGCTTTCCGAAAGGGGAAGGTAGGCGTCGGTGTAAATCTTGTCCGCCACCGGGGACATGACGAAGAAAGTGAGGAACAGGGCCAGGCCCAGGATCACCTGGTTCGGCGGCGTGGTCTGTAGGCCCATGGCGTGGCGCAGCATGGATAGCACGATGATGATGCGGGTAAAGGCCGTCATCATCAGCAGCGCCGCCGGGATGAAGGTCAGCGCGGTGAGGGTGAGCAGGGTCTGGATCGACAGGCTGTAGGTCTGGCTACCGCCCGGGCCTGGCGTGCTGGTGAAGGCCAGCAGTCCGCCGACCTGGGCCAGGGCGGCGGCCGGGGCGAACAGGGGGAGCAGCAAGGGAAGAAGCAGGTACCGCCTACGAACAACGTTCATTTTTACGCGTCATCATTTGTTGCAGCCAGTGGCTGAAGGGGGGCGTCATGCCCGGGCCGGCACCGGCCGGCAATTCGCCCTTGGGCAGGGTGTGCAGGGTGCGCATCTGGCCCGGGGCGATACCCACCACCACCCAGGTGTCGGCCACTTCCACAACGATGATGCGTTCCCGGCTGCCGACGGCAATGCCACCGATCAGTTTGAGGGGACCGCCGCCAAAGGGACGCCCACCGTTCAGGCGCCGCATCAGGTAGGCGGCCAGGGCCAGGAGGGCGAGAATGACCAGCAGGCCGAGAAAACCCTGGATCATGCTGCCGGTGGAGATGCCGGGAGCTGGGGCTGCCTGGTCGGCCCGGGCCAGGGATGAACTCAGCAGCAGGAGGGGGGCGCCGATCGCAGCGAGGAGCGTGCGAGATGGGTGGGAGAGGCAGGGGGATAGGGCAAGACGCACGGCAAGGCCCGGTGGTGGCAAAAGGGTGCCGTATCTTAATCCAAGCAGCGTAAATAAAAAACCGCCGTCTGGTGTAGGCGGCGGTGAGTGGTTGGGGTGAGCGTTTGCGGGGCGAGGGGCTAGCGTCCCAGCTTACGCATGCGTTCCGAGGGGGTGATGATATCGGTCAGGCGGATGCCGAACTTGTCATTCACCACGACCACTTCGCCCTGGGCGATGAGAGTGCCGTTGACCAGTACGTCCATGGGTTCCCCGGCCAAGGCATCGAGCTCCACCACCGAGCCGTGGGCCAGCTGCAGCAGGTTTTTGATGGTGATCTTGGTCCGCCCCAGTTCCACGGTCAGTTGCACCGGGATGTCCAGGATCATGTCCAGTTCGCGCATCATGCCGCTCTGGCTGTCGCTGCCCCCGAATGAATGGAAAATGTCGGCCGGTTGGGCGGCGGGGGCGGCAGCCGGTGCGGCGGCTTCCACCTCGGCCTGCTCGGCCATGGCCGCGGCCCAATCGTCTTCGCTGATGGCGTCGGCGGCGTCCTGCAGGGGATTGTCTGTGTTTTCGGCGATATCGTCAGGCATGGGGTTCTCCCTGGGCCGCCTCGGAATCTTCGGCGGCGATGAAACGTTCCACCCTGAGGGCGTACTGGTTGCTTTGTTGGCCGTAACGGCATTCCATGATCGCCACGCCATCCACCTGCGCCATCAGGGTCTCGGGGATGCTCACCGGAATGACGTCGCCCGGCTTCATTTTCAGTACCTGGCGCAGGGAAATGGTGGCATGGGCCAGATTGGCGACCAGTTCCACCTCGGCTGTCTGCAGTTGGCGCCGCAGGGTGCCGACCCAGCGTTTGTCGGTGGATAGCTGGTCGCTCTGCATGGTGCTGTAGAGCAGGTCCCGGATCGGTTCCACCATCGAATAGGGCATGCAGATATGCATGTCGGCGGTGGCACCGCCGAATTCCAGGGTGAACGAGGTGGAAATGACGATTTCGGAAGGGGTGGCGATGTTGGCGAACTGGGAGTTCATCTCCGAACGGATGTATTCGAACTTCAGTTCGTGTACCGGCTTCCAGGAGCGCTCGTATTCGCTGAAAACAACGTTGAGCATACCCTGGATGATGCGCTGTTCGGTGGCGGTGAAGTCCCGCCCTTCCACCCGGGTGTGGAAGCGGCCGTCGCCGCCGAACATATTATCCACCACCAGAAACACCAGGTTGGGATCGAAGATCACCAGGGCCGTGCCGCGCAGAGGCTTGACCGTTACCAGGTTGAGGTTGGTGGGCACCACCAGGTTACGGATGAACTCGCTGTACTTCTGCACCTTGATTGGCCCCACCGAAATCTCGGCGTTGCGGTGCATGTAGTTGAAGAGGCCGATGCGCAGGTAACGGGCAAAACGCTCGTTGATCAACTCCATGGTGGGCATGCGCCCACGCACGATGCGTTCCTGGGTTCCCAGGTTGTAGGCGCGAACGCCGGCCCCGGCCTCTTCCTGGGCCTCGGGCTCGTCGCTCTCGCCGGTCACGCCCTTGAGCAGGGCATCGACCTCTTCCTGGGATAGGAAATCCTGGGACATCGTCTCTTGGTCTTACTGAATAATGAAGGAGGTGAACAGCACTTCCTTGACCGGGCCGTTCTTGCTGCCCGGATCCAGGACTTCATTCATCTGGGCGCGCATCTCGGCGGCCAGGGCTTCCTTACCCTCCTTGGGGGCCAGTTCGGAGGCCTTCTTGCTGGACAGCAGGAGCATGACGCGGTTGCGCAGCTTGGGCATGTGCAGCTTCATCTTTTCCCCGGCATGGGCGTCGGTCAGCTCCACCGAAACGGCGACCTGCAGATACTGGTCTCCCTGTTCAGGCACCAGATTGACGGTGAAGGTTTCCAGGGAGACATAAACGGGCACTTCATCCTTGCCGCCCTTTTTCTTCGGGGCGGCCGTTTCCGTGGCGGCTTCCTCGTCTTCGTCGCCATGGCTGGATTTGAGCATGAAGAACGCCGCACCGCCGCCCGCCACGAGCAGGATGACCAGGGCCAGAACGATAATCAGCAGCTTGCCCTTCTTCTTTGGGGCCTGTTCGCCATCCCCTGCCGTTTTTGCCTCGGCTTTCGCCATCTTGGACTCCCGAATTGTTTATTTTGCCAATGCTACGTCAGCGCTTTCGGCGGACTCGTATTTCTACCGGCACACCGGTCTAGGCGAAAGTGTCCACCAGACCATTGCCACTGCGGCTGATTTCCCGCACGGTGCCGGCTGATTCGCCTGCGGCGCCCAGTATACCGCCCTCCGCCCCGCCACGGGACGAGCCCGCCTGCTGTTGCCGGGCCTGTTCGCTTTGTTGCTGGAAAGACTGGCTGCTGACGTTGGCCTGCCCCAGTTCCAGTCCGGCGGCGCCCATCATTTCCCGCAGGCGCGGCAGGGCCGCTTCAATGGCTTCCCGAACCTCCGCATGGGCCGAGACGAAGACGGCGGTGGCCTGGTCGCCGTTGATCTTCAGCGATACTTCCAACGGCCCTAATTGGGGCGGGTTGAGGGTTAACTGGGCGGTTTGTTTGTCCTGGTTGGCCATCCAGACGATTTTCTGGCCCACTTCGTTGCCCCAGTTGGCATCCCGCACCGGGGTTTGCACTTGAATCTCGGCCTTGGTGGTGGCTACCGTGGTGTTGGTGTGGGTCATGGCATGGATGGCGTGGGCTCCCTGGGGGGCCTCGGGGGCCGTGGACTGGCTGCTGTCCAGGGTTACTTCGGCCTTGGTCAGGGCTTTGTCGAAGGTGGCAATATTTGCCGCCTTGTCATCCTGGCCCTGATCCAGACTTTCCCCGCCAGTGTTGGTGCCGGCATTGGGCGCGGTATTTTCTTTTGCCTGGAGGGCTTCCTGGAGTGCGGTGCCGGAGCGGGACAGGGCATCCAGGGGCTTCTGCTCACCGGTCGAGACAGTCTCCGGCTTGTCCTTGACCGGGGGCTGGGATGACTGGACCGGCACCGGGGTCTGGGGAATGCCGAGGGCGGCAAACAATGCCGAAAAATCATTGTTGCCGGTGCTGTCGTCTTTGGCGCTGTCGTCCTTGGTGGTGCCGGCAGGCAGGGCCGGCGCCGTGTCGGTGAGGGGCGCTATTTGGCTCAGCAGCAGGGAGGCAAAATCGCCGCCGATCAGGGTGATTCCGTCGCCGCTGGCTGCGGCCGAGGTGCCAGCGTTGCCGCCAGCAGCGGCCATAGCTCCCACGATGGGGTTGGCAGCCGGAGCGGCGGCAGGGGCAGAAATGACAGGGCTGGGCATGGAAGTCCTCACGCGGAAAACACGATTCGTCCGCTACGAGCAAGCTCCATGCCAAAGTTCGGCTCAGTTGGCGTCCGGCAGGTCCTGGCTGGCCTTGCGGGCGGAGAATTCGTCCTGCTGCTTCTGTTCCTGCTTGTTTTCCCGATACTGCTCGGCGGCCAGATGGCGCTGGGCCAGGGTGTCGATGGCTTTGAGCTTGTGGTGCTGTGTCAGCCATTCGGCCTGGCCCTGGGCAGTATGCTGCTCCGAGGTGAGGACCACCACCCGCTGTTGGGCGATGGCCTGGTCGATGCGCCCGATGAAGTCCTGGAAATTGCGCCACTCGGATGGGGAAAGGCCCTGCTGGGAGGCTTGACGGAAGCGCTCTGCGTATTCTTCCCGGTACTGGATGAGAAGATCCAGCTTGGCCTTTGTGTCCTTCTCCGCCGCGATGCGCCGGCCTAGTTCCTTGGTCGCCTCGTCGGCCCGGTTTTGCACCAGTTCGAGCAGGGGTTGCAGGGAAAAGGGCTTGGTCATGGGAATGTCCTGGGAGGAGTCCCCATTTTAGTGGAAGGATGGGTCAAGCTGCGGTCGGAAAGATCTGTTGCAGGTAGGAAAGGCTCAGTTCGTAGTCCGAACGTTCCGACAGATCCTGCTGCAGGAATCTCTCCAGCAGCGGGTGAAGTTGTATGGCCTGGTCCAGCATGGGGTCGGAGCCGCTCACATAGGCGCCCACGGCAATGAGGTCCCGGGAGCGTTGGTAGCGCGAATAGAGTTGCTTGAAGCGCCGCACCAGGTCGAACTGCTGGGGCTGGATCAGATTAACCATGGCCCGGCTGATGGACTGCTCGATATCGATGGCCGGATAGTGCCCGGCGTCAGCCAGGGTTCGGGAAAGCACGATGTGGCCGTCGAGGATGGCCCGGGCCGAATCGGCGATGGGGTCCTGCTGGTCGTCCCCTTCGGCCAGCACGGTATAGAAGGCGGTGATGGAGCCACCACCCTCTGGCCCGTTGCCGGCCCGTTCCACCAGCTGGGGCAGCCGGGCGAACACCGACGGCGGATAGCCCCGGGTCACCGGCGGCTCGCCGATGGCCAGGGCGATTTCCCGCTGGGCCATGGCGTAGCGGGTGAGGGAGTCCATGATCAGCAGTACCTGCTTGCCCTGGTCGCGGAAATACTCGGCGATGGTGGTGGCGTAGGCGGCCCCCTGGAGGCGCATGAGCGGGCTGGTGTCAGCCGGGGCCGCCACGACTACGGAGCGGCGCAGTCCTTCTTCGGCCAGGATCTGCTCGATGAATTCCTTCACTTCCCGGCCCCGTTCGCCGATCAGGCCGACGACGATGATTTCGGCTTCAGTGTAACGGGCCATCATGCCCAGCAGGACCGACTTGCCGACCCCCGAGCCGGCGAACAGGCCCATCCGCTGGCCCTGGCCAACGGTGAGCAGGCTGTTGATGGCCCGCACGCCCACGTCCAGGGTGCGGTTGATGGGAGCGCGGGACATGGGGTTCACCGGCCGGCTATGCAAGGGGCGCAGGGCCTCGGCATGGAGGGGGCCATGGTTGTCCAGGGGGCGTCCGGCCCCATCCACCACCCGGCCCAGCAGGCCCATGCCGACCGGAACCAGTTTGGCCCGGTCCGCCGAACGGCGGCGGAAGGAGCGGGGCTTGCCCACCAGGGGGGGCGGGGAGGGCATGTCCAGGGCGGTAACCAGGGCCCCGGGGGATAGTCCGTAAACATCGTCCGAGGGCATGAGGTAGAGCCGTTCGCCATTGAATCCCACCACCTCGGCTTCCACCGGGGCCCCGCCCGCCGGGGCGACGCGGCAGGAGCTGCCCAGGGGGAGCTTGAGGCCGGAGGCCTCCATGACCAGGCCGTTGATGCGTGTCAGATGGCCGCTGGAGAGCAGGGGGGTGGCGTTGCCCGCAGCCTCGGTGCAGTTTTCGAGAAACTGCCGCCAGAGCGCGAGGGAATCGGTCGGGGAGGAGGCCATGGGGGGCGAGGCCGTAGGCCTTACGGTTCAAGCCAGTCGTGCTGGGTGCCGATCGCGGCCAATACACGCTTCCAGCGGGTAGCCACGGTGGCATCCACATCGCTGGCTCCTGCCTGGATGCGACAACCGCCGCGCTCCATTTCGCTATCCTCCAACACGCGCCAGCCGCCGTGGGTGATCAGGTCGCCCATGCGATTGCGCACCAGGGCTGCGTCCTCCGGGTGCAGGAACAGGCTGGGGTGGCCCTGGGATACGGGGAGAGCCGCCAGGGCCTCCCGGACTAGGGGCAGCAACAGTTCCGGCTTGATCTTGAGGCTGGTGCGGGTGACCTGGTGGGCGATTTCCAGCCCCAAAGCCAGCAGCTGGTCGGCCACTTCCTGGTTCAGCCCCTGCATCGCGCTTTCCAGGCTACCCATGACCTGGGTCAGTCGCTCCACTTCGTTGCGCGCCTGGGCCGAACCCTCCTCGTAGCCGGCGGCATAGCCGGCAGCATGGGCTTCGGTGTGGATGCGCTCGATGTCTTCTGCCGTGGGCAGGGGAATCACTTCCTCGGGCTCTACCGGGATGGGTTCCGGTTCCGGCGGCAGTTCCACGGGTGGTGGTTCCGGTGGCGGGGGAGCTTCCACCGGCGCGGCGGCGGCCTCGTCGAAGGCCGCCAACTCCCAGCGCTGGTAGGCGGTGAGCTTTTCCTTGGGGATGTAACTGTCCATGGCCGTTTAAATCGTCTTCCTGGCCTAGATCATTTCCTCGCCACCCTTGCCGCCGAGGACGATCTGGCCCTCGTCGGCCAGGCGGCGAACGATCTTGAGGATTTCCTTCTGTTCGGTCTCCACTTCGGAAACCCGAACTGGCCCTTTGGCCTCCAGGTCTTCCCGCAGCATTTCCGCAGCCCGCTGGGACATGTTCTTGAAGATTTTTTCCCGCAGGTTTTCCGAGGCGCCCTTCATGGCCAGGATGAGGGAGTCGGACTGAATTTCCCGCAGCAGCAGCTGGATGCTGCGATCGTCCAGATCCAGCAGGTTCTCGAAGACGAACATCTCGTCCAGAATCTTCTGGGCCAGATCCGGATCGTACTCCCGTACCGAATCGATGACCGAGGTCTCGTTGGCCGAACCCATGAAGTTGAGGATCTCGGCCACGGTGCGCACCCCGCCCATGGCGGACTTCTTGATGTTGGTGGAGCCGGAGAGCAGACGCAACATGACGTCGTTCAGTTCCTTCAGGGCTGCCGGCTGCACCCCTTCCAGGGTGGCGACGCGCAGGATGACATCGTTGCGCAGGCGCTCCGGGAAGAGGCTGAGGATTTCGCTGGAATGGTCGTGTTCCAGATGGACCAGGATGGTGGCGATGATCTGTGGGTGCTCGTTCTTGATCAGGTCGGCCACGGTGCTGGCGTCCATCCACTTCAGCCCCTCGATGCCGGAAGTCTCGCCTCCCTGGAGGATGCGGGAAATGAGGTTGGAGGCCTTGTCGTCCCCCAGGGCCTTGGTCAGCACGTTGCGGATGTAAGCATCCGTATCCACGTGCACGGCGGCGTGCTCGTGGTGGACGGTGTGGAACTCCTCCAGCACCGACTCGACCCGGGCCCGGGGCACGGTACGCAGGGTGGCCATGGCGTGGCCTAGCTTCTGCACCTCGCGGGGGCCCAGTTGCTGCAACACCGAGGCGGCGTTTTCCTCGCCCAGGGCAATCAGGAGTATGGCGGCCTTTTCCAGACCATCTTCACTAGCCGACATTGGCGCCCATCCAATCCTTGATGATGTTGGCTACGGCCTTGGGATCAGCATGGGCAATTTCCCGGGCCTTGTGCAATTTGCCTTCGTAGGTTGCCAGGATGGCATCGCCACCCATGGCGGTGAGATCCACCTGAACGCCTTCTTCGCCTTCCTCGCCTTCCTCTTCTTCCACCGGAGGCGGCGGGGGCGGGAACATGGTGCGCAGGATGGGGCGTACCACGGCCAGCAGGATGTAGGCGACGATGGCACCGATGAGGAGATACTTCAGTAGATCCTTGCCGAAGGCAATGGTTTCCGGTTGCTTCCAGAGCGGTAGCTCGTTGTCGGCCTTCTCGCCCAGGTTGAAGGTGGCATTGGCGACGGACAGGGTGTCGCCGCGTTCCTTGGAGTAGCCCATGGCTTCCCGGGCCAGGTCATTGATCTGCTTCAGTTCGGCTTCGGTCAGGGCGCGGTTGACCGGCTTGCCCGCCTTGTCCACATCCTTGCGGTTATTGACCACCACCGCCACGGAGAGGCGTTTGATGGTGCCCACCGACTGCTTCACGTACTTGATGGTCTTATCCACCTCGTAGTTGATGGTGGAATCCTTGCGCGTATTGATGGGCTGGCCGGCCGAAACGATGGGGGCCTGGACCCCGGCGGCGTTGATCTGCCCCGGCAGTTGTTGGCCCGGGGTGGCGCCAGCCTGGGCCTGCTGGCCGGGAACTGCCGGGCTGGTGAGCGGGGCGGTAGCCGGGACGGGTGGCTGGTTGGTCAGGGCCCCGGGCACGCCCTGGGCCGGCGGGTTGACGCTGGCGGTCTCGGAACTTTGCTGGCTACGGATGCTGATGTCGGGCGGGGTGGTGTTGGGGCGGTAGCTCTCGGCCGTCTGCTCGGTCTGGGAGAAGTCAATGTCGGCGGCTGCCTGCACCCGTGAATTGCCGGGGCCGACCACGGGGGAAAGAATGTCGTCGATGCGCTTGATAATGCTGGCCTCGACTTCCTGAACATACTTGATTTGTGTGGGGTCCAGGCCGGCTTCGATGAGCTTGCTCTTGAGCTGGGAAATCAGGTTGCCATCTTGGTCGATCACCGTCACGTTGGCGGTGGCCAGTTGGGGCACGCTGGAAGAGACCAGGTGCACAATGCCGGCAACCTGTGCAGGTTCCAGGGTGCGCCCGGGGTGCAGATGGACCAGCACTGACGCGGTGGGTTTTTGTTCTTCCCGTACGAATACGGAAGGTTTCGGAATGGCCAGGTGTACCCGGGCGGCTTCGACCACACCGACGGATTGAATGGTCCGGGCCAATTCGCCTTCCAGGGCGCGCTGATAATTGACCTGTTCGGCAAATTGGCTGATGCCGAACTTCTGGTTTTCCATCAGCTCGAAACCAACGGAACCGCCCTTGGGCAGTCCCTGGGAGGCCAGGCGCAGGCGCACCTCGTGGACCTTCTCGCCGGGCACCAGAATGGCGCCGCCGCCTTCGGTGAATTTGTAGGGAACGTTGAGCTGTTCCAGGGCGGTGATGATGGCGCCGCCATCCCGCTCGGAAAGGTTGCTGAACAGCACCTTGTAGTCCGGCTGGCGGGTCCACAGGAAAGTGCCGATGATGAGGGCGGCAATGGCGGCCAGCGCCACCATGAGGGCGATCTTCTGTTGATTGGTCAGCCGCCCCAGCGCCTCTCGCAGGCGGTCTGTGACTTTGCTGGCCGGAGAGGCCGTGTCGTTTACGGTGTCCTGAGTCGCCGCCATTGGTGGTGTGTTTGTTCGCGAACCCTGATATTAATCAAGCAAAAAGCGAAATATTTTCAGAAATATTCTATATTGTATCCGCTTATTGCAATCAACTCTCGCATTCTCTATTCCCACGTATGACCCAGACGGCGCCGCAACGCCCCGATGCCAAGGCCCAGGAACTACAAAAGGCCTTTGACGTCTTTAACCAGGTTTCCCAAGAGCTGACCCAGGCCTACGAGGCCCTCCAGGGGCGGGTGACGTCCCTGACGGCGGAGCTGGCTGTGGCCAACGGCGAACTATTGCGCCAATATCAGGAAAAAGAGGCGCTTTCCGAGCGGCTGTCCCTGTTGCTGCGTGCCTTGCCGGCGGGTGTGGTGGGTTTGGACGGCAATGCCGTGGTGAGTGAATCCAATCCGGCGGCCCGGGCCATGTTCGGCGGGGAAATCCTGGGTAAGTCCTGGCAGGCCCTGGCGGCCGACAGCCTGGAGCCGACCGAGGCGGCCGATGAATGGCGGCTCGGCAACCGACGGGTGAGTATTGCCGAAAGCCCGCTGGATTCGGCGGGTGGGCGCATTTTGCTCATTCATGACATTACTCATGCCCATGAGATGAAAGCCAACCTGGAACGCAACCAGCGCCTCGCCGCCATGGGTGAGATGGCCGCTTCCCTGGCCCACCAGTTACGCACTCCCCTGGCCACCGCCCTGCTCTACAGTGGCAATCTGGCTCGACCGGACTTGGCCGAGGAGGCCCGGGCCCGCTTTGCCGAAAAGTCCACGGAGCAACTCAAGCGCCTGGAACGGCTGATCCAGGATGTGCTGCTGTTTGCCCGGGGTGAGAGCATCGGTCGCGAAGCTATTCCCGTAGCCGCCCTGGTGGCCGAGGCGGTGCAGGCGGTAGAGCCCCTGATGCGGCGCCATGGCGTGGACTTCCATTCCTCCGTCGATGTGGGGGACTTTATAATCATGGGAGGGCGTAAGGCCCTGGCCGGTGCCCTGACCAATCTGTTGGAAAACGCTCTCCAGGTGTGCGATGGCCTGCCTGGCGGCAATGGACAGGTTACCGTGTCGGCCTGTGTTCAGGATGGACGCGCACGGATTTCTGTGCGCGATACGGGGCCCGGAATTTCCACAGATGCCCAGGCACGGATTTTTGAGCCGTTTTTCACGACCCGGGGACAGGGGACGGGGCTTGGCCTGGCGATTGCTTTAGGCGTTGCCCGTGCCCACGGCGGGACCATTGAAGTCAGCTCCGAGTTGGGTAAAGGCTCGGAATTCATTCTGGAGCTGCCGGCAGGGCGCAATGAGAACAAAGGATAGGGAGTCGATGGCGAACAGTTTGCCCATTCTGGTGGTGGAGGATGACCCGAATCTCCGGGAGGCGGTGTGCGATACCCTGGAACTGGCGGGGGAGGCCGTATTGTCTGCCGGCTCCGGACCGGATGCCCTGAAATTGCTGTCTGAGCGGCCGGTAGCCATCGTCGTCAGTGATGTGCGCATGGAGCCCATGGACGGCATCACCCTGCTCAAGGAAATTCGCGGGCGCTATCCCCATCTGCCGGTAGTGCTGATGACCGCTTTTGCCGATGTGGATCGGGCGGTGGAAGCCATGCGCGCCGGAGCTTGCGACTTTCTGCTCAAGCCCTTTGAGCCCCAGGCGTTGCTGGCCCATGTCGCCCGCTATCGCCTGCCGGCCATGGGGGAGGACGCGGACGTGGTGGCGGTAGATGCCGCCAGCCGCAACCTATTCTCCCTGGCCGCCCGGGTAGCCCAGAGCGATGCCACGGTTCTGCTCACGGGCGAATCTGGCGTGGGTAAGGAAGTGGTGGCTCGCTATATCCACAATCATTCCGCCCGGCGCAACGGCCCGTTTGTCGCCATCAACTGTGCCGCCATTCCCGAGAGCCTCCTGGAGGCCACCCTTTTCGGTTATGAAAAAGGCGCGTTCACCGGCGCTAACCAAACCCAGGCCGGCAAGTTCGAGCAGGCCCAGCATGGCACTCTGCTCCTGGACGAGGTCACGGAAATGCCTTTGGCGCTGCAGGCAAAGCTCCTGCGTGTGCTGCAGGAGCGAGAGGTGGAGCGGGTCGGCGGCAAGCAGCCGGTGCGCCTGGATATCCGGGTCGTGGCGACCTCCAACCGGGATATGGCGGAAGCCGTGGCCAAGGGCGTTTTCCGCGAGGACTTGTATTACCGCTTGAACGTGTTTCCCCTGCTCATTCCCGCCCTGCGGCAACGGCCGGATGACGTGGTGCCCCTGGCCCGGCATTTTCTTGCCGCCGAGGGCGGCAAATCCGGCCGCCCCGGCATGATGCTGACGTCGGCGGCCGAATCGGCCTTGAAATCCCATACCTGGCCCGGCAACGTGCGTGAGCTAGTGAATGTGATGCAGCGGGCAATGATTCTGGCCCCCGGGGATGAGGTCGATGTGCCCCATCTGCATCTGGTCGTACGGCCGGGTGCTGTTGCGACGCCGTTGCCCGAACCCGTCATTCCGCCCGCAGTGGTGGCGTCCGCGGTGCCAGCTGCGCCTGTCGAAGCGGAAGCGCAAACCCTTCAGCAAAGTGGGAAAAAAGCCGATAGTATCAAGGACTGGGAGCGCGAGTTAATTCTGGAAACCCTGGCTGCTGTCGGTGGCTCACGCAAGTTGGCCGTGGAAAAGTTGGGAATTTCTGAGCGCACTTTGCGTCATAAACTCAGGCAATACCGTTTGGCAGGGTTTCTGGACGAGTAATTTGCAGTAGTTGGCCCAGTTATTGCATCGTAGTGGTCGATAGGTTGGAGAGGTCCATGGACACCAAAGGCATTGAAAGCATGTTGAGCCAGTTGCGGGGCACCGCCGCAACCCCTGCTGCCAAGCCGGTAGAGAGTTCTGCCGCGGCGAGCGGAGGGGTGGATTTCGCCCAGGTTCTGAAAAACTCCATCGATCAGGTCAATGGCGCCCAGCAGCAGGCCCAGACTATCGCGCAGAACTTTTCCACCGGCGATCCCAACGCCAATCTGCACGAAGTCATGATTGCGCTGCAAACCGCCAATGTCTCGTTCCAGGAGATGGTGCAGGTGCGCAACAAACTGGTTGCGGCCTATCAGGACGTGATGAACCTACAGGTGTAATTCCGCAGGCCTCCCGGGGGAGGTTGGTTTTGGATTTGGTTACTAAAACGCACTCTTTTAGAGTGCGTTTTTTGTGGACCTGACTGAAGGGACTGGGGCTATTCCAGCCCGCTGAGACGTGCTTTGCGTTCCCGCTCAATGCGGGTGATATAGCGCTGGATCATGGTGAGACGGGTGCCGGGTAGATCCACATATTCGCAACCGACCCGCAGGTATTGGGTACCTGTCTTGGTGGTGACCGAGAAAGCATTGCGTACGCACAGGGTGGTATTCAGCACCCCTTCCTCGGGCAGAGTGAAGGAGCAATCCCGGAGCATGGTGCCCATGGGGAAAATCTCCCCCATAGTAAGCGGGACCATCAAGCCGATGCCGCCGCCGCTGATGTCCAAGATGGTCGCCTCAACTGGGCGCTTGGTGCCGTTGTCCACGAGACTGTTGATGGTGCATTTGATCGGATTGGCAATTGGCGTGGAGAGTCGGTAGTACTCACGGCGCTGCAGGCGCAGCAGGGTTTCGGGGGGCTTGCCGGAAAATGCCGGCCGGCCTTGAAAGGTCGCCTGGGTCAGCCCCTTCAGGGAGAATTGGATCTTTACCTTGTCGAGGGTGGTGGTGAAAATGAGCTTGGTCGCCTTGAGGGCGCGCTGATTCATCTCCTGATCGCTACCGAAGTCGAAGAGGAGCGTGTTGCCGTCATCGGAAATCTGGGTGAGGGAAGTCAGCAGAAAAGCATTGCCGCCGTCGAAATAGACGGTAATCATGGCGCCCTTTTGCAGCAGGGCGCGGAGGACAAACAATATCTCAGCCTTGGAATACAGCAGATATTTGCTGTAATCGCCATCCTGTTCGACTTCGAAATGATTCAGGGCTTCCAACGGGGCGTTTTCCGCTTCTATAGAAGGCGTGTTTGCCTTATCAGTCATGGGTGTTTCCGTTTTTCCCGGCAAGCCAGAAGTTTAAACAAAAGGTGATGGCCTGAGAATTGGTTTATGGGGATTTTGGCCCGTCGGGGGGAATAAAAACAGGCGGCGACAGGCTTTCTCCCTGTTCCAGGCGATAAAGCCAAGCGAGGAGTTCGGCGATCGCCACGTAAAGCTGGGGAGGAATTCTTTGGTCGACGTCCACTTGCATCAGCAGGGAGACCAATTCCGGCGATTCATGCACATATACGCCGTGTTCCCGGGCTCGGGCAATAATTTCCTGGGCAATGATCCCCTTGCCCTTGGCAACAACGCGAGGGGCCGCATCTGTTTCCAGATAGGCCAAAGCCACCGCGCTACGCAGGTTGCTATTCTTCTCTGGGTTCATGGTTAGCTACCGCGAAAGAAGCCATGTCCAGTCCTGCTGCCTCGATGCGCCCGAATAGTTGTCGGGCTGCGGTACGTAAGCGCTCCCGGGTCTGATCGTCGTCCGCGGCAAGATGCAGGCTCAGATGGTTGTCTTGCAGTCCCAGTCGCGCGTCGATCACACCCATATTGGGTAGCGTGAGGCTTAGCCGGGTTTTCCAGGCGGTTGGGAGCTGCTCTTCCTCTCCCGGCTGGCGTCTGCGTCCATCCTCTTCGACCAGCTCCCAGCGCATGTCCTGCCCGGGCCAGATTTGGCCCTGCCAGATGTAGGTATTGTTAGACAGTGACTCCAGTTGATGGCGGACCAATGGCAGGGCTTCCGTGGCAACTAGGCTGTTGCTCGGAGGTGGTGTGCTGCTTGAAACCGTAGGTGGGACGACGTCTGTCTTTACCTGTGGCTGGAGTTGTTCCGTTGTACTGGTCAGGGGCTTTGCCGCGACAATTTCGGCTTGTCCGGTCTGGGTGTTGGGTGTGCCGGCAAGTGGTTGGGGCAGAGGGGGCTGAGCGAGGTTTGCAGCAGGCTGCGGCAATGCGGGCAGGGGCAGGGAGGGGGGAGGGGAGAGCTTGCCCTGGGGCTCCTTGAGCAGGTCTGCCTGGGAAAGTTTTCCCTCAAACCATTGGGCCTGGTGGGACTCGTAAAACAAGCCGCTGCTGCTCACCGCTTCTTTTAGCAGGGGCGCCAGTACTTCCGGGTCTGTTGGTGCTTGCGGTGAAATGGGCGCGTTGGCCTTGAGGGGGATGGCAGCATCTTTGGCATCCTTGGCAACTCCCGCAAACAAGTCGGATATCAGCTGGCCGGTGCGGCTCAAAGACGTGGCGGCAGATTCGCTGCTGGTTGTCTCGCTGGGCGGGCGGGCTAGTACTGCCAGGGCTAGCTTCCCGTTGTTGTCGACAACTTGCAGTTCCAGCGAATCACCTGCTTTTGCCGAGAATGGTAGTGCCAGCGTAATTTCGCGCTGGCTTACCAAAGCCCGGTAGGTCCCGTTGGGGAGCTGGGCCTGGATTTCCGCCATGATCCGCTGCCCCGGCAGTAGCTCCGCCAGGATGTCGGTTACCGCCTGGCTGGCAGTAACCGGCTGGACCGAGGTCTCCGTCGGAAGCCGCAGTCGGCTCAGATTCAGAAGGTCAGACGGAATCATGGCGCGGGCCGGAGGAAATGGGGATGAGGGAGAGGGGCTGTACGGCGGTTTGGCTTAACCCTCTGGGGGGTTGGCTATGGTGCCAAGTAAGTATTTTGTAGGCGGCGCGAGGTATTCACGCTTTGCAGGCGCGTATCGAGTTCCCTCATCCAGCCTTCGGCGAGGGTGCGTGTTTCTGCGTCCAATGCCAGAATTTCCCGAATCTGGGTTTCGGATTGAGCCCGTTCAGTATCGGACAAGGGATTCGGGCCGCTCTCCAGTGCCAATCGCAACTCGCCGACGATTTTTCGCCGTGCCAATTCATGATCCACCAACTCATCCCATTCGCCGGCCTGAGCCAGGGCAAGCATCTGCTGTGAGGTAGCAAGAATCTGCTTATACAAGGCAAGAAGTTGGGCGCTGGTAGGCATGGGGAAATCAAGCGCGGCCAAGAATGCCGCTGCCGGCGGCGGGAGGTGCTTCCTGAGGGGCTTGTTCCGGGCCTTGGTTCTTGGCCAGGCTTTCCCACGCACCGAGAATCTCGCTCAGGAGCCGCGAGACCTCTTCGAGCAGGGTTGTATCGTTCTTGAGATTGGCAGTGCTCAGCCGCTGCACCATGTAGAGGTAGAGATCGTTAAGGGATACGGCAATATCCCCCCCCTGGCTGAAGTCGAGAGCGTTGCGCAAGCCCTCGATGATGTCGATGGCATTGTTGATGAACTTGGCCTTCTGGGCCACATTGCCGCGCTCCATTTCCCCCTTGGCCGAGGCAATGGCGGAAATGGCGCCTTCGTAAAGAAGGACGACGAGTTGTACGGGGTTGGCGGTGCTGACCGCCGTCTCAACCTTGACCTGGGCGTAGGCCTTGACCCCTTGATTGAACATGGGAACTCTTTCTATTGCGAAGGGTAGCTATCTTACTTCAACTGGGCGGCCAGATAGTTGCTGGTGTTCTTCATGGTTCCCAGGAGGGAGTCCAGGCTGGCGTATTGCTTGCGCAGGCGGGCTTCGACGCTGGTCAGACGCACGTTCTCCCGGTCAATATTGTCGTCCAGGGAATTGATCCGGGTATTGAGGCCGCTAATGCGGGAATCCAACAGGCCATTGGTGTCGAGCATGTTGCTCGCAGCCGTATACAGGCGGCCGGCAAAACCACTCGTTGTATCCGTAAATAGGGACACTACACCCTTGAAATCGGTGTTCATTGCCTTGCTGAAGGCATCCTTGTCCAGCGCCAAGGTCCCATCCTTTTGGAAGCTGACACCGATCTGGGCCAGCCAGCTATAACTGCCGCCGGTAATATTTGCCGGTTGGTTGAAAACCCCCTGCAACTGGGAAATTACCGAGGTTGCCGAATTGTCCGCTTCCAGGGTGCCGCCCTTTTGGTGCAGGTTGGTGACTGTGCTGCTGAGCTTGTTGTAGGCCGTAATAAAATCGTTGATCTTGCTCGCCACAGCATCAGTGTCCCGTGCAACGCTCAGGGTCACGTGTTTTGTGGGGTCGGCAGCAGCCAGATTCAGGGTGACACCGGCTACCACGTCGGTGACGCTGTTGGTTGAGCGCGTAATCGGCAGACCATTGACAGAGAAGGATGCGTTGCTGGCTGTCTGGGTGCTGCTGAAACCGAAATAAGAATTTAGCTTGGTGTCGGTGGTGCTGATATTGACGTTATTGTCCGTACCCTGTTGGGTGGATGCTACAACCAGCTTGTAACTGGGGCTTGCCGCCGTGCCAGCGTTGACGATCGATGCCGTGGCCAGGCCTTGGGCCGTGGTATCACCGGGGATTACGGCGTTGTTGATTTTGTCGCGGACGGTTTCCAGAGTATCGGTGGCATCAATGGAAATATCGAAAGACTTTCCGCTCGTCGCGAAGTGGAGCATGGACGGGCCGCCGGCATCGAAGTTGGCGGCACCGATGGCCGTGGATGAGCTAGGCTGCCCAGCCGAAGCTTGAACTCCCGCCTGGGCCAGGGCGGAAACGACGATGTCGTAACTACCGGCCACGGCGTTGCTGTTATCGGTGGTGGCGGTAAGCAGATCGGTGTTGGAGGAGGAGGCCTTGGTGGCGGCAAAATTCATGTCCAACTTCAAGTTGGCGATCGCCGTCTTGAAGGCATCCAAGGCGCTCTTCACCTGACCAAAAGCACTTAACTGATTGTTGAAAGTCTGCTTTTTGGTGTTCAGGCTATCTAAGGGTTGGCGCTCCAGTTGCATTAACTGGGTGATCAGGCCGTTGACGTCCAGCCCTGATCCAATGCCTGCGCTTGAAATTCCCATTTCTTCCTCCGTTGCTAGTGACCTCGACCTGACTAGGCGCGTTCCTTGATTAACAGCCCTTTCAGCTCGTCGAGGCGTTTCGCGATATCAAGCATTTCCTGTGCCGGAATCTGGCGAATGACTTCCTTCGTCTTGTCATCCACAAACTTGACGATGTGAATGCCCGTATCCTCGTCGATCGAGAATCTCAAATCACTGCCCAAGCCCAGAATCGCCTGATTTGCTTTTTGCGCGGCGGCTTGCAGCGCTTCCTTTTGGTCGGCCGGCTTGGCCGCCGCCGCATCTCTAGGGGCCGATGTACCGGTCACCGGGGGTAAGGGCGTCTCTTTGACGGAACTCCCTGCTGACGCACCATTGGTAGCTGGCGGAGAGTAATACTGGCCGCCGCCACTGCTTAAAGGTTGGATGCTCATTTCCAGTTCCTTTATGTGACGTAGCCGGAGCGGCGTCGAGCTAAGCCCGCTGCCACTCCGGCTAAGTTACTGCTTGCGTTAAGACTTCTTAGCGCAGGAGCGTCAGGGCACCCTGGGGCACAGTGTTGGCCTGGGCCAGAATCGCAGTACCAGCCTGCTGCAGAATCTGGTTACGGGTCAGCTGGGCGGTTTCAGAGGCGAAGTCCGCATCCATGATCCGGCTCTTGGAGGCGGTCAGGTTTTCCACGAAGTTCTGCAGGTTGGAAACCACTGCCTCGAAACGGTTCTGCACAGCACCGAAGGTTGCCCGGGCGTTGGCGATGGAGGAAATATCCGCATCCAGGTTGGCCAGGGCGGCGGAAGCTGCGCCGGAACTGGTCACGTCCACCGTCTTGGTGTTGGTCAGGGAGCTGTTGTAGGTCTTCAGCGTGGTGTTGTCGGTCAGGGTCACGGACACTTGGTTGTCCGCGGAGCCGCTGTAACCCACCTGGAAGGTCAGGGTGCTACCACCAGACAGCAGCTTGGTGCCGTTGAACTCGGTGGTCTGAACGACGCGGCTGATTTCCTGGGTCAGCTGGTCAACTTCTTTTTGCAGCTGGCTACGGTTGGTATCGCTAATGGAGCCGTTGGAGGCCTGCACGGCGATTTCACGAATCCGCTGCACGTTGTTGGCGATTTGGCCCAGAGCACCTTCGGCCGTCTGACCGACGGAAATACCGTCGTTGGCGTTACGCACAGCCTGATTGCCGCCACGAATGGCGCTGGTCAAACCTTCAGCAATGGCCAAGCCAGCGGCATCGTCCTTGGCGCTATTGACCCGCAGGCCGGAAGACAGGCGCTGCAGGGAGTTGGCCAGAGAAGCTTGGGAGGTGGCCAGGTTGCGCTGAGCGTTCAGGGACGAAATATTGGTGTTGACGATCAAAGCCATGATTATCTCCTTGGTTCCATTGATGATTTACCACTTCTGGTAAAGCTTCGGTGGCGAAGTTCGCCTCCTTTGATCAATTTATCGGAGCC
>DATEZY010000051.1:0-2074 GCA_035255085.1 Azospira sp. | reverse complement strand
CCAGGCTTTCCTGCACAACCAATTCACTAGCGACATCAAGCGCCTGAAGGTTGATGGGGCCCAGAATTCTGCCTGGTGCACGGCCAAGGGGCGCATGCTGGCCAGTCTGCTGGTCTGGCGCGAGGCCGACAGCTATCAACTAGCCCTTTCCGCCGATCTCCTGGCACCGGTACTCAAGCGACTGAAGATGTTCGTACTGCGCTCCAAGGTAATCCTGGCCGATCGCAGCGACGAAGTGGTGCTCCTGGGCCTGGGCGGAAAAACAGCCAATGCGGCCCTGGAAGCTGCCGGTTACGCCCCCCCGGCCCTCCCCCTGGAGGTGAGCGACATCCCCGGTGGCAAGCTGATTCGCCTCGAAGACGCACCGGATGGCCCCCGTTACCAGATCGCCGTAGTCGCCGATGCAGCCCCGGGCGTTTGGCAAGCCTTGGCCGCCCGAGCCCGGCCGGCCGGAACGCCGATATGGCAATGGCTGGCAATCCAGGCCGGCATCCCCCTCATCACCGCAGCGACTCAGGAGGCCTTCGTACCCCAGATGGCCAATTTCGAGCGCATCGGTGGGGTCAGTTTCCAGAAAGGCTGCTACCCGGGCCAGGAGATAGTGGCCCGCACCCAATACCTGGGCAAGGTCAAGCGCTCCCTCTATCGGGCCAAGAGCCCCGTCACTGTTGCGGCAGGAACCGCGCTCTTCTCCGGCCTCACGGAGGATGGCCAAGGCGGCACCGTGGTCAATGCAGCTCCCGCCGCTGATGGCGCTTGGGAATTGCTGGCGGTAATTCCGGATACCTGCGCCGCCGATGGACCGGTAAGTATTGGCGCCGTGGGTGGTACGGCTTTGGAATTGCTGCCCCTGCCCTACACCGCCTGAATCAGCTCCCCTGACCGGTTCTCCCCATGTGCCTGATTCTCCTGGCCTGGCGGGTTCATCCCGACTACCCCCTGGCGGTCTGCGCCAACCGGGATGAGTTCTATGCCCGCCCCACGGCGGCGGCCGACTTCTGGGTCGATGCACCGGAAGTCCTGGCCGGTCGGGATCTGGAGGCCGGCGGCACCTGGCTGGGGGTGACCCGAGGCGGACGCTTTGCTGCCGTCACCAATTACCGAGATCCAGCCGCCCCCGACGGGCAGCGCTCCCGGGGCGATCTGACCCGGGAATTTCTCACCGGCACAGCCTCACCCCAAGCCTTCCTGGAGGGTCTGAACCCGGATGCTTACGGCGGCTTCAACCTGTTCCTGGCGGACGGTAAACAGCTCTTCTATTACTCCAACCGGGAAGGCCACATCCGGGAATTGGCACCGGGAATCTACGGCCTATCCAACCATCTCCTGGACACCCCCTGGCCCAAGCTGACCGACGCCAAGGGGCGCTTCGCCCAAGCCCTCCCCCGCCTGCCGGACCCGCTGCCAATGCTGGAATTGCTGGCCGACGAGACCCGCTGGCCCGATGAACACCTGCCGGATACGGGTATTTCCCTCGAATGGGAGCGCCTGCTTTCAGCCATCTTCGTCAAATCGCCGAACTACGGCACGCGGGCCTCAACGGTGCTCGCGGCAGACCGGAATGGCCACATCCGTTTCTGGGAAAGGTCTTTTGCCAGTGAAGGGATGACGGGTGAAGTCATGCGGGAATCTGTCGCCTCCTAGTCGGCGTTACCGGGGAAAGCGGTGCCCCCTAGCTCCCGATGCAAGCAGTAAGCATGCATTTATGCCGGCTAAAAGCTGCCACCAGTTTGCCACTGGCATTTTTCATCACTCAAGGCGCTAAAAAGCCGCACCAGCTTTCTCACTCCCATCATCAATTTCCACAAAAATGTTTGACAGGGGGGGGGCATGGTGCGTATAACTAACCCTGCTAAATCGTCAAGCAGCAGATTCAAGTACATCGTTGTCCCTCTTCATAGCGGTACTCCATTGTTCCATGCGGTCTTCCTTGATTATTGCGCGCCCCGAGCAAATGCTCATTTTTAAGTTTTACTGTTAAGGAATACAAAATGGAAACTGGTACCGTTAAGTGGTTCAACGACGCTAAGGGCTTCGGCTTCATCACCCCGGACAACGGCGGCGCCGATCTGTT
>DATEZY010000050.1:0-38712 GCA_035255085.1 Azospira sp. | reverse complement strand
CAGACCACCTACGTGGCGGTGGCCCGCAACATCGCCCGGGAGGCGGCGCGCAAGCTGGGCAAGGTCAAGGGCAAGACGGTGAAGGCGCGGGTGCTGACCGACTAGGCTGCGTCCCCTGGTGCGCCGGCAGTGGCCCAGAGGGGTGCACCGCCCCGGTCCAGGTAACTGAGATAGGCCCGGAGGTCGAATTCCAGCTGGTGGTAGTCCGGCTCCATGTGTCGGCACAGCTGGTAGAAGGCCTTGTCGTGTTCCCGCTCCTTGAGGTGGGCCAGTTCGTGCACCACGATCATGCGCAGGAAAGGATCGGGCATGTCCCGAAACAGGGCGGAAACCCGGATTTCCCGCTTGGACTTGAGCTTGCTGCCCTGGACCCGGGAAATGGTGGTGTGGGTGCCCAGGGCATTGCGCAGGTCATGCAGCTTGCTGTCGAAGGCCACCTTGCTCAGGGCATCGGCATTGCGCAGATAGCGTCCCTTCAACTCCAGCACGTAATCGTAGAGCGCCCGATCGGTGCGGATGCCGTGGGCCGCCGGATATTTCTGCAACAGCCAGGGCCCGAGCTTTTGGTCCTCGATCAGGGCATGCACCCGGGCCGTCAGGTCCGCCGGGTAACCGGCCAGGTAGCTAAGTAGGGGTTTCTGGCTCATGGGAGCAAGGAATGGTCGGGCAGGGTCAAGGGATGAAGGGCCAGGCTTATTTCAACCCCAGCTTGGAACGGATCAGGGGCAGGGCCGCCAGGGCCGCCCGCTCCCCTTCCAGGATGGATTCGTTGCGGGCCTTGAAGTCCGCCGCCCCCACATTGGGGATATGGGGGCGAATCACCACATCCGCCTCCTTCAACTCCTCCTGGCCTAGGTGGGTGCCCATGATGGTGAAGGTCTGCAGCAGCACCTCCATCACCCCGGCCACCTTGGCATTCTGGGGCTTGCTCGAAATGTCCACGGCGATCACCAGGTCTGCCCCCATGCCCCGGGCAGCGCGAACCGGAATGGGGCTGGCCAGGCCGCCGTCCACATATTCCCGACCGTTGATGGGCACTGGCTGGAACACCCCGGGCACGCTGCTCGAGGCGCGTACCGCCATACCGGTGTTGCCGCTGCGGAAGATGATGGGCTCGCCGCTGCGCAGGTCGGTGGCCACGGCGGCGAAGGGCTTGCGCAGTTTTTCGATGGGCTGGTTGCGCACCGCGTTATTGACGAATTTCTGGAGGGCCTCACCCTTGAGCACTCCCCGGTCGGCCAGGGACCAGTCGGTGATGGCCGCCTCATCGAGCTGCATGGCTAGCTTCTGCAGGTCGAAGCCGTTGTAGCCGGCAGCATAGAGGGCCCCCACCACCGAACCGGCGCTGGTACCCACCACGTAGTCGGGCACGATACCGTGGGATTCGAGCACCTTGATCACGCCGATGTGGGCAAAGCCCCGGGCCGCCCCGCCCCCCAGGGCCAGCACCACCTTGGGCGGAGCCTTGGCGGCGACGGGCGTTGCCGGAGCCGCAGGGGCTGTCGTTTTCTCAAGAGTGGCACAGGAGGCCAGCAGGCCGGCGGAAAGGAGCAACGGCAGGAAGGACAAACGCATGGCGGGAAGGGGGCGCAAGGTGAACAATGGAGGGATGGCGCAGCGAGTACCGATCGCCACTTCGATCAGGCAGCTTAGGCCTCACTGGCGTCATTATAATGGCCACCCCGGACCTGCTTCCGTAACGCGGTGTGACTGCACCACCGCTCCCCTGCCCCCCCCAGCTCCTGCCCTCCCATGATCCCCTGGCTCGAAGGCGATACCCCCTTCCCTCCCCTGGCCTCCGCCCTGCGGGAGCCCAACGGCCTCATTGCTGCTGGCGGCGACCTGTCGCCGGAGCGGCTGCTCGCCGCCTACCGGCGCGGCATCTTTCCCTGGTATTCCCCTGGCGACCCGCTCCTGTGGTGGAGCCCGGACCCGCGCATGGTGCTGTTCCCGGCGGAATTCAAGATCTCCCGTTCCCTGGCCAAGACCCTGCGCCGGGGCGACTACGAAGTGCGCCTGGACACGGCCTTCGCCGAAGTCATCCGGGCCTGTGCCGAGACCTACCGCGCAGGCCAGGGCGGCACCTGGATCGTGCCGGAGATGCAGACTGCCTATTGCCGCCTGCATGAACTCGGCCTCGCCCATTCGGTCGAACTCTGGCAGGCGGGAGAGCTGACCGGAGGCCTTTACGGCGTGGCCCTCGGGCACATGTTCTATGGCGAATCCATGTTCTCCCGCCGCCCCGATGCTTCCAAGATCGCCGCCGCCCACATGGCGCGCTTCCTCGGGGAGCGGGGGTTTGGCATGATAGATTGCCAGATGTACACGCCCCACCTGGCCAGCCTGGGGGCCCGGGAAATCCCCCGGGCCGAATTCATCCGGCGCCTGACGCAACTCGTTGCCGAAGATGCCGAAACCGGAGCTTGGCCGGCCCAGGGCGCCTGTTACGATTGGCAAAACCGGTAAGGCCAGCGACCACCATGTCCCAGCTCAACGACTCCGCCCTGCCCTTTTCCCTGCTGCAGTTCTACGCCACCTCCCCCTACGGCTGCAGCTACCTGCCCGAGCGCCAGGCCCGCTCCCAGGTGGCCACTCCCACCCACCTGATCACCACGGAAATCTATAGCGAACTGGTGCGGGCGGGCTTTCGTCGCAGCGGCGTGTTCACCTACCGGCCCTGGTGCGACAACTGCCAGGCCTGCGTGCCGGTGCGCATCCCGGTGGAGCATTTCGTCCCGGACCGGACTCAGCGCAGGGTGCTCAAGCACCATGGCAACCTTCTGGCCCGGGAGTTGCCGCTGGATTTCCAGGATGCCCACTACGACCTTTACCTGCGCTACCAGGCAGCGCGCCACGCCGGCGGTGGCATGGACCAGGACAGTCACGAGCAGTACGCCCATTTTCTCCTGCAAAGCCGGGTGGATAGCCGGCTGGTGGAATTCTCTGAAGACGGGGTGCTGCGCATGGTCAGCATCATCGACGTGCTGCGGGACGGCCTGTCTTCCGTCTATACCTTCTACGACCCGGACCAGGCCAAGGCCAGCTACGGCACCTACAACATCCTCTGGCAGATCGCCCAATGCCGGGACCTGGGCCTGCCTTACCTGTATCTCGGCTACTGGATCGGCGCCAGCCGCAAGATGTCCTACAAATCCCGCTTCCAGCCCATCGAGGGGCTGCAACAGGGCGAGTGGGGCCCGCTGCAGATCCTCCCGGAGCAGTCAAGTCCGGGCGGCGCACCTCAGACTTAAGTGATAGGCGAAAGCGCCCCGCTTTAGGCGGATGGGGTAAAATGCCGCCCCATGCTCTATTCACTCGCCCGCAAAATATTCTTCTCCCTCGACGCTGAAACGGCCCACGGTCTGGGTCTCAACGGTCTGGGGTTCCTCCACGCCGCCGGCCTTTCCTGCCTCATGGGCAAAAAGGCGCCGGAATGCCCGGTCGAAGTCATGGGCCTCACCTTCCCCAACCCGGTCGGCCTGGCCGCCGGTCTGGACAAGAACGGGGAATGCATCGACGGCATGGCTGCCATGGGTTTCGGCTTCATCGAGGTGGGCACCGTCACGCCCCGCCCCCAGCCAGGCAACCCCCGGCCCCGCCTGTTCCGCATCGAGGAAAAGCGCGCCATCATCAACCGTATGGGCTTCAACAACCAGGGGGTGGACCACCTCCTGAAGAACGTCGCCCTGTCCCAGTTCCCCAAGTGCGGCGGCATCCTCGGCATCAACATCGGCAAGAATTTCGACACGCCCATCGAAAAGGCTGCCGACGATTACCTGATCTGCCTGGACAAGGTTTACACCGCCGCCAGCTACGTCACGGTGAACATTTCCAGCCCCAACACCAAGAATCTGCGCGACCTGCAGCGGGACGACGCCCTGGATGACCTGCTTGGCAAGCTCAAGGCGGCCCAGACCCGCCTCGCCCAGCAGCACGGCAAATACACCCCCCTGGCCCTGAAGATCGCCCCGGACCTGGAAGACGCCCAGATCCAGGCCATCGCCGATCTGCTGCGCCGCCACCGTATCGACGGCGTCATCGCCACCAACACCACCCTCTCCCGTCAGGGCGTGGAAGGCTGCAAGTACGGCAACGAGGCCGGCGGCCTCTCCGGCGAGCCGGTGCGGGACCTGTCCACCCAGGTCATCCGCAAGCTGGCCACCGCCCTCCAGGGCGAACTGCCGATCATCGGTGTCGGCGGCATTCTGTCCGGCGCCGATGCCCGAGAGAAGATCGATGCCGGCGCCAAGCTGGTGCAGATCTACTCCGGCTTCATCTACCGGGGTCCGGATCTGGTGCGGGAGGCGGCCACCGCCCTGTGCGGCCACTGCCGCACCTGACAGCAGCAAAGGCCGGCATAACAGGCCGGCCAGCCCCGCCAGGGTTGTTACGTAAGGAATTGAACGGGATAATCCCGCTCTTGGACCCGAAATCATGATTGCCCATTACTTTTTCATTCTCGTCGGCGCGGTGCTGGTCAACAACGTCGTGCTGGTGCGCATTCTTGGCCTGTGCCCGTTCATGGGCGTCTCCAAGAAACTGGAAACCGCCTTTGGCATGGGGGCGGCCACCACCTTCGTGCTCACCCTGGGCACCGGGGCCAGCTGGGTCATCGACCGCTACCTGCTGATCCCCTTCGATCTCATCTACCTGCGCGTCATCGCCTTCATCGTCACCATCGCCGCCATCGTGCAGCTGACGGAAATGGTCATCCAGAAGACCAGCCCGGTGCTGCACCAGCTGCTCGGCATCTACCTGCCCCTGATCACCACCAACTGCGCCGTGCTGGGCATTCCCCTGCTGGCCCTGGGTTTCAAGTACGACTTCATCGAATCCCTGCTGTTCGGCGCCGGCAGCTCCATCGGCTTCTCCCTGGCCCTGATCCTCTTCGCCGGCATCCGGGAGCGCATCGAGGGGGCCGACGTGCCCACCTACTTCAAGGGAACGGCCATCGCCCTGGTCACCGGCGGCCTGATGAGCCTGGCCTTCATGGGCTTCGCCGGACTGGACAAGTACCAATGATTTCCGCCATTGCCATCATGGCCCTGGGGGCCGTCATCCTGGGCGCCGCCCTGGGCTATGCCTCGATCAAGTTCAAGGTCGTCGGCGATCCCCTGGTGGACAAGATCGACTCCGTGCTGCCCCAGACCCAGTGCGGCCAGTGCGGCTTCCCCGGCTGCCGGCCCTACGCCGAGGCCATCTCCAAGGGCGAAGCCGACATCAACCTGTGCCCTCCGGGCGGTGCCGACGGCGTGCGCAAGCTGGCCGACCTCCTGGGCCGGGAACCCAAGCCCCTGGACGGGGTGGAAAAGCCCAAGCAGGTGGCGGTGGTCGACGAGAACCTGTGCATCGGCTGCACCCTGTGCATCCAGGCCTGCCCGGTGGATGCCATCGTCGGCGCCGCCAAGCAGATGCACACCATCGTCGAAAAATTGTGTACCGGCTGCGAACTGTGCGTTGCCCCCTGCCCGGTGGAATGCATTTCCATGGTGGTGATCCCGGAAACCGTGGACAACTGGAAGTGGAAGTATCCGGTCGTTGAAATCCAGAAGGCCGCCTGAGCAATAACCATGAGCCTGTTGCAACTGTTCAAGTTCAAGGGCGGCGTCAAGCCGGCCACCAACAAGACCCAATCCGTCACCCTGCCCATCGCCCCGGCGCCGCTACCCAAGCGCCTGGCCGTACCCCTGCACCAGAGCATCGGCGGCACCCCTCGCCCCCTGGTCCAGGCCGGCGACAAGGTATTGAAGGGCCAGAAAATCGGCGATGCCGACGGCTGGGTTTCCGCCGCCGTGCATGCCCCCACCTCCGGCACCGTGGTGGCCGTGGAACTCTATCCCGCCGCCCACCCCTCGGGCCTTACCGCCGCCAGCGTGGTCATCGAGCCTGATGGCGAAGAGCGCTGGATCGAGCGCCAGCCCGTCGATTACAAGGCCCTGGCGCCGGAAACCGTGCGCGAGCTGCTGCGCGAAGCCGGCGTGGTGGGCCTGGGCGGGGCCGTCTTCCCCAGCCACGCCAAGACCCAGGCTTCCCGCACCGTGCCCATGGAAGAAGTGGTGATCAACGGTGCCGAGTGCGAGCCCTACATCACCTGCGACGACCTGCTGATGCGTGAGCGGGCCGAGGAAGTGGTGCGCGGCGCCGGCATCTTCCGCGACCTGCTCAAACCCAAGAAAGTGCTGATCGGCATCGAGGACAACAAGCCCGAAGCCATCGCCGCCATGACCGCCGCCGTTAAGGCCCTGGGCGCGGAATTCGCCGACTTCCAGGTCGTCGCCATCCCCACCCGCTACCCGGCCGGCGGCGCCAAGCAACTGATCCGCGTCCTCACCGGCAAGGAGGTGCCCAACGGCAAGCGCTCCACCGACCTGGGCGTGCAATGCTTCAACGTCGCCACCGCCTACACCGCCTGGCGCGCCCTGGCCCACGGCGAGCCGGTCATCTCCCGCCTGGTCACGGTCACCGGCAATGTGGCTGAACCGCGCAACTACGAGGCCCTGATCGGCACCCCCATGGCCGACCTGCTGCAACTGGGACAGCCCAAGAGCGACACCGACGGCATGATCATGGGCGGCCCGATGATGGGCTTCCTGGTGCCCGACGCCCAGGCCCCGGTGGTCAAGGCCACCAACTGCCTGATCGCCTCCTCGCCGGCCCTGTTCCCGCCCAAGGCGCCGGAAATGCCCTGCATCCGCTGCGGCTCCTGCGCCCAGGCCTGCCCCCACGAACTGCAGCCCTTCGAGATGTACTGGTTCTCCCGGGCCAAGAACTTCGGCAAGACCCAGGAATACCACATCTTCGATTGCATCGAATGCGGCTGCTGCTCCTTCGTCTGCCCCTCCCACATTCCCCTGGTGCAGTACTTCCGCTTCGCCAAGAGCGAGATCTGGGCCCGGGAACGGGAGAAGAAGGCGGCCGAGGAAGCCAAGGCCCGCTTCGAATTCAAGCAGCAGCGGGATGAGCGGGAAAAGCAGGAGAAGGCCGAGAAGCTGGCCAAGGCGGCTGCCGCCCAGGCCGCCAAGAAGGCGGCAGAGGCCGCTGCGGCAGCCGAAAGTGGGACGACGGAAGCGAGCGCTACTGCCACTGCCGCCCCGGCAGCCGCCCTCAGCCCGGAAGAGGCGGCAGCCGCCGCCAAGAAGGCCGCCATCGCCGCCGCCATGGAGCGGGCCCGGGCCCAGCGCGCCCAGGTGCAGCCCCAGAATACCGACGCCCTGACGCCGGAACAGCAGCAGGAAGTGGCCAGCATCGAGGCCCGCCGCGCCCGACTGAAGGAAATCGCCCATACCGAAATGCCCCAGGCCGAGCCCGCCGGCAAAGACTAAAACCAGAAAAACGACCGCGCCATGGAATTTTCCACTTCTCCCTATCTCCTCAAGGACGTCTCGGTCCAGCGGGTCATGCTCAAGGTGCTGCTGGCCCTGTTGCCGGGCATCGCCGCCTACGTCTTCTTCTTCGGCCCCGCCGTGCTGGTGCAGATCGCCATCGCCAGTGCCACCGCCCTGGTGGCCGAGGCCCTCATGCTCAAGGTGCGGGGCCGGCCCATCGGCCTTTTCCTGGCCGACCTTTCCGCCGTGGTCACGGCATGGCTGATCGCCCTCACCTTTCCGGCCATCGCCCCCTGGTGGCTGACCGTGGTCGGCACCCTGTTCGCCATCGTCATCGCCAAGCAGCTCTACGGCGGCCTGGGCCAGAATCCATTCAATCCGGCCATGATCGCCTTCGCCGTGTGCATCGTCTCCTTCCCCGCCCTGATGTCCCAGTGGCCCGGCCCCGACGTCGATTTCGGCACCCAGCTCCAGGCCATTTTCGGTCTGACCCCGCGGCTCGACGCCCTGACCTCTGCCACGCCCCTGGATGCCTTGAAGACTGGCCTCAAGCTCGGTGGCGAGGGTAATCACATCGCCAGCATCGCCGGCGTGATGGCGGCCCATGGTCACACCTACGGCTTGATCGCCGGCCACGGCTGGGAATGGGTGGCCCTGGGCTACCTCCTGGGCGGCCTCTGGCTGGTGCAGCAGAAGGTCATCACCTGGCACATCCCCGGCGCCTACCTGGCCGCCCTGGCGGTTCTTGCCGGCGCCCTGTGGGCCTGGCAGCCTGGGGCCTACGCCAGCCCCCTGTTCCACCTCTTCGCTGGCGGCGCCATGCTCGGGGCCTTCTTCATCGCTACCGACCCGGTATCCGGTGCCACCACCCCCAAGGGCAAGCTCATCTTCGCCGCCGGGGCTGGCCTGCTCACCTACCTGATCCGCGTTTTCGGCGGCTACCCGGACGGGGTGGCCTTTGCCGTGCTGCTCATGAACATCTGCGTGCCCCTCATCGACATGTACACCCAGCCCCCGGTATTTGGCGAAAAGACCAAGGAAAAGGAAGCCTGACATGGTTGCCGTGAAAGACCCCAGCGCGGCCACCATGGCGGCCCGCACCGCCGTCATCCTGTTCTTCTTCGTGATCGCCTTCACCGCCGCCATGGCCCTCATCTACGCGCTGACCAAGCCGGGCATCGAGGCCTCGGCCGCCGAGGAAAAAATGCGCAGCATCGGCGAGGTGTTGCCCACCACCCTGTACGACAACGACCTGCTCAAGGACACCCTGGAACTGCCGGCCACCCCGGAGCTGGGCCTGGACGACGGCTCCACCGTGTACCGGGCGCGCAAGGACGGCCAACCCTCGGCCCTGGTGCTGGAAGCCGTGGCGCCGGACGGCTACGCTGGCAAGATCCGCATGCTGGTGGCGGTAGCCGCCAACGGCCAGATGGTCGGCGTGCGCATCACCCAGCACAAGGAAACCCCGGGCCTGGGCGACTACATCGAGCCCAAGAAGGACAAGAACAAGGCCCGCCCCTGGATCACCCAGTTCGACACCCTCTCCCTGGCCACGGTGGCCGACGGGGAATGGAAGGTGAAGAAGGATGGCGGCCGCTTCGACTCCGTCGCCGGCGCCACCGTCACCCCCCGGGCCGTGGTCAAGGCCGTGCATAAGGCCCTGAAGTACGCCAGCGACAACCGGGACCGCCTGTTCGCGGCCACCGCCCCCGCGGCCCAGTGAAGCAAGGAACACCGTCATGATCATTAGCTTCGCCGAAATCAAGCAGGTCACCCTCAACGGGGTCTGGAGACAGAACAGCAGCCTGGTGCAGATCCTGGGCATGTGTCCCCTGCTGGCCGTGACCACCTCCCTTGTGAATGGGGTTTCCCTGTCCCTCGCCACCCTGGTGGTGATGGCCCTGTCCAACTTCTTCGTCGCCTGCCTGCGCAATTTCATTCCCTATGAAATCCGCATCCCGGTGTTCATCCTCATCGCTGCCGCCCTGGTGACGGCGGTGGACCTCACCATGAACGCCTACCTGCACAGCATCTACCTGGTGCTGGGCATCTTCATCCCCCTCATCATCACCAATTGCCTGGTGCTGGGCCGCATCGAGGTCTTCGCTGCCAAGAACAACCCGGTCGCCGCCGCCCTGGACGGCGCCATGATGGGCGTGGGCATGGTGTGGACCCTGGGCCTCCTGGGCGGCATCCGGGAAATCATCGGCGCCGGCACCCTGTTCGGCGGCATCGAACTGGTCATTCCCAGCCTCTCCCACCTGCAGATCCTGCCCGCCGACTACCCGGGCTTCCTGATCGGCATTCTGCCCCCCGGCGCCTTCATCGTCCTGGGCTGCATGGTGGCCTGGAAGAACTGGGTCGAGGCCCGGGCCGCCGAGCGGGAGCAGCGTCCCATCCCCGAGCCGGTGGCCAACGGCGGCTGCCACTGATTGCTGCCACGCAGCCACTGATTCTCAATTCCTCGCCCATGAACGCCACCAAGCGGGCACAGATTTTCGCCCGGCTCCAAGCCGCCAACCCGGCCCCCCGCACCGAGCTGGAATACGAAACCCCCTTCCAGCTCCTCATCGCCGTGCTGCTCTCGGCCCAGGCCACGGACGTGGGGGTGAACAAGGCCACCCGCAAGCTCTTCCCCGCCGCCCCCACCCCAGCCGCCATGCTGGCCCTGGGGGAGGAAGGTCTGACCGAGTACATCAAAACCATCGGCCTCTACCGCACCAAGGCCAAGAACACCATCGCCACCTGCCGCATCCTGCTGGAACAACACGGCGGTGAGGTGCCGCGGCAGCGAGAAGCGCTGGAGGCCCTGCCCGGCGTCGGCCGCAAGACCGCCAACGTGGTGCTCAACACCGCCTTCGGCGAGCCCACCATCGCCGTGGACACCCACATCTTCCGCATCTGCAACCGCACCCGCCTGGCTCCCGGCAAGACGGTGCTGGCGGTGGAAGAAAAGCTGCTCAAGACCACCCCCGCCGAATACCGCCTGGACGCCCATCACTGGCTGATCCTCCACGGCCGCTACATCTGCAAGGCGCGCAAGCCCGAATGCGAGCGCTGCGTCATCGCCGATCTGTGCGAATATCCGGACAAGACCTGTTCCGAACCCGCCCACCTGTAGCCATCCTCAAGGCACTGCCATGACCGTCGCCACTGCCCTGATTGCCGGCAACGAACCCCAGCCCCAGCTGGCCGAAGAGGCTGTGCGCCAGGCCCTGGGAAAGCTCAAGGCGGCCGGCGCCAGCCACGCCACCAGCGTCTTGCTCTATCTCACCGCCGACTTCGCCCGGACCGTCCAGCCAGCCATACTCGCCGCCTCCCGGGCGGCAGAGTGCACCCAGGTGGCAGGGGCCACCGCAACCGGCCTGTTCACCGAAGAGGGCTGGGTATTGGATCGGCCGGCAGCAGCGGCCATGGTCTTCGGTAATGAGCTCTGCCTGCGTCCGGGGCAAGGCCCGGGTCCGCTGCTGGGCTTCGCCGACAGCTCCGCCCTACCGGCGGAATGGTGCGCCGGTGCCCCCCGCTTCGGCGGCCTGCACTGTGACAGCCTGGCCCGCAGTCCGGGACCGGTGTGGAACCAGAGCCGCCTCTGTGCCGACCATCGCCTTTCCCTGCAGGTAGCCGGGGCCCAGGTCCATGTCGAAACCTCCCTGGGCCTGCGCCTGCTGGGCGATCCCCTGGCTGTCACCCAGGTCAGCGGCCACGACCTGCACACCCTGGGAGAACAGCCGGCCCTGGACACCCTGCTGCGCTGCCTGCCCCTGGAACTGCGGGAGCGCAATCCCCTGCCCCTGCACCAGATCACCGCCGTGCTCACCGACAGCGCCACCAACCCCGCCGATGCCCTGGCCGGCGGGCGGGGCCGCCTGGTACCGCTGATCACCGCCAACAACGACCGCTCCCTGACCCTGGCCGACCGCATCACCCCGGGGCTGCAGCTTTCCTGGGCCATCCGCCAGCCGGTGGCGGCGGAGCAGGACATGCGGGCCTCCCTGGAGCGCCTGGAGCACCGGACAAAGCGGGCCGAAGCCATGCCGGGCGGCCCGGTGCTTTCCCCCGCATTTGCCCTGGCCTTTTCCTGCATCGGCCGCGGCCCCTATTTCTATGGTGGCGAGGATCGGGATCTGGCCTGCCTGACCCAACATTTTCCCGGCCTCCCCGTCCTCGGCCTGTACGGCAGCAGCCAGATCGTGCCGCAAAGCGAGGGCGGCGGCCGCCTGGTCCATAACGCCGTGGTTACGGCCCTGTTCACCGCTTCTGGAGCACCTCATGTTCAACCCTAGTCGGGACCAAGTCCGTCAATTCTTTTGCGATGCCTGGCGCAAGGACCGGGATGGTCTGCCCCTGGTGGGTTCCGACGCCATCGCCGTCGATGTCATCCGCCAGCACCCGGAATACCACGCCCTGCTGGCTGATGCGGAAAGCGCCATCAGCCGGGAATGGACCCCGGAAGGCGGGGAAATGAACCCCTTCCTGCACCTCTCCCTGCACTATGCCGTGGAAGAGCAGCTGTCCATCGACCAGCCCTTCGGCATCCGCGCCGCCTTCGAGTCCCTGTGCCGGCGCCTGGACGACCCCCATGAAGCCCGCCACCGCCTGCTCGAATGCCTGGGCGAAGCGGTATGGAAGGCCCAGCAGGCCGGCAACCAGCTGGACCCGGAAGCCTATCTGGAAGCCATCCGCCGCGCCGGCCAGGGCTGATTCGCCTCCTGCGCTCCTCCTCTCTGCCGCCGCAAGGGGCGCCTCCGGGCGCCCCTTTTCATAATACTGACCCACGGCCAGCGTTCTCCGCTCTCTTCACCGCGGTTTGCTTCCCCGGGGAACAGCGAGGACTGCTCACCTCTACTCGACGTATGACTTACGTCATATGAATTTCAGGAAACCTGGGGTGCGAAAAGTGAAATCCAGCACGAAACCTGGCCCGCCCCTATGGCTACAATGAGGCCGATATAAAAGTCGGCCACTGAGCCGACACGCCATCGCGCCGCACCCCAACCCCAACAATTCGCGAGAAACGCCATGGCCCAAATATTCGTTCCCCTGCAGCCCGTCCCCCTGGCCCGAGGACTACCCATGGGATTTGCAGGCTCTGCCCCTAAGCTCCCCCCCGGGAATCCCGTCCTGGCGGCACACACCCCAGCCCAGGCGGCATGCCCCCAGAGGCAAAGCGGACAGGCGCTGCAGTTCATTGAACGCCTGGTTCCCCCTTTCCGGCTTGTTCCTCCCTTTCGACAGGGTCGCTGACACATGAACCTGCCACCCCTACTACCTCGCCTACTTCTCGCCCTCTACCTAGGGGCCAGCCTGCCGGCCCTGGCAGCGGCGGAGAAGGTGGCCCTGCAGCTCAAGTGGCGGCACCAGTTCCAGTTCGCCGGCTATTACATGGCCCAGGAAAAGGGCTACTACCGGGATGCCGGGCTGGAGGTGGAAATCCGGGAAGGCAAGGCGGAAACCAACTCGATAGCAGAAGTGACGGCCGGTCGCGCCGAGTACGGCATCGGCGCCTCCGAGTTGGTGCTGGAGCGAGCTCTGGGCAAGCCGGTGGTGGCCCTGGCGGCGCTCATGCAGCATTCGCCCCTGGTGCTGCTGACCCGGGCCGGCGGCACGATCCATACGGTACGGGAGCTGGAGGGCAGGAAGATCATGGTCCTGCCGTCAGAGGCCGAGTTGTTCGCCTTCCTGCGGCGCCAGGGGGTGCCCCCGGAGCGGGTGCAACTCGTTCCCCATTCCTTCACCCCAGGGGACCTCATCAGCGGCCGGGTGGATGCCCTCTCCGCCTATGCCAGCGACGAAACCTACGACCTGGAACGGGCCGGCATCCCTTACCTGGCCTTCTCCCCCCGCAGCGCCGGCATCGACTTCTACGGCGACACCCTATTCACCAGCGAGGCGGAACTGACCCGCTATCCGGAGCGGGTCGCCGCCTTCCGCGCTGCCAGCCTCCAGGGCTGGCGCTATGCCCTGGAACACCCGGAAGAGACGGCCCTGGTCATTCTGCAGAAATACAGCCAGCGCCACAGCCGGGAACACCTGCTGTTCGAGGCCGAACGCCTGCAGCCCCTGATCCAGAGCGACCTGGTGGAACTGGGCGACATGGCGTCCTACCGCTGGCAGCGCATCGCCACCACCTACCGGGAGCTGGGCATGCTGCCCCACGGCAGCGCCCCCGATCTGGAAGGCTTTCTCTACACGCCACCGACCCCGCACCGCCTTTCCCTGGGGGCCATGGCAGCCATCGCCATCAGCCTGGCCCTGGCCCTAACTGCCAGCCTGGTGGCCGCCCACATCAGCCGCCTGCACCAGCGGCTGCGGGGCCAGATGGCCGAGCGGGACCGGGCCGAAGCCATTCTCCGGGCCAGCCAGGAACGCCTGCAGGTGATTTTCAACACCGCCCCCCTGGCCACCCTGGTCTATGACCGCAACTGCCGGGTGCTGGAATGGAACGCCCGGGCCGTAGCCATGTTCGGCTGGAAGCGGGAGGAAGTCCTGGGCCGCAGCTTCTTCGACTTCCTGATCCCGGAGGAATCCCGGGAGCACGTGACCCGGATCGCCAACAGCATTTTCGACGGCCCCTCGCCCCAGTACTCCCTCAACACCAACCTCACCAAGGACGGCCAGACCATCCTCTGCGAGTGGAGCAACGCCGTTTTCGAGGACGAAAGCACCGGCCAGCGCTGCGTCATCGCCCTGGCGGCGGACGTGACGGAAAAGCAGCAGATCCAGGCGGAACTGCTGGAGAGCGAGGAGCGTTACCGGACCCTGCTCGAATCCGCCCCCTTCCCGGTAATCATCACCCGGGTCTGCGATGGCGTGATCGTCTACATCAACCAGCGGGCAGCGGAGCGGCTGCGCCTACCCCAGGACCAGGCCCCGGGCCGGCACGCACCGATTTATTGGCAGAACCCGGAGCAGCGGGCCCAGCTTATGGCCCGGCTGGACGCAGAAAAATCCGTCACCGATGTGGAAGTCTGGCTGCGGGACGGCGAAGGCACCCCCTTCTGGGCCCTCCTGTCGGCGCGCCTGCTGCACAGCGAAGGCGAACTCCAGGCCTTTTTCTCCTTCAACGACATCACCGAGCGCAAGCAGGCGGAACAGCTGCAGCAGGGGGTCAACCGGCAACTGGCGCTCCAGCTCCAGGAAATCCATAGCCTCCAGGACCGCCTGCGGGACCAGGCCATCCGGGATGCCCTCACGGGCCTCTTCAACCGCCGCTACCTGGATGAGACCCTGGAACGGGAACTGGCCCGGGCCCAGCGGGAGGGCTATCCCCTGGCAGTGGCCATGCTCGACCTGGACAATTTCAAGCGCCTCAACGACACCTACGGCCACCGGGCCGGCGACGAGGTGTTGCGCCAGCTCGGCGCCTTCCTGCGGGAACATGCCCGCAGCGGCGACATTCCCTGCCGCTACGGCGGCGAGGAGTTTCTCCTGGTGTTGCCTCGGATGACTCCCGATGCCGCCCTGTCGCGGGCCGAGGACTGGCGCCGGCAATTTGCCGACCTGGCAGTGCCCTTCGGCGAACTGGAACTCCGGGCGACCCTTTCCATCGGCATGGCCAGCTACCCGGGGGACGGCGCCACTGCCTACAGCCTTATCGACGCTGCCGACAGCGCCCTCTACCGGGCCAAGGAAGCCGGCCGCAATAAGGTCATGGTCGCCCAGGACTGGGACACTCCGGCCCTGGCCGAGATGCCCTGCTGAGCCCCCCACTCCCCACACCCTGCCTGAGATGCCCGTCCCTTGGACATCTCGACCCCGCATTCGATGGTGCAGGCCTTCGTTCTTCAGTCCTGGGCCGGATCTTCCTGCAGCAGCTTGCGCCAGCCCTCGGGGCCGAGGCGGCGCACCGTCTCGATGTTGCGCTCGTAGATGCGCTCCGGATCGGGAAAGGCCGCCACGGCCCGGTCGATGCTGGCTTCCCGCAACAGGTGCAGGGTGGGATAGGGGGAACGGTTGGTGTAGTTATCGATGTCGTCCGGCTCGCTGCCGGCGAACTCGTAGTCCGGGTGCAGGCTGGCGATCTGGTACACGCCCTCGTAGCCCAGGTTGCGGATCAGGGCCTCGGCTTCCTGCAGGAAGAAGTGGTAGTCGAGGAAGTCGGTAAGCACGCAGGGGTGGATCAGCAGGATGGTATCGAGCTCGGCCGGATCGGTCTCCGTGAGCAGGGAAAATTCGTGCTCCAGCTCGGCCAGCAGCTCATCCGGCGTGGTCGCCCCGGTCAGGGCGTAGCGGATCTGCTTCTTGACGTGCACCGACTTGGCGAAGGGACACAGGTTGAGGCCGATGACGGCCCGCTCCAGCCAGCGCCGGGTATCGGCCAGGATGGTCTCGGCGCTGGCCGCATCGGTGTAGGGGGTCAGGACTTGGGGCATGGCAGGGGCTCTTCGCAAGGCGTTAGGTAGGGGCGCGGGGCGATCCGAAAACGGAAAAGAATGGAAAGACTACGCACCCCGCTTCGCCGCAAGGATACCCCGAGGAGGCTCTAGCCTCCCGGGAAAAAGGACCCTGGGCCCGAGCCTAGACCTGGCCGGGAATCCGATAGGAGTTCTGGTTGAGCAAATCCACTCCGCATTGCAGGGTTTCGATCCAGTCGATGAAGCGCTGGACCATGGCCTTGCCCTCGAAGCGGCAGCCGTGCTGGGGCACGATCATGTCGATGTCCAGCTGGCGCACCATGGCAGCCCAATAGCGGCAGACCTTGTTGGAAATCATGTAGCGGCTGTGGAAGCCGATCATCTTTTCCACATGGGCATCAAAATCCGTCACCGGGTGCTCGGCGTCGGAATGACCGACGATGGACGCGCCCAGGTCCCCGGAAAAGAGGATCTTGGACACCGGATCGTAGAACTGGAAATTGCCCTCGGAGTGCAGGAAGTGGGCCGGCACGGCCTTCAGCTTGCAGGCGCCGAGGGGAATTTCCATGCCTTCGTCCGGGATGCCAAGGATGCGACCGGAGATGTCGCGGCCGGTGGTGAAGTGCGGAACGAAGCGGGTCCACAGGTTGGAAATCATTACCTTGCAGTGGGAGGCGATGAACCACTTGTTCAAGGAGGCGATGATGTCCGGGTCCGGGTGGGAGGCCAGGATGTAATCGAGCTCCCGGGAGGAAAAGTACTTCTGCATGCCCATCAGCAGACCCGAATAGGTCATGTTGCCACCGGGGTCGATCAGGGCGCCATGGCCGCTGTCGGCGACGAGAAACTGATTGGACTGGACCACGTGGTCGTGTTCGTCATCCACCAGGTCGTAGAAGGCAAGACAGACGTGCTTGCCGTCGTTGTAGAGTTCCACTGCCATGTGCTGTTTTCCCGCAAGTCATATAGTTTTTCTGCGTGCGGGATTATCCCGAAATACCGGGATGCCAAGAGGTTATTTTGATTTGCATCAAGGACATGGCCATGGCGCACCGCCGGCGCGCTATGCCGGAAACGGAAGGCGGATCTAGCCCTGGGAGGCGGGCGGCGCGACCTTGACCACTTCCTCGAAGGTGGTGAGGCCGCTGGCGACCTTCATGGCGCCGGAGATGCGCAGGGGCTTCATGCCTTCCCGGAAAGCCTGTTCCCGCAGCTTGGCGATATCGGTGTCGGCCACCAGCAGCTTTTTCACTTCCGGTGACATGAGCAGGATCTCATACAGGCCCATACGCCCCATATAGCCCGTCATGCGGCATTCGAGGCAGCCCACAGGCTGGTAGATCTGGGCCGGGCGCTTGGACTTCCACGGCGCCACCAGGCTGTCCCAGGTCTGGGCATCCTCCTGGCGCAGGCCCACCTGCCGCTTGCAGTGGGGGCACAGGGTGCGCACCAGGCGCTGGGCCATGACCCCGAGGAGGGTGGCGTTGATCAGGTAGGACGGCACTCCCAGGTCCATCAGCCGGGTCAGAGCCGAAGGCGCATCGTTGGTGTGCAGGGTGGACAGCACCAGGTGGCCGGTGAGGGCCGCCTGGATGGCCATTTCCGCCGTTTCCAGGTCACGGATTTCGCCCACCATGATGATGTCCGGGTCCTGGCGCATGAGGGCGCGCACGCCATCGGCGAATTCCAGATCGATACTGCGCTGCACCTGCATCTGATTGAAGGCCGGCTCCACCATTTCGATGGGGTCCTCGATGGTGCACACATTGACTTCCGGCGTCGCCAGCTGCTTCAAGGTGGAATAGAGGGTCGTGGTCTTGCCCGAACCGGTGGGGCCGGTCACCAGGATGATGCCGTTGGGCTGGCGCGTCATGTGCTCCCAGCGCCCCTTGTCCTCGTCGGTGAAGCCCAGTTCGGAGAAGTCCCGCACCAGCACTTCCGGGTCGAAAATGCGCATCACCAGCTTTTCGCCGAAGGCCGTAGGCAGGGTGGATAGCCGCAGCTCCACCTCCTGGCCGTCGGAGGAGCGGGTCTTGATGCGGCCGTCCTGGGGCCGGCGCTTTTCCACCACGTCCATGCGGCCAAGGATCTTGATGCGGCTGGTCATGGCGTTCATCACCGACATGGGGATCTGGTACACCTGGTGCAGCACCCCGTCGATGCGGAAACGCACGATACCCAGGTCGCGCCGGGGCTCGATGTGGATGTCCGAGGCCCGCTGCTCGAAGGCGTACTGCCACAGCCAGTCCACGATATGGACGATGTGCTGGTCGTTGGCATCGAACTGGCGGTTGGTCTTGCCCATCTCCACCAGCTGTTCGAAGGAGGCGATGCCGGAACCCGACTCGCCGCTCTGGGCCGCCTTCTTCACCGAACGCGCCAGGTTGTAGAACTCCACCAGGTAGCGGGCGATATCCGCCGGATTGGCCACCACCCGCCGGATGTCCTTGCGCAGGATGGGCATGAGTTCCTTTTCCCACTCCCGCAGGTAGGGCTCGGCGGTGGCGATCACCACCTCCTTGGTCGTCACCTGCACCGGCAGGATCTTGAACCGCCCGGCATAGGCGTTGGACATCACCTCGGTGACGGTGGAAAAGTCGATCTTGAGGGGGTCGATGTGCAGGTAGTCCAGGCCGACCTGGCCCGCCAGCCATTCGGCCAGGGCCTCCAGATGCAGCAGCTTGTGGGGCGGCTGGGCCGACTTCCACTTCTGGTCGGCGATCACCACCAGGGGATGCACATCGCCCCGATGCAGGCGCCGCTCCCGGGCCAGGGCATCGGCCTCGGCCGCCGGCACCAGGCCGTCGGCGACCAGCATTTTCAACACTTCGGGGAGGGTGAGTCGGTGGTCCACAACGGGATCGGACATGGCAGCCATTCACAGAGCATAGCGGGGATGCCGGCACTATACGCCAGGGGCCGGAGCGGCTCAACGCAAGGGCAATGGCATGAAAAAGGGTCTATAGTGGTTCAGTAAGCTCAACCATCAGGAAAGGAACCAGCATGAAAACAGCCTTGTTGATTGCCAGTATCGCATCCGCCTTGTTCATTAGCCTTCCCGCCCAGGCCCAGCAAGGCCCGGGAAGCGAAATGGGTGGGGCCATGGGTCCGGGTTCCGGCCCCTGTAGTGCCGGTCAGAACTGTCCGGGCGGCGGCCCCGGCGCCATGAAGGGCGGCCGGATGGGCGGCGGGGCCATGATGGACTGCAGCAAGGCCCGCCAGCCCGAACGTTGCGAAGCCCGCAACCAGGCCATGGAACAGTGCAAGGACCAGACCGGTCCGGCTCGCCGGCAATGCATGCGGGAAAAGATGCCCCCGGTGGATTGCAGCAAGGCCCGGGTCCCGGCCCGTTGCGAGGCCGCCCAGAAAGCGCGGGAAGCCTGCAAGGACAAGGTCGGGCCGGAAATGCGCAGCTGCATGCGGGCCCAGACCGCCAAGCCGGCCGCGGCCAAACCGGAACAAAAAGCCCCGGCAGCCAAGTAATCCCGCCATCCCAAGCCAAACCAGGCCCTGCCTCCAGGCAGGGCCTTTTCATTGCTGGAGTGCAAAAAGTCAATAATAGCCGGCAGGCTATGCTGCCAATCCCTCACCCGCATTGTGGGCAATGGCCCGAAGGAGGATACTGAAGCCATCCGGAGTATCCCAAAAGCAAGAGCCCTATTGAGGGCATAACGGCGAGCCCTCCTTGCGGGGTCTCAAGCCAGCCACGATGAGGCACCGAGCTGATTGAATCTGGCTGAATCTGGCTTTACGCGGCGACCGAGGTGCGGTCGATAGGGTCGATAGCTTCGGGAGGGGAGAAAATACCGTGGCACAACCATTCTTGCGGCAACTGGCCGGCCTAGCTGCCTTGGCGATCGGCCTGGCGATCCTGCCGGCAGGCGCTGCCCTGGCCGAAACCAGTAAAGGGGCCGGCAGCACCGAACCGACCTATACCCTGGGGGTCACGCCCCAGTTCGAGCGGCGCCAGCTGTTCGCCATCTGGAAACCCATCCTCATCGAACTGGAACGGCGCACCCACCGGCGCTTCGATCTCGTCATCCTCCCCGACATCACCAGCTTCGAGCGCCAGTACAACGCCGGCAGCTTTGATTTCGCCTACATGAACCCCTACCTGATCGTGGTCAATCCGGCCGGCTACATTCCCCTGGTACGGGACGAAACGCCGGTGACCGGCATCCTGGTGGTGGGCAAGGACAACCCGGCCAGGACGCCGGCCGACCTGCAGGGCAAGGACATTGCCTTTCCCGCCCCCAATGCCATTGGCGCCAGCCTGCTGCTGCGTGCCGAGCTGACGCGCAAGTTCAAGGTCGACTTCACTCCCCGCTACGTCAAATCCCACACCGCCGTTTATCTCTCGGTGGCCCAGGGCCTGACCAGCGCCGGCGGCGGCGTGCAGAAAACCCTGACGGAACAGAAGCCGGAAGTGCAAGAGCGGCTGCGGGTGCTCTACCAGACGGAACCCTTCCCCTCCCATCCCATTGCCGCCCACCCCCGGGTGCCGGCGGCGGTACGGGAAGAGGTGCGCAATGCCCTGCTCGCCTTTGCCGCCACCCCCGAAGGCAAGGCCCTGCTCCAGGAAATCCCCCTCTCCCGCATGGTTCCGGCCGTACCGAAGGACTATCTTCCCCTGAAGAGCCTGGGCCTGGAAGACTTCTTCGTCCCCGAGCATTAACCCGCGGCCCACCCCGTCCAAACGCCCCATGTCCCTGCGTCTCAAGCTCCTGCTGCCCCTGGCCCTGGTCTGTGCCGGCTTCATTGCCTATCTCTACGCCATCTGGCTGCCCGACGCGGTGCGCTACCAGATCGAGGTGTTTGAACGGCAGCAGGTGCAGGAAATGGAAAACCTCAGCGAGGGCCTGCTGCCCCTGGTGGTGGCCCAACAGCTGGGGGATATTCACGACACCCTGGATACCCTGCGCCAGAAGAATCCGGAGTGGGTGGCCGTGATCCTGGAGGATGCCCGGGGCCGCCGCCTCTATCCCCTGCCGGGTACGCCCGAACCCCAGGCCACCCCCAGCGAGCGCCTGCTGGAACAGCGCTTGGCCCTGGCCGATGACACGGTCGGCACCCTGCGCATCCGGGTCAGCCACGCCGCCCTGCTGGCAAGCATCCACCGCTCCCAGAACGCCCTCTTCGCCCTCCTGGCGACAGTCCTCCTGGGGGCCTTCCTGGCCCTGGGCATCGTCCTAGACCTGACCGTGCGCCGTCCCCTGGACCACCTCGCCGCCGCTGCCCGGGCCCTGGCGGCGGGCCGTTTCGACGCTCACCTGCCACCTGCCGGCCAGGATGAAATCGGCGCCCTGGTTGGTACCTTCGCCACCATGCGCGACGAAGTACAGCGCACCCAGGCCAGCCTGCACGAGGAAATCGGCGAGCGCCGGGCGGCGGAAGAGGAATTGCGCCAGCTCAACGAGACCCTGGAACAGCGGGTGCAGGAGGAACTGGCGAAAAACCGGGAAAAGGATCACATGCTGATCCAGCAATCCCGTCTCGCCGCCATGGGGGAGATGGTGCACAACATCGCCCACCAGTGGCGCCAGCCCCTCAACGCCCTCTCCCTGCTGGTGCGCAACATCAAGGACGATTACGACTTCCAGGCCCTCACCCCGGAAGCCATGGACCGGGCCGTGGCCGATGCCCAGCGCCTACTGGGCCGCATGTCCGCCACCATCGACGATTTCCGCGAGTTCTTCCGCCCCGAGCGGGAAATGACCGAATTCGACGTGGCCCATGCGGTGGGCGAAGCGGCCTTCGTCATCGACAGCACCCTCAAGAGTTACCGCATCGACCTGAAGCAGAACCTGGCGCCGGGGATCGATGCCGAGGGCTTTCCCTCCCAGTTCGCCCAGGCCGTGCTCAATATCCTGGCCAACGCCAAGGAAGCCATCCTGGAGCGCCAGGTGGCGGATGGCCAGATCACCCTGGAACTCACCCGGCAGGACGGTTCGGTGGTGGTCACCGTCACCGACAACGGCGGCGGCATTCCGGCGGACATCCTGCCGAAAATCTTCGACCCCTACTTCACCACCAAGGACAAGGGCAGCGGCATCGGCCTATACATGACCAAGACCATCATCGAACGCAACATGCACGGCGAAGTGCGGGCCGAAAATGTAGCGGGCGGGGCTCGCTTCACCCTCAGCATCCCGGTACGGCAGCCGAAAAACCATTAGAATTCGTTCATGGACCCCCATACTCCTCCCGGACTCGATGCCCAATTTCTCCATGGCCTGCGCCTTCTCTACGTGGAAGACGAGGACGAGGTCAGGGAACTGCTGTCCCGCTTTCTCGGCCGCCGGGTCGGCACCCTGGACGTGGCGGTCAACGGCAAGGAAGGCCTGGCAGCCTTTCAGCGCGGGGAATACGACGTGGTGGTCACCGACATCAAGATGCCGGAAATGGATGGCCTGGAAATGGCCAGTCAGATCAAGGCCACGGAGCGGGCAGTACCCATCATCGTGGTCACCGCCTACAGCGACCGGGATTACCTGATGCGGGCCATCGACCTGGGAGTGGACCGCTACGTCACCAAACCCATCGATCCGGATGCCCTGCTCACCGCCATCCACGATGCGGTCATGGTGCGTACCCAGCAAAAGGCCCTGCTGGCCGCCGAACGGCGGGCCGCCGATATCCTGCAACAGACGGTGATGGCCCTGGCCCGGGCCATCGAGATGCGCGACCCCTATACCGACGGCCACCAGAAGCGGGTTTCCGTCCTGGCCGAAGCCATCGCCCGGGAAATGGGCCTGTCCCACGACGAGGTCGAAGGCATACGCTTCGGCGCCCTGATCCACGACATCGGGTCTATCCGCATCCCCAGCGAAATCCTGTGCAAGCCGGGCAAGCTGAAGCCGATCGAATTCGAAATCATCAAGAACCACTCCCAGGCCGGCTATGAACTGCTCAAGGATGTGGACTTCCCCTGGCCCATCGCCGAAATGGTGCACCAGCACCACGAGCGCCTAAACGGCTCGGGCTACCCCCAAGGTCTGCACGGCGATACCATTCTGAAGGAAGCCCGCATTCTCGCCGTGGCCGACGTGGTCGAAGCCATGAGTTCCCACCGCCCCTACCGGGCGGCCCTGGGCCTGGACCAGGCCCTGCTCGAACTACAGGCCGGCACGGGCAGCCTGTACGATCCGGAAGTGGTGGCGAGCTGCATCCGCGTCATGCAGCGGCAACCTGAATTATTGCCTTCCCTGCGTCCCTGACCCTGCGCCTTTTAGCGACCCCGGCGGCCCCGCCGAGAGGCACGCCAATCCCCAGCTTCCCGCCCCCTCCCTGCGGGCCTAGACGGCCGCGGCACCGGCCTTGAGGAAGCGCTCCGGATTCTCTTCCAGCACCTTGAGGCAGGCATCCACCGCCTCGGGATCGTAGAGGAGGCCCCGATGCTGGCGGATTTCCTCCATCGCCGCTGCCACCCCCAGGGCCGCCCGGTAGGGCCGGTCCGAGCTCATGGCTTCCACCACGTCCGCCACGGCGATGATTCGGGCTTCCTGGGAGATCTCGCCGTCCTTCAGGCCCTGGGGGTAACCCGAGCCATCCAGGCGCTCGTGGTGCTGCAGGATCATCTCGGCGATGGGCCAGGGGAAGGAGGCATCCCCGAGAATTTCATAGCCGGCCTGGACGTGGGCCTTGATCAGGGCGAATTCGTCCGGCGAGGGCCGCCGCGGCATGCTGAGGAATTCCGCCGGCACCTGGATCTTGCCGATGTCGTGGATCGCCGCCCCCACCCTGATCCCCGTGACTTGCGCCGGCGGCAGGCCCATGGCCTCGGCAATGGCACCGGCGAGCAGGGATACCCGCTTCTGGTGGCCGTCGGTATAGGGATCGCGGATCTCGATGGCCCGGGCGAGCACCGCCACCACTTGGTTCAGGGCCTCGGTGGTTGCCTCCCGGGCCCGATCGATCTCCCGCTGATGGAAGTGCCCGGCAGCGCTGCGCTTGATCGCTTCCATGAGCAGCCGGGGATCCACCGGCTTGGTAATGTAGCGGTCGATGCCGATCTCGATGGCACGGACGAAATAATCCACCTCGTTGTAGGCGGTGATGACGATCACCGGCACTTCCTTCTCGATCTCCCGGATCGCCGCGGCCATGGATAGGCCGTCCATCACCGGCATGCGCACGTCGGTGACAACGATGTCGTAGCCCCCGTGCTGGCGGAAAAGTGCCAGCCCCTCCTGGCCATTGGCCGCCACATCCACCCGGGCAAAGCGGCGGGAGAGGTAGCGGGCCAGCTCCCGCCGCACCTCCTCCTCGTCCTCCACGTAGAGGAGGCTCAGGGTGCGCAGGAAATCGCTGTCTTGATCTTGGGCAAACATGGTCATTGCTTCTGGGTCGGGGGCGGGAACGGCTGGGTATGCAGGGGCACGGTGACGATGAAACGCGCCCCTTCCGGGGAATTTTCCGCCCGGATTTTACCGTGCATGCTGCGCTCCACGATCATTTTCGTCATGTAGAGGCCGATGCCGCTGCCCTGCTCCTTGGTGGTGAAATAGGGTTCAAAAATGTGGGGCAGGATATCGGGCGGCACGCCGCCGGCATTGTCCGCCACCGTCACCTCCACCTGCTGGTCGCGGCGCGCCACCTGGAGGGAGATGCGGGCCGGGCGCACATGGCGCTCCTGCAGCACCTCCTTGGCGTTGGCCAGGAGGTTGAGCACTGCCTGGGAAAACTGGCCGGGGAAGCCCCAGGCCCGCAGGGCCGGCTCGATATTCTTGTCCAGGGCGATATCGTTGTTCTTGAGAGAGGCTTCCATGATGAAAGTTGCGTCGTCCACCGCCGCCCCCAGGTCGAAATCCGCCGGCTCCCGGTCGGGCCGAAAGAAATTGCGGAAGTCGTCGATGGTGGTGGACATGCGCTGCAGCAGCTTGAGGGCCCGGCCCACCCCTTCATCCAGGCTCGCCCCATCCAGCTGGCCAAACTCGAAATCATCGCGGATGTTGGCGATGATCAGCCCCAGGGCGTTAAGGGGCTGGCGCCACTGGTGGGCGATGTTGTGCACCATTTCGCCCATGGCGGCGAGGCGGGACTGCTGAATCAGCAGTTGATCCTTTTCCCGGTTGCTCGCCACTTCCTCCCGGACCCTAGCCTCGAGCCGGCTGTTGAGCTGCTGCAGTTCGGCCTCGAGGAACTTGCGCTCGGTCACGTCCCGGTTGCTCACCCGCCGCCCCAGGGGCTGGCCGTCCTCGCCCACCACCGGCTGGCAGCCGTGGGCGATCCAACGGACCTCCCCATCCCGGCGGACGATGCGAAAATCCACCACATGCTCCTGGTGCAGGGCGGCATCATGCAAGTGTTCCTGGAAGCCGGACCGGTCCTCCACGTGGAGAATCTGCTGCAGCAGGGCCGGATCGTCCATGAACGCCTGGACCGGGTAGCCGGTGATACGCTGCACCGAGGGCGTCATGTAGATGATGCGGCCATCGGTCCCCTGCCAGTATTCCCAGTCGTAGGTGAAGTCAGCCATGGTGCGGAAGCGGCGCTCGCTTTCCCGCAAGCCCTCTTCCGCCCGGCGCCGTGCCCCCACATCCTCGACGATGCCGATGCCGCCGATCACCTTGCCGGCGGCATCCCGCAGGGGGCTGGAGCGCAGGGAAATCCAGACATCGATGTCGCTCAGGGTGGTGTGGTAATGCCCGTCGTAATTGCCGCTGCCGCCGGCCAGGGCCTGCTGCATGGCAGGCAGGAAAGACAGGTCCTTGAGCTGGCGCAGATCCAGTCCCTGCACCGCAGCCACCGTGGTCGCCATAATTTTGGCAAAGCGCTCGTTGCAAAAGGTGAGGTGCAATCCCGGGTCGAAATGGACGATGCCCACCGGCAGGTTTTCCAGCAACAGCCGGTAGCGCGCCTCGCTCGCTTCCAGGGCCTGCCGGGCCTCCTCCTCCTGGCGCTCGGCATGCCGGTTGAGCACCAGCAACCCCAGCACCACGGCGGAAAGCAGCAGGCCGCCCAGCAGGTAATAGGTCAGGGTTGAGCGCCACTTTGCCTGGTAATCGACCACGGCCATGCCAGCAAAGACGTACAGGGGATAATCGCCGACCCGGCGCAGGGCATAGAGGCGTTCCATGCCGTCGATGGGGCTCATGCCCCGGACCAGGGCCTGGCGCCCCCCCTCGGCCAGGAAGGAAGTGGCATAGCTGCGGGGCAGCGTCTGGCCCAGGGCCCCTTCATCATGGGGATGGCGGGCCAGCAGGCGGGAGTTGCGGTCCCACAGCCCCAGGGTGCCATGGGGCCCCAGATCCAGTTGACGGTAGAAATTCTCCAGCAGCTCCATGCTGCACAGCGCCACCACCACCCCGGCGAAACGCCCATCGGCAAATTCCAGACGCCGCACCAGAGCCAGGGACCACTTGCCGGTGGTGCGCCCCACCAGGGGATCGGAAATCACCAGGCCCGCATCCCGGCGCTGCTGGTGGGCGAGAAAATGGGGCCGATCGGCGATATTCACCGGGGCGATGCCCGGCTGGCTGCTGACCACCAAGTCGCCTCGGGCATCGAAGATATTCACCAGGGCGATTTCCGACACTGGCGAGCGCTTTTCCGCCAGCAACTGGCGCATCTGCGCCAGCCGCTCGGCCGATGCCTGGCCGCTCAGCAGGTTATTGGCCGCCACCCGTCCCTGCACATCGAGCAACACCAGATCCACGTTGCGTATCGCCGCCAGGGCATGCTGCTCCATCAGCCGGGCCACATTGTCCACTTCAGCCTGGGCCTTCTGCTCGGCCTCTTTCTGCCCCCCCACCACGGCGAAGCCGAGAAGCACAAAGAAACCGATGAGACCGGCCAAGCTGGCAAGCAGGGGAAGCCTGAGACGACGGAATTTCATGAGCATGAAAACCCCTTCTGGAACATAGCCTCTTTACGCCATGCTAAGCCCAGGCGCCGGCAAATGCCAGACGCAAAAAAACGGGCGAGCCGGCGGAAAACTCCGCCGCCTCGCCCGTTATGGGGGCACCCCGGAGTGGGTTACTTGCCGCCCAGGGACAGGGCCAGCATCAGGTCGTTGATGCGTTTGACGAAGCCGGCCGGGTCTTCCAGCTGGCCGCCTTCGGCCAGTTGGGCCTGCTCGAACAGCAGGTTGGCCCAGTCGTCGAAGCGGGCTTCCTCATACTTGAGACGCTGTACCGCCGGGTGGTGGGGGTTGATTTCCAGGATGGGCTTGGACTCCGGAGCCTTCTGACCGGCGGCCTTGAGCATGCGGGCCAGGTTGCCGGAAAGGTCGTGTTCGTCGGCCACCAGGCAGGAGGGGGAATCGGTCAGGCGGTGGGTAATGCGCACGTCCTTGACCCGGGCTTCCAGGGCCTGCTTCACCTTGTCGGTGAGGTCCTTGTACTCGCCGGCTTCCTTTTCCTGTTCCTTCTTCTCGGCCTCGTCTTCCAGCTTGCCCAGATCCAGGCCGCCCTTGGCCACGGACTGCAGCTGCTTGCCGTCGAATTCGGTGAGGTGGCCCACCACCCATTCATCCACCCGGTCGGAGAGCAGCAGCACCTCGATGCCCTTTTTCCGGAAAATCTCCAGATGGGGGCTGTTCTTGGCTGCCAGGAAGGTCTCGGCGGTGACGTAGTAGATCTTCTCCTGGCCTTCCTTCATGCGGGAGACGTAGTCGGCCAGGGAGACGGTCTGGTCGGTGGTGTCGTGATGGGTGGAGGCAAAGCGCAGCAGCTTGGCGATGCGTTCCTTATTGGCGAAGTCCTCGCCCACGCCTTCCTTCAGCACATTGCCGAATTCCTTCCAGAAGCCGGCGTACTTTTCCTTCTCGGCCGCATCGTCGCTGTCGGCCATGCCTTCCAGCAGGGACAGCACCTTCTTCACGCAGCCGCCGCGGATGGTCTCGATATCCTTGCTCTGCTGCAGGATTTCCCGGGAGACATTGAGCGGCAGGTCGGCGGAATCCACCACCCCGCGCACGAAGCGCATGTACAGGGGCATCAGCTGCTCGGCGTCATCCATGATGAAGACGCGCTTCACATAGAGCTTCACGCCGTGGCGGGCATTGCGGTCCCACATGTCGAAGGGAGCCCGGGCGGGGATGTAGAGCAGCTGGGTGTATTCCTGCTTGCCTTCGACCTTGGCGTGGATCCAGCCCAGGGGGTTCTCGAAATCGTGGGCGACGTGCTTGTAGAACTCCTGGTACTGCTCTTCGGTGATGTCGCTCTTGGGGCGGGCCCACAGGGCATTGGCCTGGTTCACCGTCTCGTCTTCGTCGGTGAGGACCTGCTCCTTCTTCTCCTCGTCCCACTTTTCCTGCTTCATGACGATGGGCAGGGTGATGTGGTCGGAATACTTGCGGATGATGGACTTGATCTTCCAGGCGTTGAGGAAGTCGTCCTCGCCATCCTTCAGGTGCAGGATCACGTCGGTACCGCGGCCGGCCTTCTCCACCATTTCCACGGAGTAGTCGCCGGCACCTTCGGATTCCCACTTCACCGCCTGGTTGTGCTCCAGACCGGCGCGGCGGGAGACCACGGTAACCTTGTCGGCGACGATGAAGGCGGAGTAGAAGCCGACGCCGAACTGGCCGATGAGGTGGGCGTCCTTCTGGGCGTCGCCGGAGAGGGAGGCGAAGAATTCCTTGGTGCCGGACTTGGCGATGGTGCCCAGGTGGGCCACGGCCTCTTCCCGGGAAAGGCCGATGCCATTGTCGGAAATGGTCAGGGTGCGGGCCGCCTTGTCGAAGGACAGGCGGATTTTCAGTTCGCTATCGTCGCCGTAGAGGCCGTTGTTGTTGAGGGCCTCGAAGCGCAGCTTGTCGCAGGCGTCGGAAGCATTGGAGACGAGTTCGCGGAGGAAGATTTCCTTGTTGCTGTAAAGGGAGTGAATCATCAGCTGCAGCAGCTGTTTGACCTCTGCCTGAAAGCCGAGGGTTTCCTTGGGTGCGCCCATGCAAGAACTCCGTGGGTAAAAGTAGTTGAGTCGAGTGGTTGAATCGAAAACCGGCAAAAAAGCCGTTCCCTGGACCGGGACACCCAGCCGTTTTTTGCAACGGCAAAGCACCGCGATCCGGGGCATCCCCACCCAGGTGGGGACGGCTTTCAGGATTTCAAGAGGGGGTGCCCGGGGGGGCTGCGTAGATGGCCTGGTTGCGGCCACTGCGCTTGGCTTCGTAGAGGGCGCCGTCGGCCCGGGCCAGGAGATGGTCGATGTTGCGGTCGCTGCGGTCGAGCACGGTGACGCCGATGCTGACCGTGAGGGAGAGGATCACATTGCCCTCCACCCGCACCTGCTCCGCTTCCACCGCCCGGCGCACGCGCTCGGCGGCCTGCATGGCGCCGACCCCGTCGGTTTCCGGCAGGATCACGGCGAATTCCTCGCCCCCCAGGCGGCCGCAGATGTCGATGGCCCGCAGTTCCCGGGAAATGATGGCGGATACCACCTTGAGGGCCGCATCGCCGGCGGCATGGCCGTGGGTATCGTTGATGCGCTTGAAGTGGTCGATATCCAGCATCAGGGCGCCGGCCCCCCGGTTGAGGCGGTGTCCCCGGTTCAGTTCTGCCTCGCCCTGCTCCAGGAAGCGGGCCCGGTTGGCCAGGCCGGTGAGGGTATCCACGGTGGCCAGGCGATGCAGGGACTCCATGGCCTGGGCCCGGTCCAGCGCAATGGCGGCCTGCTTGCAGGCGTGCTCGACCACGTCCTTCTCGAAGGGCGTGGGCCGGCGCAGGTGGCGGAAGTAGAGGGAAACGGTGCCCAGCACCTGCTTGCCCGGGGAGAGAATGGGCGTCGCCCAGGCGGTCTTCAGCCCCAGGGCAGAGGCGAACTCCCGGCAATCCTGCCATTTCTCGGCATCGTCCAGATGTTCGGCGATGACCTGCTTGCCGCTCAGGATGGCGGCGGCACAGGCGCACATCTCGGGGGTTCCCGGGCAGGCATCGCCCACATCGCGGCAGGTGCGGCGCAGGCTGGGGGCAGCGCCCAGGGTGAGGTGGCAGGACCCTGGATCATTGCTCGGGTGGTACAGGAGCACGGCGGCAAAACAGCCTTCCACCAGGGATTCGACGCGGTTGCACAGGGCATCCAGGACCACCGACTGGGAGGCATCGCCGGCGATCAGTTCCAGCACCTGTTTTTCCGCTGCCAGCAGGTTTTCCGTGCGCTTGCGCTCGGAAATGTCGATGGCGGTGCTGATCAGGAGCCGACGGGAGCCCAGGGTAACGCCCCGCTTGTAGGTCAGCAGGTAGCGTTCGCCGCTGGCGACGTGGAGCTTTTCCTCCCGCCCCACCACCTTTAGCGAGGCCAGGGCCTTGGTGTCGTCCTGCTGCCGGCGGGCGGCCACGTCCGGCGGGAAAAGATCGAAATCCCGCTGGCCGATGACTTCCTGCCTGTCCTTGCCGACGAAGGTGGCAGCCGCATCGTTCATGACTAGGTAGCGTCCCTCCTCATCCTTGACGGAGACCAGCACCGGCAGGGTATCCAGGATCATCTCGGTGAGATTGGACTGCTGTTCCAGGCGGGTGCGACTTTCCTTGAGGTCGTCCCGCACCCGCTTCTGCTCGGTGATGTCGGTAAAGACGCAGACGTAATTGATGATCTGGCCGCCATCGCCCTTGACGGCAGTGATGGTGAGATTTTCCGGGTAGATTTCGCCGTTCTTACGGCGGTTCCAGATTTCGCCGCTCCACAGGCCATAGGTGTCGAGGGAGGCGAACAGCTGCTGGTAGAAATCGCCGTCATGGATGCCGGACTTGAGCAACCGCGTATCCTGACCCACGGCCTCTTCCATGCTGTAGCCGGTGATGGCGGTAAAGGCCGGATTGACCGACTGGATCACCCGGTTGGCGTCGACGATCATGATCGCCTGCTGGCTGGTCTCGGCCACCTTGGTGGCCAGCAGCAGGGCATGGCGGGACTGCTGCAGGCGCTGGGTCTGTTCCTGCAGGGCGGCCCGCAGCTCGGCCACATATTCCTGCTCGACGCTGTCCAGGATGTCGGCGTAGGAGAGCAGGCCGGTGATCTGGCCCCGTTCGTCCATCACCCCCAGGTGGCGGATGCGGCGGTCGTTGAAAATCTTGCGCGCATGGTAGAGGGTGGACTGGCGCGGCACCGTCACCAGGGGGAAGGTGGCCGCCTCGGCGGCGCTGCCGCTCAGTTCTGCGGCACCAATCAGGCGCAGCACGTCGCGCCCGGTGAGGATGCCCCAGTGGCCGCCGTGGCTGACGATGGCGGCATCGGACCGGGCCTCCCGCATCCGCCCCACCACGTCGGACATGGGCGTATCCCCGGGAACCTGGAGGGGCATTTCCTTCAGCACCGAGCCCACGTCCCGCATGTGGACGTAGAACTCCATGCCCTGGTGATTGACGATATCGGTCTGGGAAACGATGCCCAGGCGGCGCCCTTCCCCATCCACCACCAGCAGGTGGCGCATGCGGTCCTGCTTGAAGCGGATGGCAGCATCGGCGACCGTATCCGTTTCCCGGATGGTCTTGACCGGCGTGCTCATCATCCGCGCCACCGGCAGGTGCAGGGATTCGGTATCGGAGAAATTGAGCGCCAGGGCGTCCCGCTCGGTCCAGATACCCACCACCTGGGACTGCTCCACCACCAGGATCGAGCCGCAGCGGGCCTGGTGCATGCGCGCCGCCGCTTCGGCCACGGTGGTCTGGGGCGAGCATTCCAGCAGGGCGTGATGCAGAATCTGGGAGATGGGCAGGTCGTAATGCATGGCGCTTACTCGATCACCTCGTAGCGGACTTCCACCACTTCGATTTCCCGCAGCCCCACCGGGCTGGCGAAGCGCACCTGATCGCCCTCCCGGGCCTTGAGCAGGGCCCGGGCCAGGGGGGAAATCCAGCTGATGTGGCCCCGGGGAAAGTCGGTTTCATCGACGCCGACGATACGGTAGGTTTGTTCCTCCCCCTGCTCGTCGCAGAGGGTGACGGTGGCACCGAAAAATACCTGGTCCACATTGGTCTGGGCCAGGGGGTCCACCACCTGGGCGATATCCAGGCGCTTGGTAAGGAAGCGGATGCGCCGGTCGATTTCCCGCAGGCGCTTCTTGCCGTAGATGTAATCCCCGTTTTCCGAACGGTCGCCGTTGGAAGCCGCCCAATGCACCACTTCAACCACCTTGGGCCGCTCTACCTTGAGCAGATGCTCCAACTCGGCCTTGAGGCGGGCGTAGCCGCCAGGGGTGATGTAGTTCTTGGTGCCGACGGGCAGACGCTGGGCGGGAGGGAGTTCGTCCTCTTCCGCGTCGTCCACTTCCTTAGTGAAAGCCTTGCTCATGGGGAATTAGTCGAAGAAATTAGGCCCAATGATAGTGCAAATCCCCCGGTCCGGGCGCCCGAGATAGGGCCCGGAGCCGGGGGGAGCACTCAGGGCTTGCCTACCAGGCTGCCCAGGAAGCGGCGGCGGGCCGGCCGGGGCGCGACAGCGGCCGGCGCCACCTCACTTGGCACAACCGCCACCGGCGCTCCCGGCGGTGGCTGTAGCAAGGCGGCCAGGGCCTCCCGGGCGGCAAGGCGGGCCTCCTCCAGGCTGGTGAAGGCCGACACCGGCGCGATCAGGGGGCAGAACTGGAACGGCCCCAGGTCGTCGGCCTCGTCCCCCATGAATTCCAGCTCTCCTGCCGGCAGGGCCACCCGGCGCTTCACGCCCTGGGACAGGTCCTGCCACAGCCCGCCGCCCCCGGGGAGCAGCACCGCATTGAGGAACCAGGGGGTCAGAAGTACGCCGAGCCAGTCCCCTCCTACCCGCTGAAAGGCGGTGGATTCCACCGCCAGGGCCGGGTTGATGAAGGGCATGTCGTGCATGGCAGTCTCGAACACCCGCTGGTAATGGGCTACCAGCCTGGGGCCCGGGTCCTCACGCCAGGCCATCCCGGGCTTGGCCGGCGGCGGCGTCCAGGCGGAGCGGCGCACGGGGGGCGAAGTCATGGGTTCAGTGCCGCGAGGATTTGGTAGCAACGTCGGAAGCGAGGTCAGCGAAGTGCTGTTGGGGGTCGTAATCCCCATCCAGGGAGGCGGCCAGGGCGGCCAGGGCATCCTCGATCAGCTGGCGCTCTTCTTCGGCCACCACCTCCTGGGCTAGGCCCAGGGAAGACAGGACCCAGGTGCCGACGGGCTGGCGACCGAGCAGCATCATATTCACCCGCTCCCGGCGGAAGTGATCGCCCTCGCCCCGCTCCACCCAGGCGTAACAGAAATCATCGCCCTCCCCTTCCAGTTCGACGATCTGCATGGGAATGGAAAGGCACATCAGGCAGCCTCCCGCAGTGGCTCGGGCGACACACCGGCCTTCTCCAGTTCGGCCAGCACCAGGGCCAGCATTTCCGGCACCTTGGCTTCGGCCTCCGGGGTCAACGCCATACCCGTCTCCAGGGACACGGGCTGCAGGCCGATGAGGGCCACATCCCGGGGCGCCTTCTCGGTCAATTCCAGGGCCGCCAGCAGGTCGGAAAGGCCGATCTGGTGAGGGGAAATCTTGGTGCGGAAGAAGGTCGGCACCTCGTCGCCCTGGAGCAGCACCACGGTGCCCGGCGGCTGGCCGACGCGCACGGCGTCGGCGATGATGAGCTTGTCCAGGTCTTCCAGCGGTTCGAGCAACTCCATGCCGGCGGTACCGCCGTCGAGTACCAGGACGTGCTCCGGCAGACGGTAACCCTGTTGCAAGGCTTCGATCACCCGGACGCCGATGCCTTCGTCGGTGAGGAGAATGTTGCCGACCCCGAGGACGGCGATGGTCGGGCTAATAGTAGGGCTGATAGTCATGGGCAGGACTCTAGCGGATCAGGGGTGCCAGGCATTTGAGGCAGCGCAAGGAATGCCACGCCTCCGATGGCCTGGCACGATAAGGCACAAGAAAAACGGCGGCCCCGGGGAGCCGCCGTCGCTACCGAAACCTGAAGCTCAGGCCGCCTTGACCGTGACGGCCTGGTCGTTCTCCTTGTCCACCACATGCACCGCACAGGCCAGGCAGGGGTCGAAGGAGTGGACGGTGCGCAGCACTTCCAGAGGCTTGTCGGGATCGGCCACCGGGTTGTCCAGGAGGCTCGCCTCGTAGGCACCGGAGACGCCCTTCTCGTTGCGCGGGGCGGCGTTCCAGGTGGTGGGCACGACACACTGGTAGTTCTTGATCTTGCCGTCGTCGATCACCACCCAGTGGGAGAGCACGCCGCGGGGCGCTTCGTGGAAGCCGACGCCGGCAATCTCGCCCTTGGGGAACACGGGCTTGTTGTAGGTCTTGAGGTCGCCCTTGCCCATGTTGGCCAGGAGCAGATCCCACTGGTGCGCCAGTTCATCGACCTGGACGGCAGCGACCACCGCCCGGGCGGCATGGCGGCCGATGGTCGAATGCATGGCTTCGACGCCGACCTTGGTCTTGGCCAGGGAGGACACCGTATCCAGGGCCAGGGTGGCGTACTGCTTGGTGGGCTCGTGGCCGGCGGCGAGCATGGCCAGCATGCGCGACAGGGGGCCGACCTGGGCCGGCTTGCCGTAGAAGGTGGGGGACTTGAGCCAGGAATACTTGCCGTCGTCCTGGAAGTCCGTGTAATGGGGCGTGGTCTCGCCCTTGTAGGGATGCAGGGAAACGTCGTCGCCGTCCTTGTAGGTGTACCAGGCGTGCTTGACCGCCTCGGAGACGCCGTCACGGAAATAGGTGTCGCCGAACTGGGAAATGGGCTTGAAGGTCTTGAGGTCGGCGTTCTGGATGTAGCCGCCGGGCAGGGCGAACTGGGTACCCTTGCCGTCCAGGGGCAGGTCGGGGACGGAGAGGTAGTCGGTGATACCACGGCCGATCTTGGTCCATTCCGGGTAGTAGGCGCCGATCACGGCCACGTCGGGCAGATAGACCTGCTTGATGAACTCGTCGAGCTTGCCGATCCATTCCTTCACTGCCAGCAGGCGCTCCACGGTGAGCACGGACTGGGAGTCCACCGCCAGGGGGTTGGCCACGCCGCCCACCGCCACGTTCTGGATGTGGGGCGACTTGGAGCCGAGGACGGACACGATCTTGCTGGCGAAGCGCTGGTATTCCAGGGCCTGCAGGTAGTGAGCCACGGCGATGAGGTTCACTTCCGGCGGCAGCTTCATGGCCGGGTGGCCCCAGTAGCCGTTGGTGAAAATACCGAGCTGGCCGCCCTTGACGAAGCCCGCCAGCTTTTCCTTGACCTTGCGGAACTCGGCCGCGGAGTTGCGGTTCCACGGGGAGAGGCTTTCCGCCAGGGCCGAGGCCTTGTCCGGATCGGCCTGCAGGGCGGAGACCACGTCCACCCAGTCCAGGGCGGAGAGGTGGTAGAAGTGCACGATGGAATCGTGGATGTTGTGGGCGGTGATGATCATGTTCCGGATGTACTGGGCGTTCACCGGAATTTCCAGGTTGAGGGCGTTCTCCACCGCCCGCACCGAGACGATGGCGTGCACCGTGGTGCATACGCCGCAGATGCGCTGGGTGATGGCCCAGGCATCCCGGGGGTCGCGGCCGATGAGGATGTTCTCGACGCCGCGCCACATCTGGCCCGAGGCCCAGGCCTTGGACACCTTGCCGCCATTCACTTCCACATCCACCCGCAGGTGGCCTTCGATACGGGTCACCGGATCAATCGTTATGCGCTTGGTCATTTCTACAATCTCCTTGAATTCTTAGTGGGCAGCACCTTCCCGGGGGCGCTCTGCAGCCAGCACCGGGAAGCGGCGGGTAATGACGATGTAACCGACAACCTCAATGGCGAACATGCCGATGGTGACCAGCATCTCCGGCACGGAGGGGAAGTAGTGCCAGCCATCGCCGGTCTCGTAGCCGATCAGGAAGGAATTGATGCGCAGCAGCACCCCGCCGAGCATGAGCAGCATGGCGCCGACAAACAGCCGGGCCGGATTGCGCCGGGCGCTGTCCTTGGCCAGCAGGAACAGGGGCACGACGAAGCACAGCATTTCCAGCCAGAACATGAAGGCTTCCAGGCTGGCCTCGAAGGCGTAGCCCAGGGCGCCGCGGAAGGCCAGGTCGCCCACCCGCACCGCCAGGAACACCGCCAGCATGCCCAGCATGACCTTGGAAAGCGGGGTGAGGATGTGGGTCTCCAGCTGGCGACGGAAACCGGCGGCGGCCATGCACGATTCGAACAGGATCACCGCGTAGCCGATGGTGATGGCCGAGAGCAGGTAGATCAGGGGCAGGGCCAGGGAGCGCCACAGGGGATGGATCTGGGTCCCCATCACCACCAGCAGGGAGCCCAGGGAGGACTGGTGCATCATGGGCAGCACGGTGCCCAGGGCGATGAAGAAGAACATCACCTTGTTCAGCTTCTTGCGCTTGGCGTGCAGGCCCCACTGCTCCAGGAAGGTGGGGGAGAACTCGATCCACATCACGACGATGTAGAGGGAGATGCACAGGGCCACCTCGAACATCACCGAGTTGGGGGAGGCATAGCCCGGGGTGAGGATGTGCCAGAAATTCCACCAGCGGCCCAGGTCGAAGATCACCCCGACGCCGGCCAGGGTGTAGCCGAACAGCGAGGCCAGCAGGGCCGGGCGCACCAGGGGGTGGTACTCGCCCTTGTTGAAGATATAGACCAGCATGGCGACCGAGAAGCCGCCGCAGGCGAAGGCGGAACCGATAACCACGTCCCCCACCACCCACAGGCCCCAGGGGAAGCCGTCATTGAGGTTGGTCACCGCCCCCAGGCCGAAGATGAAGCGGATCAGGATCACCGCCAGGGCCACGGCAATCAGGGTGCCGCTGATCAGGGTCACCGGGTTGAGCAGCTTGCCGCCGACGGGGGCGGGTGCAGCGTGTTGATGTGCAGACATTGCGATCTCTCCCTTACCGCTCTTCGTCGTCAGGCTTGACGTTGCGCTTGGCGAAATAGGTCATGGCGCCAAGCACCACCAGGGGCATGGCCAGCCCGCCGTAGAGCGTGTGTTGCAGGGTTTCCGACTGGGACGCGGCGGAGCGCTCCGGCAGGGGCTTGTGTCCCACCTTGTCGAAAGGCACGGCGGAGAGCTTGATCACCTGGGTGCCCCCCACTTCCTTCTCGCCATAGACGTGCTGCACGTAATGGCCCACCACGTTCTCGTAGCTCTGGTCCTTGCCCCCCAGCTCGCCGCGCTGGAACACGGTCTTGGTGCCGGGCTTCAAAGCCAGACGGCGGGCTGCTTCGGCCTTGAGGTCGGAGGCCTTGCCGTAGAGGGTGGCTCCAGTGGGGCAGACCTCGGCGCAGGCGGCGTACTTGCCTTCCGGCAGGCGATGGCGGCACAGCTCGCACTTGCCGATCTTGCCCGTGGGGGAGGAATAGTCGTACTTGGGAATACCGAAGGGGCAGGCAGCAACGCAGTAACGGCAGCCGATGCAGGCATCCGGGTTATAGCCGACGATGCCGGTCTTGGGATCCTTGGTCATGGCCGACACCGGGCAGGCCGAGACGCAGGATGGATCGTTGCAGTGCAGACAGGAGGTTTTCATGAAGGCGTAGCCGTTGTCCGGGTCGTCCTTCGTCTCCATGTTGCCGCTGCGGAACATCTTGATGACGTTGAAGGTCTTGGCCGTGGTGTCCAGGGGCGTATCCCACAGCTGCTCCGGCGTGGAAAACTCCGCCGGGTTGCCATTGACCTGCTTGCAGGCGGCGACGCAGGCCTTGCAGCCGACGCACAGGGTGGCGTCGTAGAGCAGGCCTAGGGCACCCTCGGGCTGGGGCAGGTTGTCCCGGGCGCAGACCGGCTGGCTCACCGTGGCCGTGGCCACGGCAGCGCTGCCCGCCAACGCCCCTTTCAGGAAATTGCGACGGGAGCTCATGGTCACACCTTCTCGGCGGGTTTCTGTTCGGCAGCGGCCTGCTTCTCAGCCCTCTCAGCTTCCTCGGCAGCGTGGGAGAGGCCCAGATTCTTCGCCACCATGGCCCCGGCCCCGGCCGCGGCCCCAGCCACGGCGGCCAGCACGGCGGCGGCCCCGAGGGAGGCACCCTTGCCCTGCTCTTCCACCACCCGGGGGAAGGAGGCGGGCGGCGCGTAGGTCATAACCTTGGCGGTCTGGTGGATGGGCTTCTCGAAGCCCACGCCCTGCTCGGTACAGCCGATGCAGGGATGGCCGCAGCCCACCGGCCAGGTGCCGGCCCCGGCATCGCCGAAGAGGATGGTGGGACAGTTGGCGTAGGTCTCGGGGCCCTTGCAGCCCAGCTTGTACAGGCAGTAGCCCTTACGATGGCCCTCGTCGCCGAACTCCATGGCGAAGCGGCCGGCATCGAAGTGGGCGCGGCGCTCGCAGTTTTCATGCACCAGGCGGGAGTAGGCGAACTTGGGACGACCCAGCTCATCCACCGGCGGCAGCTGGCCGAAGGTGAGGAAGTGCACCACGGTGGAGAGGAAGTTGTAGGGGTTGGGCGGGCAGCCGGGAATGGTCACCACCGGCTTGTCGATGATCTTGTTCACCCCGGAAGCCCCGGTGGGGTTGGGGCCGGTGGAAGGCATGCCGCCCCAGGAGGCACAGGAACCGATAGCGATCACCGCCGCCGCATCGGCGGCGCATTCCTTGACGATGTCGATGGCCGTCTTGCCGCCCACCTTGCAGTAGATGCCGCCGTCCTTGGTCGGGATGGCCCCTTCCACCACCAGCAGGTACTGGCCCTTGTTGGCCTTCATGGCAGCCTGCTTGGCGGCCTCGATCTGGTGGCCGGCGGCAGCGAAGAGGGTCTCGTGGTAGTCGAGGGAGATGACGTCGAGGATCAGCTTCTCGATGGTCGGGTGCTCGGCCCGCAGCATGGACTCGGTGCAACCGGTGCATTCCTGGAAGTGCAGCCAGATGACGGAGGGGCGCTTCTTCACCGCCACCGCTTCAGCCACCGCCGCCTCGGCCCCGGCCGGCAGGCCCAGGGTGGCGGCCATGGCCGTACAGAACTGGAGGAATTCCCGGCGGCCCATTTCCAGGCGCTTCGCCGCCTTGATGACGTGCTCGTGGATTTCCAGGGACTGGAGTTTTTGCTCTTGCATGGCCTCACCCTCGGTCGGTTGCCCCGTTGGCTACGGAGCTATTTGGACGCAGGCGCGTAACCCCGCGCCCGTATTGGGGCGAGTCGATTACAAGAAGCGTGCCAG
>DATEZY010000049.1:0-3034 GCA_035255085.1 Azospira sp. | reverse complement strand
CCGGGAACTGGTGCGGCTCATGGGGGGCGACCTCACCGTGAACAGCCAGGAAGGGGAGGGGGCCGAGTTCGTTTTCGAACTGCCCCTGCACGTGGTGCGGGATAACCCCACCGCCATCCTTTACCCCGGCTGCAGTCTGCTGCTGCTCGAACCCCAGGATACGCTGGCCCGCATCGTCAGCAACTATGCCCGCTTTCTTGGCATGGCCTGCCGCCGGCTCAGCAGTCTGGAAGAGGCGACTCCGGTGCTGGCCCAGGGCGGTTTCGATCTGGTGTTGGCGGATATCTGCTATCTCCCCCAGGACGACGCTGGCTGGCTACATTGGCAGGCGATGACCGGGGTGCCCTGGGGCGCGTTGACGGCTTTTGGCGAAGCCGTCCTGCCGCCGGCTTTTGCGGCGCGCCTGGTGAAGCCTGTGGCGCGCAAGGAATTCACGCGCCTGATGGGCCAGCTGCTGCGCCAGCGCTCGGCCTCGGCCGTCCGTCCGGCGTCACGCCAGATCGGCCGCCCGCCGGCCCGGCCCCATTTCAGGGGCAGCGTGCTGCTGGTGGAGGACAACCTGACCAACCAGGAAGTGACCCAGGGGCTGCTGCAACTGCTGGGCTGCCGGGTACGGGTGGCAGGCAATGGCGAGGAGGCCCTGGCCTGCGTCGAAGGCGAGGACTTCGACCTCATCCTCATGGACTGCCAGATGCCGGTGATGGATGGCCTCGCCGCCTCCCGGGAACTGCGCCGGCGGGAACAGGAGCAGCACCGCTCCCCCACCGCCATCATCGCCCTTACCGCCAATTCCTTCGCCGAGGATCGGCAGCGCTGCCTGGCGGCCGGCATGAACGGCTTCCTGCCCAAGCCCTTCAATGAATCCGACCTGGTCAAGCTGCTCCAGGACTGGCTGGGAGCGCCGGAGGAGGGGAACGTTGGGGTTGTTCCGGCAACCCTGGCTGCTGGGAAGCTATCAGGAACGGCGCCGCTGCTGGACGAGAGTGTCCTGGAAGGCATCGTCGAACGCCAGGGCCAGCCCCGGGCGGAGTTTCTGGGGCGCTTCATCGCCACTTTCCTCGCCAGCGCGACGACGGAGGTCGATGCCCTGGTTCAGGGGACTTCCGACGCCGCTGCCGCCGCCGCCCACAGCCTCAAGTCGGCGGCAGCCAATGTGGGCGCCGGGCAACTGGCCGACCTGGCCCGGGTGCTTGAAGCCGTGGCCCGGGAGGGGAGCTGGGACAGCGACCGGGCCCGGGAGGCTGCGCAGCGCCTGCCCGAAGTCTTCGCCGCCACCCGCGCTGCCCTGGAGCAGACCCTGGTCCGGGATGCCGAGGGTTCTGGCCTGGAACAGCCTTAAGCCCGGAATCTCCTGCCTCGCTGAAGGAATTCGATAGGCTGCTTTTTCCAGCTTATCTGGCGAAGATGGCATCCATTTAACGTTAGCCTATTCGAGTACTAGGAGGCTTTGTGGAAAAGCGATATCAGGTCTTCGTAAGCAGCACGTTTCGTGATCTGGAACAAGAGCGGCAAGAGGTTATGCACGCACTCCTAGAACTCGACTGCATGCCTTCCGGAATGGAACTCTTCCCCGCAGCAAACGAGACCCAATGGAATCTGATCAAAAAGGTCATTGACGACTGCGACTACTACGTACTGATCTTAGGTGGCCGTTATGGCTCAATTGGCCCCGAAGGTTTCAGCTACACGGAGATGGAGTACAGGTATGCACTCTCAACCGGTAAGCCGACCATCGCGTTCCTGCACCGCAACCCAGGGAAGATCATTGCTGACAACACGGAGACTACAGCCGAAGGAAAAGAGAAACTCCAGGCCTTTCGTGAGTCGGTTGAGAAGAAACTTTGCAAGCACTGGGAGTCACCTCAAGAACTTGGCTCTGTTGTCAGCAGAAGCTTGATTCAGTTGATCAAATCAACTCCCGCGGTGGGCTGGGTCCGAGCTAATGAGCTGGCTGACCGTGAGGCGACGATGGAACTCTTGCAGCTACGCCGAAGGGTAGATGAGCTTCAATTGGAACTTTCGCGAGCACGCATTTCGGCGCCCAAAGGTTCGGAAGGTTTAGCCCAAGGTGACGAAGAGCACACTGTTCGCTTCACGTTTGCCACCACCGCACCTGGAGAGTACCGGTCAAAAACCTGGGCGACATCCTTCTCTCCAACGTGGAATGAGATGTTCGCGTGCATAGCGCCCCTGATGATTCACGAGGCGACGGAACCAGCGCTGAAGAACGCACTTGATCGTCTTGCAGAGGCAGAAAACTTTGAACGCCTGACTGATGACAAGAAGCTGGCCCGTCATACGCTAAGCAACTTTCGGATCAGCCACGACGATTTCCAAACGATCAAAGTTCAACTACGCGCGTTGGGTCTAATCGCGAAAAATGACAAGGCAAGAAGCGTTAAAGACTCAGGAACGTACTGGACCCTTACACCGTATGGGGATGAGGTAATGACGCAACTGCGAGCCATTCGGCGTGAAGGAGATACCTCTCAGGCCAGTGCCGAAATCGTTGAAAGTGGCGAGGAGTAGGCTAACCCTTCCTATATGGACTCCCTCTAGAAGTAGACTGATTGATAGTTGTGGTGTCGGGAAGCGCAGGCAGTCATATCCCGACTAGCAGGACCGACTATCCGCCACGAATGACGGGAGCCGGAAAAAGAAAGGGGCGGCAGATTTCTCTGCCGCCCCTTGTCTTTGGTGCGTGTGGCGCGCGGGGCGGGGCCCCGCGGTTGGATCAGTCCCGGCGCATCTGGGGGAACAGGATGACGTCGCGGATGTTGGCGCTGTCGGTGAGCAGCATCACCAGACGGTCGATGCCGATGCCGCAGCCGCCGGTGGGGGGCAGGCCGTATTCCAGGGCCTTGACGTAGTCGGCGTCGTAGAACATGGCTTCCTCGTCACCGGCTTCCTTGGCCTTGGCCTGTTGCAGGAAGCGGTTGGCCTGGTCTTCGGGGTCGTTGAGCTCGGAGAAGCCGTTGGCGATTTCCCGGCCGACGATGAATAGTTCGAAGCGCTCGGTGATTTCCGGGTTGGC
>DATEZY010000048.1:0-14583 GCA_035255085.1 Azospira sp. | reverse complement strand
AGGGAGATGTCGTCCAGGGCAACGAAGTTGCCGAAGCGCTTGGCGATATTGCGGATGTCGATGCTCATGGCGGGGAACCTGTTGGCAAATGCTAAGTTGGGCTTAGTTGGTTTTTTCGGGCGGCAGCTCGGCGGTGAGCATCGCGGTCTCGCGCCGCATGCGCCATTCCACCAGAGTCTTGGCCACCAGGGTGACCAGGGCCAGGAGGGCCAGGACCGAGGCCGAGGCGAAGGCGCCGACGGCCTGGTACTCGTTGTAGAGGATTTCCACATGCAGGGGCAGGGTGTTGGTCTCGCCCCGGATGTGGCCGGAGACCACGGAGACGGCGCCGAACTCGCCCATGGCCCGTGCGTTGGCCAGGATCACCCCGTAGAGCAGGCCCCACTTGATGTTGGGCAGGGTCACCCGCCAGAACATCTGGAAGCCCGAGGCTCCCAGGGAGACCGCTGCCTCTTCCTCGTCCTTGCCCTGGGCCTGCATCAGGGGAATGAGTTCCCGGGCGACGAAGGGGAAGGTGACGAATAGGGTGGCGAGGATGATGCCGGGCACGGCGAAAATGATCTTGATGTCGTGGGCCGAGAGCCAGGGACCCAGGTAGCCCTGGGCGCCGAACATGAGCACGAACACCAGGCCGGAGATCACCGGGCTGACGGCGAAGGGCAGGTCGATCAGGGTGATGAGCAGGCTCTTGCCGCGGAAGTCGAACTTGGCGATGGCCCAGCTGGCGGCGACGCCGAAGGCGACGTTGAGGGGCACAGCAACGGCCGCGATGAGCAGGGTGAGGCCGATGGCGGAGCGGGCCTCCGGGTCCGCCAGGGCGCCGAAGTAGGCGGCAGCACCGCCGCGCAGGGCCTCGGCGAATACGGCGAGCAGCGGCACGGCCAGGAACAGGGCGAGGAAACCCAAGCCCAGGGTGAGGAGCAGCAGGCGGATCCAGGCCGGCTCGGTATTGGCGCGACGGATGGTCATTGGGCGTCTCCCTTGGCGGCGCGGTGGCCCGAGGTGCGGTTGGCCGCCCACCACTGCAGGCCGTTGATGGCCAGGAGCAGGGAGAAGGAAATGCCGAGCATGACCACGGCCAGGGCGGTGGCGCCGATGTAGTCGTACTGCTCCAGCTTGGAGATGATGAGCAGGGGGGTGATTTCGGAAATGAGGGGCATGTTGCCGGCGATGAAGATGACCGAGCCGTATTCGCCGATGGCCCGGGAGAAGGACAGGGTGAAGCCGGTGAGCAGGGCCGGGAAAATGGCCGGGAAGATCACCTTGACGAAGGTCTGCCAGCGGCTGGCGCCCAGGGTGGCAGCCGCTTCCTCCACTTCCGGCTCGATATCCTCGATCACCGGCTGCAGGGTGCGCACCACGAAGGGCAGGCCGATGAAGGTCAGGGCGACGACGATGCCCAGGGGGGTGTAGGCCACCTTGATGCCCAGGGGCTCCAGGTACTGACCGACCCAGCCGTTGGCCGAATAGAGGGTGGCCAGGGTGATGCCGGCCACCGCCGTGGGCAGGGCAAAGGGCAGGTCCACGAAGGCGTCGATGATGCGCTTGCCGGGGAAGGAGTAGCGCACCAGCACCCAGGCGACGATCAGGCCGAAGAAGCCGTTGATCACGGCGGCCAGGAAGGAGGCGCCGAAGGTCACCCGGTAGGCGGCCAGGGCCCGTTCGGTGGTGGCGATGTCCCAGAACTGGGCCAGGGTGAGCTTGGTGCTGGCGAGTACCATCCCGCCCAGGGGAATGAGGATGAGCACCGCGAGATACACCAGGGTGTAGCCCAGGGAGAGGCCGAGGCCGGGCAGGACGTTATGTGGTTTGGCAGACATGGTGTGCAAAATTCCTGGCGTGAAACGGAACTCCCAAAACGACGCCTCTCCCATCGCGGGAGAGGTCGGGAAAGGCGGAGGCTCGGCCGGCTAGTCCAGCCAGGCCAGACAGCTGTGGCCTCCCTCGCCTGCTTCCCCAAGCCCGGAATGCTTTCCGGGGCGGGGGCTAGTTGCTTATTTCTGGACGTAGAGCTGGTCGAAGCTACCGCCATCGACGAAATGGGCCTTGGCCGCCTTGGTCCAGCTGCCGAACACCTCATCGACGGAGAAGGTCTTGATGTTCGGGAACTGGGCAGCGTACTTCTTCAGCAGCTCCGGGTCCCGGGGGCGCAGATAGTTCTGGGCGGCGTTCTCCTGGCCTTCCTTGGACCACAGGTAGTCCAGGTAGGCCTGGGCCTCCTTGCGGGTGTTCTTCTTGTCCACCACCTTGTCCACCACGGCCACCGGGAACTCGGCCAGGATGGAGAGGCTGGGATATACCACCTCGAAGTCGCCGTGGCCGAATTCCTTGGCGATCAACTCGGCCTCGGATTCGAAGGTGATGAGCACATCGCCCAGGCGGCGCTGCATGAAGGTGGTGGTGGCGTCCCGGCCGCCGGCGGCGAACAGGGGGGCATTCTTCAGCAACTGGCCGACAAAGTGCTGGGCGCTCTTGTCGTTGCCACCGGGCTGCTTCAGGGCATAGCCCCAGGCGGCCAGGTAGGTGTAGCGGCCGTTGCCGGTGTTCTTGGGGTGGGGGACGATCACTTGTACGCCGGGCTTGACCAGGTCGGACCAGTCCTTTAGTCCCTTGGGATTGCCCTTGCGGACGATGAACACCATGGTGGAGGTATAGGGCGAGGCATTGTTGGGGAATTTCTTGGTGAAATCCTTGGCCACCAGGCCCTTGTCCGCCAGGAACTCCACGTCGGTGGCCTGGTTCATGGTCACCACGTCGGCCTCCAGGCCATCGGCCACGGCCCGCACCTGCTTGGAGGAGCCGCCGTGGGACTGCTTAATGTCGATCTTCTGCCCGGTCTTGGCCTGCCAGTGCTTGGCAAAGAGGGGGTTGTAGTCCTTGTAGAAGTCCCGGGCCACGTCGTAGGAGGCGTTGAGCAGGGTCACGTCCGCCAGGGCGGAGGAGGCGGAGGCGAGCAGGCCGCCGCTCAGGGCCAGGGCCAGGAACAAACGGGAGAAGGGGCGGGGTTGCGACATGGCGGTAATTCCTCGGTGACAAGCACTAGCCCGAACTTTAACCAAGGCTTATAGAACAACAAAGCTCGATTCGCTATTTATATATGGACTGTGGGAATAAACGGAGCCCCGGGGGGCCAAGGTGCCACTAAGCGGCCCTTTGCCATTCCCCCCGCAGCAGGGGGATTTCGTGGGGGGGCAGGGGGCGGCTGAAAATGAAGCCCTGGAGTTCGTCGCAATCCAGGCCGGAGAGTTGGGCCCATTGGCCCGGGGTTTCCACGCCCTCGGCCACGGTACGCATCTTCAGGCCATGGGCCAGGAGAATGATGGAGCGGACCAGGGACTGGGCTTCGGCATCGTCTTCCAGCTGGATGACGAAGCTGCGGTCGATTTTCACCACGTCCACCGGGTAGCGGGCCAGATAGCTCAGGGAGGAGTAACCGGTGCCGAAGTCGTCAATGGCGATCCGCACTCCCTGCTGGCGCAGGGTGGTGAAAATGGCGAAGGTGCGCTCCGGGTCGTCCGCCAGGGAGCTTTCCGTCAGTTCCAGTTCCAGGCAGGAAGGATCGATGCCGGTTTCCGTCACCACCTGCATCACCTCCGCGGCGAAATCCGGGCGGCGCAGCTGGCGTGCCGAGACATTGACGGCCATGCGCGGTATCGGCACCTGTTGCTTCTGCCAGGTACGGAGCTGGTTGCAGGCGGCCACCAGGCACCAGTGGCCGATGGTGTCGATGAGGCCGGCATTTTCCGCCAGGGCGATGAAACGGTCCGGCATGACCAGGCCCCGGGTCGGGTGATGCCAGCGCAGCAGGGCCTCGACCCCGGCGATATGGCCGGAGGCGGCATCGATCTGGGGCTGGTAGCAGAGCAGCAGCTGTTGCCCTTCCACCGCACGGCGCAGGTCGTTTTCCAGTTCCAGGCGCTCCAGGGAGCGGGCGGTGTCGCTGGCGACGAAGAAGCGGTAGGCAGCCCGGCCGCTGTCCTTCGCGGCGTACATGGCCACGTCGGCATGCTTGAGCAGGGTTTCCCCATCCTCCCCGTCCGCCGGGTAGAGGGCGATGCCGATGGAGGTGGAGGCGAACAACTCCCGTTCCCCCAGGCGTACCGGGGCCTCGAACTGGGCCAGGAGCTTGCCGGCGACGGTGCCGGCGTCATCCACCGACTGCACCTCGGGCAGGAGCAGGACGAATTCGTCGCCCCCCAGGCGGGCCAGGGTGTCGCCCTCCCGCAGGCAGAGGCCGAGGCGGCGGGACACTTCCTGCAGCAGCAGGTCGCCCTGGTCATGGCCCAGGGTGTCATTCACCGCCTTGAAGCGGTCCAGGTCGAGGAGCAGCACGGCCATTTTGCGGTGGCTGCGGTGGGCCTGGCGCAGGGCGTTGTCCAGGCGGTCGTGGAACAGCAGGCGGTTGGGCAGACCGGTCAGAGCGTCGTGGTAGGCCAGGTGGTGGATGTGGGCCTCGGCCTCTTTGCGGTCGGTGATGTCGGTAAACAGGCCGATGTATTGCACCACCTGGCCCTCGCTATCCTTGATGGCGGTGATGGAGAGCCATTCCGGATAGGTTTCGCCGCTCTTCCGGCGGTTGATGATTTCGCCCTGCCATTTGCCGGTGTCGTCCAGGGCCTGCCACATCTCCCGGTAGAAATTCTGCTCATGCTGGCCCGACGCCAGGAGCTCTCCCGGGGCATGGCCCACGGCCTCTGCCTCGCTGAAACCGGTGACCTCGGTGAAGGCGGGATTGACCGACTGGATGCGCCCCTGGACATCGGTGATGACCATGGCTTCTCCCAGGTTGTCGAACACCCGGGCTGCCAGCCGCAGGCGGGTCTCGGCCTGCTTGATTTCGGACAGGTCGCGGAAGGAGGCGACGTAGCCGCCGTCGCTGTTGCGCAGGGGGGCGCCGAGGACGGCCGCCGGGAAACGGCTGCCGTCGGCGCGATAGAACCATTCCTCTCCCTCGAACAGGCGTCCCTGGCGCATGGCCTCGATCAGGGGCGAGTGCAGGGGGGCATAGCTGGCGAAGAACACCATTTCCGGCTTCATCCCGGCCAGTTCGGTGCCGCTGTAGCCGAGCAGGATTTCCGCCTGGCGGTTGCTGAAATTGATGCGGCCATAGCGGTCCAGGGCCAGGATGCCCTCAGCCAGGGTGTTGGCCACATTGTCGATCAGGCTATGGCTGTGCCCCAGTTCCACCGCGGCCTTCTTCAATTCGGCCATGATGTACACCACCGAGGCGATGAGGAACAGGGCGAACAGGGACAGGGCCAGGCGATACCCCTCTGCCGTTTCCAGTTCCTGGCGGAAGGAGCTGTTGTAGTCTCCGTAGGCGCTTTCCAGTTCGGCGCTGAAGGGGTTGGTGGTGAGATCTTCCAGCAGCCGCTCCACTTCCAGGCGATGGCGCAGGACCTGTTGCCCATGGGCAGTCAGCAGCAATACCTGTTGGCGCTGCAGCAGGGGCCAGTGGGCCGTTTCCTCACGCAGCAGCTCCAGGTTGGCGGCAATGCCCGGCATGTCGCCGGCCTCGCCTCGTACCAGGAATTCCAGGACGTCCCGTCCCACCTTGGCGAGCAGGGGGCTGTGGGGCGTGGCGGAATCCTTCTGGTCGCTGGGCCCGAGGAGATTATTGGCCAGATTGACGAAGTGATACTGGGCATTGCCCAGGACGGCGTTGAGCTGCTTGAACTGTTCCAGGCTCTCCCGCTTTTTCTGCCACTGGCCCTGGGCCGGCTCCAGCAGCTCCGGTGCCAGCCGGGGGGTCAGGTCGGCGGTCAGCTGTCCGAGCAGCTGGTCGATGCGTTCCACGGCGGTGGTCACCGAGTCGTAGTTCTGCAACTGGCGGTGGCGCAGTTTGAGCAGATCCTCGTTCAGCCGGGCATCCAGGGCGGCAATTTCATGGACCCGGGTTTCGATCTGGGCCCGGGCCTCGCCGTCGGCGCCGGTACTGCGCAGGAACAGGCCGACCAGGATCAGCATCAGCAAGGCGACAGCCAGCCAGGGGGCGGCACCGCGGACAAAGCGCCCGTTCATGGCTGGGGCTCCCCATTCAGGGAGCGCAGGAAGGCGACGATCAGGGTGACATCCTGGGGCGGCAGGTTGAGGCCCAGTTGATAGCGTCCCATGATGGATACCGCCTCCTCCAGGCTGGCGGTGGAAGCGTCGTGGAAATAGGGGGCGGTCAGGGCTACGTTGCGCAGGCTGGGGACCTTGAACACGTGGCGGTCCTCCTCCCGGCCGGTGAGGTTGTAGCGGCCCTGGTCGGCCTTGGTGACCTGGTGCTTGCGGGAGAAGTAATCGTCCATCACCCCGAAGCGCTGGTAGAGGTTGCCACCCACATTGATGCCCTGGTGGCAGGCGGTGCAGCCATGGCGCTTGAACAGGCGGTAGCCGGCCTTCTCGCCGTCGGACAAGGCGTCATCCTCGCCACGAAGCCAACGGTCAAAGCGGGAGGGGCGGGCGAGGGAGCGTTCGAAGTCGGCCAGGGCGATGCGCACGTTGGCCGGCGTCAGACCCTCGGGAAAGGCGTCGGCGAAGGCCGCCCGCAGTAGCTTGTCGGTCGCCAGCTTGGCCATGGCCTGCTGCCAGTTCGACGCCATTTCCGCCGGATTTTGCAGGGGGCCGTTCACCTGGTCTTCCAGGCTGGCGGCGCGGCCATCCCAGAACTGCCGGAAATTGAATCCGGCGTTGAGCACGCTGGGGGAGTTGATGTCGCCTTCGGCCCCGCCCACGCCCCGGGAGCGGGGCTGGTTATCGACGCCGCCGCGGGCCAGGTCATGGCAGCTGGCACAGGACAGGCTGTCGTCTCGCGAAAGGCGCTTGTCGTGGAATAGTTGCCGGCCCAGGGAGACCCGGGCGGGGTCCAGGTTCAGGCGTTCCGGCAGGGGACGTATGGGTTCGCTGCTGCGACCCGTGGTGGTGGGCAAAACGACTGCCATATCGGCCACTGGCGCCGGCCGCGATGTCAGGCGGGGGTAAAACACTGCCCCCACCGCGCTCGCAGCAAGCACGCAAATGACCGAAAAAAGCCGCATATTGGGCAATCCGGACCGGCTCACCGTGACCTCCCCAACCTCAAAGTTCTCCGACACCGGCGCTGGGCCGGGTCATCGCAGGAATGGATCGATGCCCATCCTGCTTATCGTTATGGTGGCATTGCGGGAGCGCCGAAAGCGCGCTTCCGGCCGGCTCTGCCGGCAATGCTCAAGTGTTGCCAATGATACCACTCCGGGGCAGCGGTCCCGGGGCGGTAATGGCCCGGTTCAGGGGGGGCGCTTCAGCCAGGTCTGGCCCCCGGGGCAAAAGTTTTTTGGTGGCCTTGATCCATATCCTGCCCCGCCGTCCCTCGGCGTGGCACATTGCTTCTTCATCTTCCCTGCCCGATGTCTGCCCATGTCCTGCACTCGCCGCGCCTTCCTCCATGCTGGTGCCGTCCTGGGGGCGGTCCTGCCCCTGACGCCGCTCTTTGCCCAAACCCGGCCGGAATTGCTGCCGGCTTCCCAGGGGCAGCGTGTCGTGGTGGTCGGAGGCGGCTGGGGCGGGCTGGCCGCAGCCCGTCAGCTGCGGCAGCAGGCGCCGGAACTGGAGGTGGTGCTGCTGGAGAAGAGTGCCGCCTTCTGGTCCTGCCCCCTGAGTCACAAATGGCTGGCCGGCCTGGTGGAAACGGCGCGTCTGGTGCATGACTACGGGGCCGCCGCCAAGGCCTTCGGCTACACCTTCATCCAGGCCGAGGTGGAGGCCATCGAGCCGGAGCGGCGCCGCATCGTTACCGCCCAGGGCAGTCTCGCCTATGACTGGCTGGTGCTGGCGGTGGGCATCGGCTACGACTACGGGGCCTGGTTCGGCGACGACCAGGGGGCTGCGGCCCAGGCCCGGGAGCAATACCCCGGGGCCTTTATCCCGGGGGCCGAGTTCCAGGCCCTCAAGCGCAAGCTGGAAAACTTCCGCGGCGGCGACCTGGTGATGACCGTTCCTCCGGCCCCCTACCGGTGTCCCCCGGCCCCCTACGAGCGGGCCGCTGTCATCGGCTGGTGGCTCAAGCGCCACAACATTCCCGGGCGGCTCATCGTGCTCGACCCGAATCCGGCCATGCCGGCCTTCAGCCGCCTGTTCAGCGACCAGTTCAAGGCCCAGATTAGCTACATGCCTCATTCCCGGGTCACCGCCGTGGATCCCTACCAGCGCCGCATCGTCACCGAATTCGACGACCTGACCTTTACCGACGCCCTCCTGGCGCCGCCCCAGCAGGCGGGGCGGCTGGCCTGGCAGGCGGGGCTCATTGGCCGGGAGGCCGACGGCAAGCCCAGCGGCTGGGCCGACGCGGAGCCCCTGTCGCTGCAGGCACGGGGGGATGCCCGGATATTCCTGGTGGGGGACATGATCGGCAAGGTCTCGCCCCTGTTCGGGCATTACCCCAAGAGCGGACACCTGGCGGCCCGGCTGGGAGCTATCGCCGCGGGACAGATCGCCGCCCGGGCGCAGGGCAGGGAAGCGCCTCAGGCCCTGCCGGACAGCACCTGCTATGTCATGGCCAGCCTGGAGCCCCAGGAACTGCTGCGCCTGGATGCCCAATACCGGGTGCGGGGCGACGGCCTCATCACCCAGACGGTGAAGCAGACCTACGATCCCAATCCCCGGGGCGAGGATGAGCAGTGGGCGGCGGGCATGTTCCGGGAGTTGTTGGCCAGTTCCTGAGGCGGCGTGGCGCTGCGCCGCAATGGCGTGGCTAGTGCCGGGCGAAGACCTTGGTCTTGCCGTCCAGTCCCACCAGCAGGGTGTCGTACATCTCCCGCCGCACTTCCTTTTCCCCTTCGCCGGGCGCTAGTACGGTACAGGCGGTTTCGCAGGTGGGGTTGGACACTTCCCGTCCCGGTGCGCCGGCCGGCAGTCCCGGTACCGCCAGGCCCCGGGCCTTGGGCTTTTCCTTGAGCAGCTGCTTGATGTCGTCGGCCGGCACGTGGCCTTCGACGAAATAAGGGCCCACCTGGGCCGTATGCACCGATTCCACCGCCAGGGGCACTTTGAGGCGATGTTTCAGGGCCGGCATGTCCCGGGTTTCCTCCAGGGACACGACAAAGCCGTTTTGCCGCAGATGCTCGGCCCAGTCGATGCAGGCCAGGCATACCGGCGGCACGAAGACTTTCACGGGGGGCAAAGCAGCGCCCGGATCGGCAACAGCGCTGCCCATCCCCCATGCCAGCAACAGGGCTAGCCCCAAGCGTCGGCCCATCGATCGTGCTCCCATCCGATTTCAACGGCTGCCATGCTAGCCCGATCCCGGCGACAGGAGTTTCGCACGCATCAAGGATTGGCCAATTTGGCCGGGTGACGGATTGCTGCGACGGAAGCGTTGCCGCGTTAGAGCGTCAGCAGAAGGCTAGGGCGAGCATCGCCGGGTCGTCGAGCATGGTCAGCGCCACGTAGGCGCCGAAGCGGTAGAAGAGGGGAGTGGCGGTGTCGGCCACCTGCCGGTAGGCCCGGGGCCAGAACTGGTCCAGGGGCTCGCTGCCGGGAAAATCGGGGGGCTGGGCGAGGGGCGCGCTTTCGGCCTGGAGTTCGTAGAGAGGTGATGGGGAATGCATCGTCTGCCGGATGATTTGGCTCAGATTTGGCTAAAGCCAGAAAGTAGCGAACGCCAGAAAGCAAAAAGCCCAACCTTGAGGGTTGGGCTTTTTGCTTATTGGTTGCGGGGGCAGGACTTGAACCTGCGACCTTCGGGTTATGAGCCCGACGAGCTGCCAACTGCTCCACCCCGCGTCAGATGTTACTGACTTGACCGTTCGGTGCCCTGCAAAGTTCCGAAACGGTCTAGAAGCAAAAAGCCCCGGCGCCAGGCCGAGGCTCAGTGCTGAATTTGGTGGCCAGTCGCGGAATCGAACCACGGACACGCGGATTTTCAATCCGCTGCTCTACCAACTGAGCTAACTGGCCGGAAAGCGCGCAATTATAGGGAGGGTCCCCCAAGTCGTCAAATAAAATCGCAAACTTTTTTCGACTGTCCCCAAAATAGTCTGGGCGGACAGGCTGGGGGGGCTGCGAAAGAACTCTGTAAACAGGGACTTCTGCGTCAGACGCCACCGGGCGGCGGGGGCGGCAAAACTACGGACTGGGCCACGGACTGGCTGTCGCTTTCCGGCGGCGGGGGGGCGTAGGCCGGGAAAATCACCCGGGCGATGGTACCCCGCTCCTTCGGGTTGGGAGCAAGGCTGGCATCGGCACCATGCAGCTCGGCGATTTCCCGCACGATGGGCAAGCCCAGGCCGGAGCCTTCGGGGCCGGAATCGTTGACCCGGTAGAAACGCTCGAACACCAGCTCGGCCTGCTCCTCGGTGATGCCGATGCCGCTGTCTTCCACTTCGAGGATCACCTCGTCGTCTTCCCGTCGCACGCGGCAGGTGACGTGGCCGCCTTCGGGGGTGTAGCGCAGGGCGTTGTCGATCAGGTTGTTGATCATTTCCCGCAGCAGGAAGCCGTTGCCTTCCACTTCCGTCGGGGCATCCGCGGGTTCGAAGCCGATATCGATGTAGGCCTCCATGGCGCGCATCACCCAGTCCTCGACGATTTCCCGCAGCAGCCGGTCCAGGTCCAGGGGCGTCAGGGCGTAATTGCCGCCGCCGCCGGCTTCGGCCCGGGCCAGGGTGAGCAGCTGATTGACCAGGTGGGAGGCCCGGTCCACCGCGCCGGCCATCTGCCGCAGGGCGTAGAGCAGGCGTTCCGGGTCGTTCTCCCGCATGGCCAGCTGGGCCTGGGTCTTCAAGCCGGTGAGGGGGGTGCGCATCTGGTGGGCGGCGTCGGCGATGAAGCGGGTCTGAGCCTCCAGGTTGCGGCGCATGCGTTCCAACATGCCGTTGAAGGCGTCGATCAGGGGGCGCAGTTCTTCCGGCACCTTGCGCGTGCTGATGGGGGAAAGGTCGCCCTGGCGCCGGGCCTCGATGCGTTCCCGTAGCTTGGTCAGGGGGCGCAGGCCCTGGGATAGGCCGAACCAGACCAGGATCACCGCCAGGGGGATGATCACGAACTGGGGCAGGATGACGCTGGCGATGATCTTGTTGGCCAGCTGGGAGCGCTTTTCCAGGGTTTCGCCCACTTCCACCAGCAGCCAGCGGTCCTGGGGATGGTTGGGGTCCGTCAGGTACTGGTAGGCGATCCGCAGGTCCTGGCCATTCAGTTCGGCATCGCGGAAATTGATGTCGCCGGGATCATCCGGGGAGTGGTGGTAGTTGGCGGGCGGGGGGAGCTCCTTGTCGCCAGCGTACAAATAGCCTTCCTTGCCGACCACGTGGAAATAGACGCTGTCGATTTCGTCGGCCCGCAGAAAGGCCCGGGCCGAACCGGGCAGGTTGACCACCGGCTTGCCATCCACGAACTTGACCTGCCGGGCGATGGCATTGACGTTCTCGTGCAGGGCCTGGTCGTAGGGATAGGCCGCGACGATATTGGCGAAATAGTGGGTGACGGCGATGCTGATCGGCCAGACGAACAGCAAGGGCGCCAGCATCCAGTCCAGAATCTCGCCGAACAGCGAGCGCTGGCTGTCGCTGCCGGCCTTAGGCGGACTTGGCTTCGTCTTGAGGCTTTTCAAGGCAATAGCCCAGGCCGCGGACGGTGGCGATGCGCACACCGCCGGCTTCCAGCTTCTTGCGCAGACGGTGGACGTAGACCTCGATGGCGTTGTGGCTCACTTCCTCGCCCCAGCCGCATAGGTGATCCACCAGCTGGTCCTTGGAGACCAGGCGGCCGACGCGGGAGAGCAGAATTTCCAGGAGACCCAGTTCCCGGGCGGACAGCTCGATGGGTTGTCCACCCAGCTGGGCGGCCCGGCCCACCTGGTCGTAGGTCAGGGCGCCGCACTGGATCACCGGCGTGGTGCCGGAGGAGCGGCGGGTCAGGGCTCGCACCCGGGCTTCCAGTTCCGCCAGCTCGAAGGGCTTGGCCATGTAGTCGTCGGCCCCCAGGTCCAGACCCTTGACCCGGTCGTTGGTGCCGTCCAGGGCGGTGAGGATCAGCACCGGCAGCTGGCTGTTGCGCGCCCGCAGGCGCTTCAGCACTTCCAGTCCCGGCAGCTTGGGCAGGCCCAGGTCGAGGATGAGGAGATCGTAGGAGTTATTGGTCATCAGCGCCGTGTCGGCGTCCACGCCGGTGTAGGCACAGTCCACGGCGTAGCCTCCCTGGCGCAGGGAGCGGCATAGGCCGTCGGCGATGATTTTGTCGTCTTCTGCGAGAAGAATGCGCATGGCTGGGTAAAAGACTGATCTACGTAAGTTTTATGTAAGCCGGCGCCCTTAATCTGCGCCTGCTGTTCTCCTTTTATGGTCTTAGGAGTTTCCGGCTTGCCGGGAACTCGGGGGGTGGTTCGATTCCTGCACCGAATTGCCCCCTGCCATCTTTCTTCTTCCCTGCTTTTCCTCTGTCGTTCTCTTCGCCGTCGCAGCAAGCCTGTCGTGCTTTCCCCATGCTGTTCGGCAACGCCAAAGTTTAACAAATTTGCCCGGCCCCGGTTGTTGCGCCGCACCACGCCTGTTCGTCCTTGCCGTGCCTGACCTGGGTCTCGATTCATTCAGTTGAATGAATCGGCCTATAATGGCCCATGACAGCCATATACTGTCCCGGTGGCCCAGGGTGACGGGCTACCTGATTTGCCTGTTGTTGCAGTTGTGTATCGAACGAATGCACCGCATTGAAGGAGCCCGTCATGGCCCTCGCCGCCCCCCTCCGCCGCAAGGCGGTCCTGTTCCTGCTCGCCCTGGTGGTTCTCGGAGGCTGGCAGTTGCTGCGCCACCTGCAAGCGCCATCCCTGCCGCCGGGCATCGCGTCCGGCAACGGCCGCTTGGAGGCCACCGAGGTGGATGTGGCAACCAAGGTGGCCGGGCGTCTGGCCGACGTCTTGGTGCGGGAGGGGGACAACGTGGCCCGGGACCAGGTGCTGGCCCGGCTCGACGCCGAGGATCTGGCCGCCCAACTGCGGGGGGCGGAAGCCCAGGTGCGCCAGGCCCGGGAATCCGCCCGGGAGGCGCGGGAAGGGGTGCGTAGCGCCTACAGCCAGTTGCGCCTGGCCCAGGTCACCCTGCAGCGGACCGAACAGCTGGTGAAGAAGGGCTTCATCACCGGCGACAAACTCGACCGGGACAGTTCCGCCCGGCAGATGGCGGCGTCGGCCCTGGCTGCCGCCCGGGTGCGGGTGGCCGAAGGCGATGCGGCGGTGGATGCCGCCGTGGCCAGGGTGGAAAGCCTGCGCACCACGGTCAACGATACCGCTCTCAAGGCCCCCACCGGTGGGCGGGTGCTGTATCGCCTGGCCGAACCCGGGGAGGTTCTGGCCGCGGGCGGCAAGGCCCTGACCCTGGTGGATCTGACCGATGTCTATATGTCCATCTACCTGCCGGCGGCCGAGGCCGGCCAGGTCGCCCTGGGCAGCGAGGCCCGCATCGTCCTTGATGCCCTGCCGGAGGCACCGCTTCCGGCCCAGGTGGTGTTCGTCGCACCCCGGGCCCAGTTCACCCCGAAGGAAGTGGAAACCCGCAACGAGCGGGAAAAGCTCATGTTCCGGGTCAAGGTCAAGGTGACCGCCGCCTGGCTGGCCGAGCACGCCGACCTGGCCAAGCCCGGCATGCCCGGGGTGGCCTATGTGCGCACCCAGCCTGAGGCTGCCTGGCCCGGGGCCCAGGGTCGCTAGTCTGCGCTACGGGTGGCGCCATGGCCCCGATCTTCCCTGACTCCTCCTCCGCGTCCGCCGCGCAGCCCGTCGCCCGTCTGCAGGACGTCGGCCTGCGCTACGGCGCCGTGGTGGCCCTGGCGGAGGTCAGCCTGGAGCTGCCAGCCGGCTGCATGGTCGGGCTGATCGGGCCCGACGGCGTCGGCAAGTCCTCCCTCCTGGCCCTGGTGGCCGGGGCGCGCAAGATCCAGCAGGGGCGGGTGGAGGTGCTGGGCGGCGATCTGGGGAGCCGGCATACCCGGGCCCAGCTGCAGCCCCGCATCGCCTACATGCCCCAGGGCCTGGGCAAGAATCTCTATCCCACCCTGTCGGTGGCGGAAAACGTGGATTTCTTCGGCCGGCTGTTCGGCCAGGGCCGGGCCGAGCGGCGGCAGCGCATCGACGAATTGCTCACGGCCACCGGCCTGGCGCCTTTCCGTGACCGGCCGGCCGCCAAGCTGTCCGGCGGCATGAAACAGAAACTGGGCCTGTGCTGCGCCCTGATCCACGACCCGGATCTGCTGATCCTGGACGAGCCCACCACCGGCGTCGATCCCCTGTCCCGGCGCCAGTTCTGGGAGCTGATCGACAGCATCCGGGCCCGCCACCCGGGCATGAGCGTGGTGGTGGCCACGGCCTACATGGAGGAGGCGGAGCGCTTCGACTGGCTGGTGGCCATGGACGGCGGCCGGGTCATCGGCACCGGTTCGGCCGCCGAATTGAAGTCCCGGGCGCAAGCTGACAGCCTGGAGGAAGCCTTCATCCGCCTGCTGCCGGAGGAACGGCGCCAGGGCCACCAGGCCCTGGTGATTCCGCCCCGGTCCCCGGATGGCCACGACTGGGCGATCGAGGCGGAGGGCCTGACCCAGCGCTTCGGCGATTTCACAGCGGTGGACCGGGTCAGC
>DATEZY010000047.1:0-5422 GCA_035255085.1 Azospira sp. | reverse complement strand
CCTTCGGCCCGGTTCCCTGCGCTGCTCAGCAGGCCGGGGCGGCTGCGGAACTCGGCCTGCGGCCTCAGACAGTCCTCGCCGACAGCCCCCCGTCCCGCCTCCGCTGCTCGGCGATGGCGCAAGGGGGGGGATCAAAACCGAAAGGGGCGATTGGGCTGGGAGGCAATAGGGACGCCATTCTTGAGCTAACAAAGGACGAAGAAGGCCGTCCCTATTGCCTGTCAGGCTACCCCCATAAAATTGCCCTGTGCTGGCGCCGAGCAACGGAGCTTGCGGCGGAAAAAGGGCGAGCACTGTCTGAGGCCCAAAGGGCCGAGTTGCGCAGCCCCCGCCGGAAGCGAGTAGCGCAGGGAACCCCGCCGCAGGCGGGGCGCCAAACCGGGCGCGCCTTCTTTTGGTTACCTTTTCTTGGCAAGGCAAGAAAAGTAACCCGCCGGTCAACGGCGGAACAAAGCGCTTCCGTCTCCTCAAACGCCAGAGGCAGTCACCACCAATCCGATGCCGAAAGGTATGGGGCTTCAGTGGGAGGCAGCCTATGACCCCCTCCCGCAAGCTCACCCTGGTCAGCCTGGCGGCCAGCGTCTTCCCGCTGACCATAATCGCCATCACCGTGGCCGCCCTCCTGGCCGGCCACCAGGCCCCCCTGGCGGAGACAGTCCAGCCCCTACTGCAAGAGCGCCTGGCAGCCGTACTGGCAGTAGCCGCCGTAGCCTGCGCCCTGGTCTATTCCCTGGCGCGGGAAGTGGCGGCCGCGTATCTCCTGACTCCCCTCAGGCTCGCCGAAGAGGTCGGCACCCTGGTCAGCGACAGCGCCAAGCGTCTCGCCGCCCAGGGACCGGCGGAATTCCAGCCCCTGGTGGACGCCGTGAACCGCCTGGCGGAACGCCGTGCCGCCCTGGAAACTGACGTGCAAGGTCAGGTCCAGGAAGCCCGGGCCTCCCTGGCGGAGGAGAAGAACCGCCTCGCCGCCCTGATGGCGGAGCTGCATCAGAGCGTGGTGGTGTGCAATCTGGATGGCCGCATCCTGCTCTACAACCAGCAGGCCCGGGACGAACTGGGAGAAGGGGAGTCCCAGCTCCTGGGCCTGGGCCGCTCCCTCTATCCCCTGGTGGATCGGGGCTTGGTGCTGCATGCCCTGGAGACCATCGCGCAGCGCCGTTCCCGGGGCGAGGCGCCGGCCACGGCCAGCTTCGTCACCACCACCCGGGGCGGGCGCCTGTTGCGGGTGCAACTGGCGCCGGTGCTGGCGGGTGGGGCGGTTTCGGGCTATGTGCTGCTGCTTGACGACATCACCGCCGCCTTCGAGCGGGAGGGGCGCCAGGATGCGGCCTTCCACGAGCTCACCGAGGGCGGCCGGGGCCCCTTGGGCAATGTCCGGGCGGCGGCGGAAACCCTGCTGGCCTACCCGGACATGGGGGCGGAGGAGCGCCAGCGCTTCCTCGCCGTGATCCGGGACGAGGCCTGCAATCTCTCCCGGCGCTTGGATGTGGCCGCCGCCGAGCTCACCGCCGCCCAGAAGGCGCGCTGGAGCCTGGAAGACATGCTGGGAGCCGATCTGGTAGGGGCGGCGCAAAAGCGCATCCGTGCCCGTACTGGCCTGCTGACCAAGGTGGAGGCGGTGGATGAGAGCGTCTGGCTCAAGGTGGACAGCTTTTCCCTGCTCCAGGCCCTGACCTACCTAGCCCGCCGTCTGGAGGACGAATACGGGGTGAAGGAACTGCGCCTGGCCCTCTCCCGGGAAGGGCCCCATGCCCATCTGGACCTGATCTGGTCGGGCACCGTGGTGAGCAACGAGACCCTGGCCCTGTGGGAGATGGAAGCCCTCAACAGCGCCGGCGAGACCAGCCCCTTGAGCCTGCGCCAGGTGGTGGAAGGCTGCGCCGGGGAAATGTGGTTCCAGCGGGAACGGGCTTCCCACCGGGCCTTCTTCCGCTTTCTCCTGCCTGCCGCCGAACCCCGGGAGGCGGTTCTGGCGACTCGTCCGGCCCCGGCGGAAGACGGCGCCGCCCGGCCCGAGTTCTACGACTTCGACATCTTCTCCTGGTCTGAAGGGGGCCACGACCTGGACGACCAGCCCCTGACGTCCCTGGTCTATACGGTGTTCGATACCGAGACCACGGGCCTGGCCCCTGGGGGCGGCGACGAGATCATCCAGATCGGCGCCGTGCGCCTGGTCAATGGCCGCCTGCTGCGCCACGAATGCTACGACCAGCTGGTGGACCCCCAGCGCCCCCTGTCGCCTGAATCGGTGCGCATCCACGGTATCACCGCCGCCATGCTGGCTGGCCAGCCGACCATCGGGGCGGTGCTGCCGGCCTTCCGCCAATTCTGTGCCGACACCGTGCTGGTGGCCCACAACGCCGCCTTCGACCTGCGCTTCCTGCAGCTCAAGGAGGAGGTCACCGGGGTTCATTTCGACCGGCCGGTGCTCGATACCCTGCTGCTTTCGGCGGTGCTCCACCCCCAGCAGGAATCCCACCGCCTGGAAGCCATCGCTGAACGCCTGGGAGTGGCGGTGATGGGCCGCCACACCGGTCTGGGGGATGCCATGGTGACCGCCGAGATTTTCCTGAAAATGATTCCGTTGCTGGCCGAGCAGGGCATCCACACCCTGGGCCAGGCGCGGGAAGCCAGCGAGAGGACCTACTATGCCCGTATCCGCTACTAGCCCCTTGCTCCCGGAGGCTCCGGGGGAAGCGCCGGCTTTCCTGTCCCTGCATGCGTCCCTGCGCTCCCTGGTGCGGCGCCCCCCCTTGACCGTTCCCCCCGACGCCAGCGTGCGGGAAACCCTGCGCCGCCTCGACGGGGCCGGGGAGGATGCGGCGGTGGTGGTGGATCCGGTGGCCGGGCTGCCCCTGGGCATCGTCACTCTGCGCGACGTGTTGCACCGCATTGCCCTGGCTGACGCCGACCTGGAAGGTCCGGTGGCCGGGATCATGACCGGCGGCCTGGTGACCCTGCCGGCCCGGGCCTCCCTGCACCAGGGGGCGGTGCTCCTGGCGCGCCGGGGCATGCACCACCTGGTGCTGCTGGAGGAGGACGGGCGTCTGGGCGGGGTGGTGACCCAGACCGATCTCTACGGCTTTCCCGCTGCCCGTTCAGCCGAGCTGGTGGCGGCCATCGCCGCCAGCGCCGACCTGGCGACCCTGGCCGATGCGGCCGCCGGGGTGCGGCAGCTGGCGGCCAAGCTGCTGTCCGAGGGCGTGGGGGCCGAGGCCCTGTGCCAGTACATTTCCGCCTTGAACGACCTCGTTACCCTGCGCGCCATCGACCTCGTCGCCGATGGCTTCGAATTACCCTACGTGCCCTGGTGCTGGCTGGTGTTCGGCTCCGAGGGGCGGCTGGAGCAGACCCTGGCTACGGACCAGGACAACGGCCTGATCTTCGCCGCGCCGGGAGGGGCCGATGCCGCCGAGGTCGAGAAATTGCGCCAGGCCTTCCTGCCCTTCGCCCGGGCGGTGAACCAGGCCCTGGATGCCTGCGGCTTTCCCCTCTGCCCGGGCAACATCATGGCCGGCAATCCGGCTTGGTGCCTGTCCCTGGCGGAGTGGCAGGACACCTTCGGGCGCTGGATGGTGGCCACCGGCCCCGAGGCCCTGCTTAATTCCACCATCTTTTTCGACTTCCGCCCCCTCTACGGCCAGGAGGAACTGGCGGATCGGCTGCGGGACTGGCTGCTGACCCATGTGCACGTCAATGCCGGCTTTCTCCGCGCCATGACCCTGGAAGCCTTGTCCTGTGAGCCGCCCCTGGGCTTCTGGCGGGACTTTAGCTTTGAATCGAACAAGGATTATCCCCACACCCTGGACCTCAAGCTCCAGGGTGTACGGCCCTTCGTGGACGCCGCCCGCATCAATGCCTTGGCCCACGGCATCGGCGCCACGAACACGGCGGAGCGCCTGCGGGCGGCGGCGCCGGCCCTGGGCATGCCGGTGGAGGAGGCGGCCGCCCTGGTGGAGGCCCTGTTCCACATCCAGCGCCTGCGCCTGAAGCGGCAGCTGTCGGGGGGCGCGGCGCCCAACCGGGTGGACCCGGACCAGCTACATGATCTGGACCGGCATATCCTGCGGGAAGCCTTCAAGCAGGGGCGCAACCTGCAACAGCGCCTGAAGACGGCTTACGGGATTTGAGACGAGCGGAAGGGGGGGCGGAAGGGCGAGTGCCCGGGTAGAGCGGCCGGAGGAGCCTCAGACGGCGACCAGGCGAACGGGGTCGTGGGCCCGTTCCCCGAGCCAGCCCAGGCCCAGGGCAGTGAGGCTGGCGCGGAGCTGTTCCGGCCGGGCGGTGGCTTGGAGTTGCAGCCGTCCCTGGCCGGAGGCAGAGCTGGAAGGAGATGCGCCGGCCAGGCGCTTGGTCTGGCGCGCCACGGGGTCGGCCACATCCACCAGTTCGGCCCGGCCTTCCACCAGGGGGGCGAGGAGGGGGGCAAGGAAGGTGTAGTGGGTGCAGCCCAGCACCAGCCGGTCGGCGCCGGCGGCCAGCAGGCGTGCCACCTTTTCCTGCATCTCGGCGAGAAATTCCGGGCTATGGACATCCCGGGTTTCCACCCGAGTGGCCCAGCCGGGGCAGGGTTCGATCAGCACCTCGACGCCGCTGGCGTGGGTGCGGATGAGCCGGGCCAGGCGTTCGCTTCTGGCCGTGGATTCGGTGGCGAGCACGGCGATGCGCTGGGTGCGGCTGCTCTTGGCCGCCGGCTTGACCCCGGGTTCCACGCCCACCACCGGCACCTGGGGCAGTGCCGCCCGCAGGGCCTGGACGGCGGCGGCGGTGGCGGTGTTGCAGGCGACGACGATGAGGCCGCAGCCCTGGCCCGCCAGGTGATGGCCGATGGCCAGCACCCGTCCCTGGATGAAGGCATCGCTCTTGGGTCCGTAGGGCACGTGGGCCGTGTCCGCCAGGTAGGTGAGGTCTGCCGTGGGGAGGGTGCGGGCAATGGCGGCGAGGACCGAAAGGCCGCCGATGCCGCTGTCGAAAACGCCGATCATGGGCGCTATTTTACCGGGCGGCGGTGACCACCAGTTCCACTTTGTAGCCGGGCTTGGCCAGGCGGGCCTCGATACAGGCCCGGGAAGGAGCGGTGCCGGCCGGCAGCCAGGCGTCCCAGACTTCGTTCATGGCGTCGTAGTCGGCCATGTCGGCGAGGTAGATGGTGACCTGGAGCAGGCGGGTCTTGTCGCTGCCGGCCAGGGCCAGGGAGCGCTCGATGCTGGCCAGGATTTCCCGGGTCTGGGCGGCGATGTCGGCCTCCAGGGTGTGGGCGACTTCGACCAGATAGACGGTGTTGCCGTGGGCGACCACGTCGGAATAGCGGGCGGTGGTGCCGTAACGTTGAATGTTTTCGATGTTCATGGTGTGTCCTGAAAAGTGGGATGTGCCCAGCCCTATTTCAGCCAGCCGATTTCCCGGGCGCTGGCCGGGCCGA
>DATEZY010000046.1:0-4573 GCA_035255085.1 Azospira sp. | reverse complement strand
CCCATTTCTTCCACCGGCCATTTGATCCTGGCCGGCAGCCTGCTCGATTTCAATGACGAGCGGGGCAAGCTGTTCGAGATCGTCATCCAGTCCGGCGCCATTCTGGCGGTCGCCTGGGAATACCGGGCACGCATCGCCCGGGTCCTGCTCGGCCTGCCCCGGGAGCGGGAGGCCCAGCGCCTGGTGCTCAACCTGGCCATCGCCTTCATTCCCCTGGCGGCCCTGGGCCTGTTGTTCGGCAAGGCGATCAAGGCTCACCTGTTCAATGCCCCGGTGGTAGCCACGACCTTCATCCTCGGCGGCCTGGTCATCCTCTGGGCGGAAAAGCGCCAGCACCGCATCCGGGTGGAGACGGTGGATGAACTGGATGTGATCGACGCCTTCAAGCTCGGCGTGGCCCAGGCTTTCGCCCTGATCCCCGGCACCTCCCGCTCCGGCGCCACCATCATCGGCGGCCTGCTGTTCGGCCTGTCGCGCAAGGCGGCTACCGAATTCTCCTTTTTCCTCGCCATCCCCACCCTGGGCATCGCCACCCTGTACCAGCTGTACAAGGAACGGGCCCTGCTCAACGCCGACGACCTGGGCATGTGGGTGGTGGGTTTCATCGCCGCCTTCCTCTCCGCCTTCGTCGCCGTACGCGCCCTGCTGCGCTACATCAGCAGCCACGACTTCACCGCCTTCGCCTGGTACCGCATCATCTTCGGCGGCATCATTTTGTGGACCGCCTGGAGCGGTGCGGTGAACTGGAGCGCCGGCTAGCCATGCGGGGAGCGAGGCGACGTTCTTTCCTGGCGGCCGTTCTCGCCGCCAGCGTCGCCCTCAGCCCTCTCGGTCTCCTGCCCGCCCAGGCCGATTCTATGCATACCTCCAGCCCCCAGAACTACAGCACTCCCGGTACTTACCGGGTGCAGGTGAGCCTGGAAATCTGGCACGACCCAGCCCGTAACCGGGATATCCCGGTCAAGCACTACTGGCCGGAAGGTGCCGGCAAGGCGCCCCTGATCCTCTTCTCCCATGGTCTGGGAGGCAGCCGGGAGGCGGGGGAGAGCTGGCTTCGGCATTGGGTCTCTCACGGCTACCAGGGCCTGGCCCTGCAGCATGCTGGCAGCGATTCGGCTCTGCTCACGGGGGGCCCCATGGCCATGCGCCGGGCCATGCAGGGAGCCATGACCGGGGAACAGCTCCAGGCCCGCCTGGCCGATGTGCGCTTCGTCCTGGACGAACTGACCCGCCGGGCCGCTGGCGACCCGGCCTGGGCCGACGCCGACCTCACCCGAATCGGCCTGGCCGGCCACTCCTTCGGCGCCGTCACCACCCAGGCCATGGCCGGAGAGCGCCTGACCCTGGGCACCTCAGTGGACGATCCGCGCCTCCGCGCCTTCATCGCCCTCTCCCCATCGGCCCGGGGCAGCGAAGCCCTGCTCAACTCCCGTTTCGCCAACCTGCAACGGCCCTTCCTCAGCCTCACCGGCACCCGGGACGACGGTATCGGCATCGGCGACATCAGTGCCTCCAACCGCACCCTGCCCTACCGCCACATGCCGCCGGGGGATAAATACCTGCTGGTGCTGGAGGGAGCGACCCACATGCATTTCTCCGGCCAGAAAATCCGCATGGCCCGCACTCCGGCCCCGGTGGAAAGCGCCGTCAAGGCTGCCAGCCTGGCCTTCTGGGATGCTTACCTGAAGGACGAGCGGGGAGCCCGTACCTGGCTGCAACGGGACTTCGCCACCAGCCTGGCGTCGGCGGACCACTGGGAATTCAAGTAAGCCACTTGCAAGTCACTCGCCTGGCCCGGCATCCCCGGAGCCGGCAGATATTCATCGTCGCAGCAAGGACACCATGACCGGCATCCTCTATCTCCACGGCTTCCGCTCCTCCCCCGAATCTTTCAAGGCCCGGGCCATGCAGGCCGCCATGACAGCCCGGGGCCTGGGTCCACGCTTTTTCTGCCCGGCCCTGTCCCATGACCCCGCCACCGCCATCGCCCAGGCGGAAGCCATCCTCGCCGCCCAGGGCCCCCTGACCTTGGTAGGCAGCTCCCTGGGGGGCTACTACGCCACCTGGCTGGCGGAAAAGCACGATCTCAAGGCCGTCCTGGTCAATCCGGCGGTGGTCGCCCATCTCGCCCTGCGGGATTACGTTGGCGTACAGACCAACATGTACACCGGCGAGCACTTCGATTTCACCCTGGAGCACGTGGCCCAGTTGCAGGCGCTGGAAGCGCCCAGCCTCGTCCCGGCCCGCTATTTCCTGCTGGTCGAAACCGGCGACGAGGTGCTGGACTACCGCCAGGCGGTGGCCCGCTACGCCGGCTGCCGGCAGCTGGTGCTGCAGGGCGGCGACCACAGCTTCACGCGCTTTGGCGAATATGTCCCGCAAATCCTTGAATTCGCCGGGTTATAATCCGCCGATGAATGTTCTGTTTGAAGAAGACAGCGCCTTCAAGACGGGCACCATCCTGGCCGACAACGAGGCCACGCTGCAGGTGGAGAGCGCGTCTGGAAAGCGCACCAAGGTGAAGGCCGCAGCCGTACTGCTGCGCTTCAATGATCCCTCGCCGGCCGCCCTGCTGGAGGCTGCCGACCCCCTGGCCCTGGATATCGAGCCCGAATTCCTCTGGGAGTGCTGTGCGGATGGCGAATTTTCTTTTCTGGATATTGCCCGGGACTATTACGGCAAAGAGCCTACCCCGGTCGAAGCGGCTGCGATCCTGCTTGCCGTACATGCAGCGCCGATCTATTTCCACCGCAAGGGTAAGGGTCGCTTCCGCAAGGCCCCTGCCGACATTCTCCAGGCTGCTCTGGCCGGTCTTGAAAAGAAGCGTCAGCAAGCGCTAGCCATCGAGCGCATGGTGGCTGAGCTCAAGGCCGGCACCCTGCCGGCGGAGTTCCCGCCCCTGCTGACCCAGCTGCTCTACAAGCCGGACCGCAACCGCAACGAAACCAAGGCCCTGGAAGCGGCCTGCGCCGACCTGGGCCTGGGCGCTGCCCACCTGCTGGAAAAATGCGGCGCCATCCCCTCCAGCCGGGACTACCACTTCAACCGTTTCCTCCAGGAATACTTCCCCAAGGGCACTGGCTTCCCGGCCGTGGCGGCCCCTGCCGCCCCCGGCGACCTGCCCCTGGCGGCGGCCGAGGCTTTTTCGATCGACGATGCGGCCACCACTGAAATCGACGATGCCTTTTCCCTGGAAGCCCTGCCGGGCATCGGCTGGCGCGTCGGCATCCACATCGCCGCCCCGGGCCTGGCGTTCACCCCGGACAGCGAACTCGACGCCATCGCCCGGGAACGCCTGTCCACCGTCTATATGCCGGGCAACAAGATCACCATGCTGCCGGAAGGCGTTGTGGAAGCTTACACCCTGGCCGAAGGCGCGCCCCGGCCGGCCGTTTCCCTCTACCTCACGGTCGATGACCAGTTCGAGATCGTCGGCCACGAATCCCGCCTGGAGCGGGTCCATGTGGCGGCCAACCTGCGCCACCACGAAATCGAGCCCCTGTTCAACGACGCCACCCTGGCCGCCGGCCTGCCCGAGTTCAAGTTCCGCGACGAACTGAAGGTGCTGTGGCAACTGGCCTGCATGTGCGAAGCCCGGCGCGGCAAGCCTTCGGCCACCCAGGGCATCAACGACTACAACTTCGCCATCCATCCCGATGCCAGCGACCCCAGCGGCGCCCACGACCGGGTGGAGATCAGCGAACGCAAGCGCGGCAGCCCCCTGGACAAGCTGGTGGCGGAACTGATGATCGTCGCCAACGCCACCTGGGGTGGCCTGCTGGCGGAGAAGAAGATCGCCTGCATCTACCGCGCCCAGACCAGCGGCAAGGTGCGCATGACCACCTCCCCCCTGCCCCACGAAGGCCTGGGGGTACCCCAGTACGCCTGGTCCTCCTCGCCCCTGCGGCGCTATGTGGACCTGCTCAACCAGTGGCAGCTCATCACCTGCCTGCAGGACCGGGCGCCCCACTTCGGCGCCAAGAGCGATGCCCTGTTCGCCGCCATGCGAGACTTCGACCTGACCTACGCTGCCTATGCCGACTTCCAGCGCCAGATGGAACGCTACTGGTGCCTGCGCTGGCTGGACCAGGAAGAGGTGCAGGAGATCGCCGCCACGGTGCGCAAGGAGAACCTGGTGCGCCTGGACCACCTGCCGCTCATGCAGCGGGTGCCGTCCCTGCCCGAACTACCTCCCGGCACCCGGGTGCGCCTGAGCGTGGAGGCCAAGGACTACCTAACCCTGGAACTGTCCCTGCGCTATCAGGAAACCCTGGACGTAACCCCGGCCACCGCCGCCGAGGCCGACGCGGAAGAAACCACGGAGAACTGAGATGGCTGCGCAACGACTCCCTATGCCCGCCACCACGGCCCGCCTGGATGCATCGACGCGCAACCTTTCCCTGGCTGTGGGCCTGTCGATCCTGATCCACGGCCTGCTGCTCTCCCTGCACTTCAAGTTCCCCGATGCCTCCCGGGCCTTGCAGGACAAGGCCATGGAAATCATCCTGGTGAACAGCAAGTCGACCAGCCGGCCGAGCAACGCCCAGGCCCTGGCCCAGGCCAACCTGGACGG
>DATEZY010000045.1:0-2079 GCA_035255085.1 Azospira sp. | reverse complement strand
CCTGGGCCGGGTGGCAACGGATCAGCTGTTGCGGGAGCTTGGTCAGGTTTTCCTCGATTTCGCCAAGCAGCGCGAGGGTGGTTTCGCCGGTCGGGTGAAGGCTGGCGATATCGCGGTGATGCTGCCGGGGGCCGATGATGCCCAGGCGGTGGCGCAACAACTGGCGAGCCTGCTGGATGAGCGGCTGGTGGCGAAATGGACCGCCCTGCCAGAGCTTTTCCATGTGGGTTCCGTGCATTACGCCCGGGGTGACCAGTTCGTCGATATTCTCTCCAAGGTCGATGCCGCCCTAGCCGTGGCGGAAGGCGAAGGGGCTAATACCTGGCATGCCATTGCCGGCGACGATCTGAAGAAAGTGATTCCAGGGGAGCAGTGGAAGGCCTTGCTGACCCAGGCTGTGGCGGGCAGCAAGCTCCATCTGGTGTTCTATCCGGTGCTCGATCGGGCCGGCGACCCGGTGCACCAGGAGGGCATGATCCGCCTGCAGGCGGAGCCTAATGCCCCGTCGCTGACGGCGGCCGATTTCATGCCCATTGCCGCCCACCTGCATCTGACCGCACCGATCGACCTGGCCGTGATCCGCCTGGCCATCGAACACCTGGCGACCGTCAAGGACGATATCGCGGTCAATCTGTCGGCCAATACCCTGAACAACTGGACCTTCCACAACGACCTGTGCAACCTGCTGCGGCAATATCCGGAGTTGTGCGGGCGTCTCTGGTTCGAAGTGCCGGAGCATGGTGCCTTCAAGTATTTCGATGCCTTCCGGGATTTGTGCCGGGTGCTGAAGGAACTGGGTTGCCGCGTGGGCGTGGAGTTGTTCGGGCACCGGCTTTCCGAGAGCGAAAAGCTCACCGAGCTGGGGCTCGACTACGTCAAGCTGCATCCGGACCTGGTGCGGGGGCTGAATGACAATCCGGGGGGGCAGGAATTCGTCCAGCGCTTCTGCGGCGTGGCCCACAGCCTGGGCATTACGGTGATCGCCGCCGGGGTCGGGAGCAAGGACGACCTGGATAGGCTCAAGGAGCTCGGTGTGGATGGAGCGATCGGCCCGGCCGTCGGGAACTGATCCCTCAACGTAACATAGTAGTTCTTGCGTCGTATCCCGCTTCACGGGGCCGGCGTCGGGCGGGGAATAGCCAGGGTCGCCACCACCTCCTCATCTTCCACCTGGGGGAAATGGGCGTAGAACTGGCCTACTGCCTGGAATTCCGGGGGCTGGTCCAGGCACACCAGCTCGTCGCAATAGGCTTGCACCTTGTCGGCGGCCTCGGTGGAGGCCACCGGCACGGCACAGACCAGGTGCTGGGGGTGGCGGGCGCGGATGGCGTGGAGGGCTGCCATCATGGTGGCCCCTGTGGCCAGACCGTCATCGACGACAATGACGATGCGGCCGGCCGGGTCGATGGGCGGCCGTACCGGGGTGTATTGGGCGCGGCGCCGGGCCATCACGGCCTGCTGGGTCCGGGTTTCAGCGGCGATGTAGGCCTCGCTGCCCCCTGCCAGGGGCGCGTAATCCGCCAGGTAGGACCAGCCCGATTCATCTACCGCCCCGATGGCGAATTCCGGATTGCCGGGGGCGCCGATCTTGCGCACCAGCACCACGTCCAGTTCCCCACCCAGGATCTCGGCGATGATGCGTCCCATGGGCACGCCACCCCGGGGAATGGCCAGGACCAGGGGATTCTTGCCCGACCAGGGTTTGAGTGCCGCCGCCAGTTGGGCGGCAGCCTGGACACGGTCCTTGAAATACATGGCGAATCTCCCGAAAACGGCCCAGGGCCCAGGGCCTTGGTGCCCCACGCCCCGCCACGACAGGCTAAGCCGGAGGAAGGTTGGGCTGGAGCAACTCGATCCTGAACTCGGGCTCATAGGGCGGCACGTTGCATTCGATGATGTCCGAAGGGGCCACGTCCAGGCGTACGCCGACCACGTCGGTGCGCACCGGCAGCCGCGTGACGCAACGGTCCACCAGGGTGACGACGCGGATTTCCGCCGGCTGCTTGCGTGCCAGGTATTCCACTGCCTTGAGCAGGGAATGGCCGGTGTAGAGCACGTCGTCCACCAGCATCAGGGTGT
>DATEZY010000044.1:0-30688 GCA_035255085.1 Azospira sp. | reverse complement strand
TACCGGGCTGCCGTCGTCGTCGAACACTTCGACCGCCATGCCCAGTCCCCGGCATTGGATTTCACCGCGATACACAGGCAGGATGGGGCAGCCCAGGACGAAGCAGGAAATGATGTCGGTGCCACCGGAGATGGAGGCCAGCTGCAAGTCCGCCTTGATGTCCCGGTACACGTAGCCGAAGCCTTCCGGGCTCAGGGGGCTGCCAGTGGAGAACATGGCGCGCAAGGCGCTGAGCTGATGGCTCCGGCGCGGTTGCAAGCCCATCTTGGCGGCGGCGTCGATGAACTTGGCCGAGGTGCCGAAATGGGTCATCCCTTCCGCATCGGCGTAGTCGAAGAGCACCTTGCCGCTTCCTGTTTCCCCTTGGGCAAAAGGACTGCCGTCGTAGAGCAGCAGGGTGGCGCCGGAAGCCAGGCCCGAGACCAGCCAGTTCCACATCATCCAGCCGCAGGTGGTGAAGTAGAACACCCGGTCACCGGGCTTCACGTCGCCGTGCAGCTGGTGTTCCTTCAAGTGCTGCAGCACCGCACCGCCGTGGCCATGGACGATGCACTTGGGCACCCCGGTGGTGCCGGAGGAATACATGATGAACAGGGGGTGGTCGAAAGGCAGGCGGGCAGAGGTCGGTGCCGCTGCAGAGTATGGCGCCAGGACCTCACCCCAGGTCTGGGCCTTGGCGATGGCGCCAATATTGGGCGCTTGCTCCAGGTAGGGCACCACCACCACCCGTTCCAGGCTGGGCAGACGGACTGCAATCTCGGCGTTCTTGACCAGGCAATCCACCGCCTTGCCGTTGTACCAGTAGCCATCCACACAGATCAGGACCTTGGGGGCGATCTGGCCGAAGCGGTCAAGCACGCCCTGGACACCGAAATCCGGCGAGGCCGAGGACCAGATGGCCCCCAGGGAGGCAGCGGCCAGCATGGCGACCAGGGTCTCCGGCAGGTTGGGCAGATAGCCCGCCACCCGGTCCCCGGGCTGCACTCCAGCATCCTTCAGAAACTGCTGGAAGCAGGAAACCTCGGCCCGCAGCTGGTCCCGGGAAAGGCGGCGTCTGACCTTGTCCTCACCCCAGAACACCAGGGCATCCTCCGGGCCGGAGAATCGCAGCAGGTTTTCGGCGTAATTGAGGCGGGCGGCGGGGAACCAACGGGCCCCGGGCATCCGGTCGCCATCTTCGAGGACGACACTGCCCTGCTCCCCCACCACGCCACAGAAGTCCCAGAGCAGGGACCAGAAAGCGGCGGGCTGGTCCACGGACCATTGCCAGAGGGCATCGTAATTTTGCAGGGGAGACCCCGTGGCCTGGCTGGCGGCAGCCATGAAGCGGGAGAGATTGGCGGCGGCGACCCGCTCCGGGCCCGGGCGCCATAACAGATCGGGGACGGCAGTCATGGTGTCTCCTCTTTTCGGGCCAGGAGACGGCGGTATGTTGCCCCCGTCCCCGGGGTATTGCCTAAACGCCTTCCAGGCTGGCCCGCAGGCTTTCCGGAATGGGAGCGGACTTGCCGCTGGCGGTATCGATCCATACCACCTTGGACTCGCCGGTCGCGTAAAGGGTCTCATCGCCGACCAGGCGCAGTTCGTAATGGGTGGGAATGCTGGACCGCCCCGGATGGCCGGCGAAGAGCTTGACCTCCACCGTACCCGGATAGGTCAGGGGCAGGAGGAAGGTACAGGAGGCATTGACGATCACCGGCCCCTCACCCACCGGGCCGACGGTGTAGCCCAGGGCTTCCAGCCATTCGCAGCGGGCCTGCTCCATGTAGCGGAAGTAGACGGTATTGTTCACATGCCCGTAGGCATCCATGTCGCCCCAGCGGATGGGAAGCTGGGTGGTGAGAATGAGTTTACGTTTGGTCTCCATGGTATTTTCTTCTATAAATGACGGTTGTTTTGGTCATTGATACCCTACCATACGTTAGCGTATAGTATTTCCACTTTTTGGCTATTCATGATCCCATAACAACAATCTGACCGGAGCGAGAGCATGCAACGCGAATCCATGGAATACGATGTGCTGATCGTCGGCGGCGGCCCGGCTGGCCTGGCCGCGGCGATCCGTCTGAAGCAACTGGCGGCCGAGAAGGAACAAGACTTCTCCGTCTGTCTGATCGAGAAGGGCGCCGAGATCGGCGCCCACATTCTGTCCGGCGCGGTGATGGACCCCAAGGCCCTGACCGAACTGATCCCGGACTGGCAGGAACAAGGCGCACCGCTCAAGGCCCCGGTTTCCGAAGACCGCTTCTTCATCCTCTCCGAGGACGGCGGCTGGCAGGTGCCCAACGCCCTGCTGCCCGGCTGTTTCCATAACGAAGGCAACTACGTCATTTCCCTGGGCAATGTCTGCCGCTGGCTGGGCCAGCAGGCGGAAAACCTGGGCGTGGAAATCTACCCGGGCTTCGCCGGCGCCGAAGTGCTGTTCAACGAAGACGGCTCGGTGAAGGGCGTCGCCACCGGCGACATGGGCCTGTTGAAGGACGGCAGCCAGGGCCCGGCCTACCAGCCCGGCATGGAACTGCACGCCAAATACACCCTGTTTGCCGAAGGCTGCCGCGGCCACCTGGGCAAGCAGATGCTGGCCAAGTTCGGCCTGGATCAGGATGCGGATCCCCAAGTGTACGGCATCGGCATCAAGGAACTGTGGGAGATCAAGCCCGAGAAGCATCAGCTGGGCCTGGTGGTGCACACCGGCGGCTGGCCCATGGACAACGACACCTACGGCGGCGGCTTCCTCTACCACATGGAAGACAACCTGGTTTCCGTTGGCTTCGTGGTCGGCCTGGGTTATGACAACCCCCATCTGTCGCCCTTCGAGGAAATGCAGCGCTTCAAGACCCACCCCAAGATCAAGGAATTCCTGGAAGGCGGCAAGCGCGTCTCCTACGGCGCCCGGGCCATCACCGCCGGCGGCCTGCAGTCCCTGCCCAAGCTCACCTTCCCCGGTGGCGTGCTGATCGGCGACGACGCCGGTTTCCTCAACGCTTCCCGCATCAAGGGTTCCCACTGTGCCATCAAGAGCGGCTCCCTGGCTGCCGAAGCCTGTTTCGAAGCCCTGGCTGCCGGCCGCACTGGCGACGAGCTGACCGCCTACCCGGAGAAGTTCAAGGCCTCCTGGCTCCACGAGGAACTCTACAAGGCCCGCAACTTCAAGCCCTGGATGAGCAAGGGCCTGCATCTGGGCGGCCTGATGTTCGGCATCGACCAGAAGATTTTCGGCGGCAAGGCCCCGTGGACCCTGCACCATAGCGGCCCGGATCACCTCAAGCTGAAGAAGGCGGCCGATTGCACGCCCATCGCCTATCCCAAGCCCGATGGTGTCATCAGCTTCGACCGGCTGTCTTCCGTCTTCCTCTCCAACACCAACCACGAGGAAGACGAGCCCTGCCACCTGAAGCTAACCGATGCCACGGTGCCCATCCGCATCAACCTGGCCGAGTACGACGCCCCCGAGCAGCGCTACTGCCCGGCCGGGGTCTATGAAATCCTGCGGGAAGCCGATGGCTCCAACCCGCGCCTGCAGATCAACGCCCAGAACTGCGTGCATTGCAAGACCTGCGACATCAAGGATCCGACCCAGAACATCACCTGGGTGGTGCCCCAGGGGGGTGAAGGGCCGACTTACCCGAACATGTAAGCGTGGGCCGACGCCGTCACACCGGCGTCACAAAAAAGCAATACAATTCGGCCGCCGCTTCGGGCGGCCGTTTTTTTGCCTCCCATTGGGGTTCAGTTTTTAGCCACATAGCTCCGCCCCTACCCTCCGCAAAGCCCACAGAACATGAAATCCTTCCGCCGCTTGCCCATCACTCTCGCCCTGGGGGCCTTATTCTGCCTTCCCCCGCTGGCCCGGGCCGCGGAGGACAACCCGGACTACGAGGAAGCGAGCGTTCGTTTCCAGACCACCTACAACCACCAGACCTATCAAAGCTTCCGCGACCCCTACAGCAACAGCGCCACCAGCCTGCCGGGGGACAAGAAGTACTACATGTACACCTTCTCCACCACGGCCCACCTGGGCTTCCGTCCGTGGCAAGGTGGCGAAATCTATTTCGACCCGGAACTCAGCCAAGGCATCCCCTTCTCCAGCAACCTGGTAGGCCTGGGCGGCTTCACCAATGGGGAAATCACCCGGGCCGCCGGCCCCAACCCGATGATCTATCGCCAGCGGCTGTTCTTGCGGCAAACCTGGAACCGGGGAGGCGGTACCGAGCACCTGGATGCCGGCCTGAACCAACTGGCCGGCACGGTAGACAAGAACCGCTTCGTCCTGACCGTCGGCAACTTCGCCACCCTGGATGTCTTCGACCAGAACGCCTACGCCAAGGACCCCCGCACCCAGTTCATGAACTGGGGCAACATGACCTACGCCGCCTACGACTACGCGGCCGATGCCCGAGGTTTCAGCTGGGGCTTCGCCGGCGAGTGGTACCAGGATGACTGGGTCCTGCGCTTTGGTCGCATGACCGGTCCCCGGGATCCGAACATGCTGCAGCAGGACTACCAGTACTTCAAGCACTACGGAGACCAGGTGGAGGTGGAGCATGCCCACGACCTGGCCGGACAGCCGGGCAAGGTCCGGGTGCTGTTCTGGCGCAACCGGGCCCGTCTCGCCAGCTTCAAGGATGCCCAGGCCTACGGGGCCGCCAACCCGGGAGCCTTCGACGGCCAGTACATCCTGGGCGTGCGCAACAGCGACAAATTCAAGTACGGCATCGGCCTCAACGTCGAGCAGGCCATCAACGACAACGTCGGCGTCTTCCTGCGGGCCATGACCACCGACGGCCGTACCGAAACCCTGGCGTTCACCGAAGTGGACGGCTCCCTCTCGACTGGCGCCCTGATCAAGGGCAACCGCTGGGGCCGCCCCGACGATCGCATCGGCCTCTCCCTGCTGCGCAACACCCTGTCCAAGGATCGCCGGGACTATCTGGAATCCGGCGCCATTTCCTTCTTCATCGGTGACGGTCGGCTGAACTACCGTCCAGAAACCATTTTCGAAGGTTTCTACAGCCTAGCCCTGACCAAGGACATGAGCCTGACGGCCGATTTCCAGCGCATCCAGAACCCCGCCTACAACGCCGACCGAGGCCCGGTGAACGTCACCGCCATCCGCTTCCACGCGGAGTACTAGGCCCGCTTCGGCAAACTCCCGGCAAGCCCCGCAGGCTGGCCGGGAAAAAGCGCTGCAAGCCCCCGCATCGCCCTCGGCTAGCACGAGCCAGCCCCCCGCCGGTGTGCCTTCACCCGGGGCTAGGCAGCTACCCCTCCCGAACTCGGCGGGGCTCCCTCCCCTTCCCCGCCCCTAAAAACGCAGGACAAAAAAAAGCGCGGCCGGTTTATCCGGCCGCGCTCTAAACCTGCGGGTAGGCGGGGATTAGCCGCGCACCAACAAGAGGGAGGTGGTGGCAATACGGGTCAGGCGTTCGGCAACGCTGCCCACCAGCAGGCGATCAACGCCCCGGCGGCCATGGGTACCGACTACGACCAGGTCGGCCTGCAAGGCTGCGGCGCCTTCGACGATCTGATCCGCCACACGCTTGTCGGTGGCTTCCAGCAGCTTGATTTCCGCATCGACGCCTGCAGCCTTGGCCTTGGCCTGAGCCTCAGCCAACAATTGATTGGACTCGTCGCGGATGGCCTGTTTCACCTTATCCACGTCGATGTAGGAGCCCAGTCCCATGCCGTGCTGGGCCAGGCCGGACTCATCGGCGGCATGGACGATACACAGGGTTGCAGCGTACCCCTTGGCCAGGGCCAGGGCTTCGGCGAAAGCCTTCTGGGAAGTCGGACTAGCGTCAATGGCGACCAAAATTCGCTTGTACATAAATTTCTCCGAAATCAGTGAACCAGCAGGGTGAAGGGGAAGACATAAGCCTGGGCCATGATCAGGAAGCCCACCAGGACCGCCAGGGCGATACTGTGGAAGAACACGTAGCGCAGGATCTCACCCTCATGCCCGTACCAGCGGGTAGCCGTGGAGGCCACGACGATGGACTGGGCATCCACCATCTTGCCCATGACACCGCCGGAGCTGTTGGCCGCGGCCATCAGAACCGGATTCAGGCCCAGCTGCTCGGAGGTGATGCGTTGCAGGCCGCCGAAGAGCACGTTGGAGGCGGTATCGGAACCAGTCAGGGCCACACCCAGCCAGCCCAGCAGGGTACCGAACATCGGGTAGAGCCAGCCGGTATGGGCAAAAGCCAGACCCAGGGTGGCATCCAGGCCCGAATAGCGGGTCAGGAAGCCCAGGGCCAGCATGGCGACGATGGTGATCAGGGAATAGCGCACCAGCCAGATGGTTTTCAGGTACTGGCTGAACATCTGGGGGATGGAGTAGCCCATCAGCAGGCCAGCCAGCAGGGCGGCGAGCAGGATGCCAGAACCGGTGGCAGAAGCCCAGTTGAGCTTATAGACAGCGCCTTCCTTCACCGGCTTGGCAACCACCGGCGGCACCTTCTCGATCTTCTCGTGAATGCCCTCGAACTTGAACAGGGGGCCGGTGAAGTCGTTGTTGCCCATCTTCGGCTTGCCCTTGTCGTCCAGAACGGCCTGGCCTTCGGCGCTCACCACGGGGCGCACATCCACGGCCTTCTTGAACTCAGGCAGACCCCAGATGAAGACGAACACGGTCAGGACCACCCAGGGCATCCAGGCGCGGCGCACGGCGGCGCTGTCAGCCTTGACGGTAACTTCGGCGGCAGCGGGGGCGGGAGCGTCTTCTTCATCCTTGCGACCGGCCAGCTTGGTGGAAGTCCAGATTTCCTTCGGCTTCCAGAACTTCAGGAAACCAACCAGGCAGGCCATGGAGACCAGGGCGGCGATCACGTCCACCAGCATGGGGCCGTGGAAGTTGGACACCAGATACTGGGGTACGGCGAAGCTGACGCCAGCCACCAGGATGGCGGGCCAGATGGCCATCATGCCGCGACGGCCGGCAAAGGCCCAGATCAGCCAGAACGGCACGATCAGGGAGAAGAAGGGCAGCTGGCGGCCGATCATGCCGGACAGGGCCATTTCATCCAGGCCGGTAACCTTGGCCAGGGTGATCACCGGGGTGCCCAGGGCACCGTAGGCCACCGGAGCGGTGTTGGCGATCAGGGCCAGGCCGGAAGCAGCCAGGGGAGAGAAGCCCAGGCCGATCAGGATGGCACCGGTCACTGCCACCGGGGTACCGAAGCCGGCTGCGCCCTCGAAGAAGGCACCGAAGCAGAAAGCGATGAGCAGCAGCTGCAGGCGACGGTCCGGGGTGATACCGGCGATGGAATCCTGCAGCACCTTGAAGGAGCCGTTTTCCGTGGTCAGACGGTGCAGGAAGATGATGTTGAGGACGATCCAGCCGATGGGCAGGAGGCCATTGGCGGCGCCATAGAGGGCGGCTTCGCCCGCCATGTTGGCCGGCATGCCGAAGCCGAGGATGGCAATGAGCAGGGCGCTGCCCAGGGCCATGAGGGCGGCCATGTGGGCCTTGACGTGGAAAAAGGCGAGCGCTGCCAGCATTACCGCCACTGGAATCGCCGCCATCAGGGTGGAGAGGAACAAATTCCCCGCCGGATCATAGACTTGTGACCAGACCATTATCTCCTCGACTCTCTCTTAAAAGTTATAAAGAAACGGTCGGAATTAGACACGCAGCGGGCTTTTCCGCCCATCAGGAAAAACCCTCTTCGGGGAAACCCCAATAGCCAGGAAAAAGGTCTACAAAACAGTCCTCTAAAAAGCGTAGACAAAAAAACGGGCCCCGCAGGGCCCGTTCGATAAGCACGTGTATCAGTGCTTAGAACAGCGCTTCGTCCAAAGCCAGGGTACCGGCAGCCCCGTCGACGATGGCATCGGCCAGGCCTTGGGCCTTGGTGAGTTCATGGTCGGCAAAGAAGCGGGCGGTAACGATCTTGGCCCCGTAGAACGGGTCGGTGTCGCCACCGGCGATCTTCTCCTGGGCCACCAGGGCGGCCCGGGCCATCTGCCAGCCGCCGGCGACGATGCCCAGCAGGCGCAGGAAAGGCACGGAACCGGCATGGGCAGCCTTGATGTCATCCTTGAAGGTGGCGACGATCCAGTTGGCGGCCTGTTCCAGGGCATTCACGCCAGCAGTGAAGCGCTTGCGGATGGCAACGAAGTCGGCACCATTCTGGGCGGCCAGCTTGCCATCCAGCTGACGCATCTCGGTGATCACCGCCTTGATGGTGGAACCGCCTTCACGGGCCATCTTGCGGCCGATCAGGTCGTTCGCCTGGATAGCGGTGGTGCCTTCGTAGATGGCGGTGATGCGGGCGTCGCGCAGGTGCTGGGCAGCACCGGTTTCCTCGATGAAGCCCATGCCGCCGTGAACCTGCACACCGGTGGAGGCTACTTCGATGGACATCTCGGTGCTGTGGCCCTTGACCACGGGGATCATCAGATCGGCGAAGGCCTGGTTGGCATTGCGGGTCTCGGGGTCCGGGTGATGCTTGGCGGCATCCAGGGCGGCGGCCACCACATAGGCCAGGGCCCGGGCAGCTTCGGTCTGGGAGCGCATGCTCATGAGCATGCGGCGCACGTCCGGGTGCTTGATGATGGACACCTTGGGACCACCCTTGACTCCCAGTTCGGTACCCTGGGTGCGGTCCTTGGCGTACCAAACGGCCTGCTGGTAGGCACGCTCGGCCAGGGCCACGCCTTCCATACCGACGGCGAAACGGGCGGCGTTCATCATGATGAACATGTATTCCAGGCCGCGGTTCTCTTCGCCCACCAGATAGCCGACGGCGCCGCCGTGGTCACCGAAAGCGAGAACGGCGGTGGGGCTGGCGTGGATGCCCAGCTTGTGTTCGATGGAAACGCAGTAGGCGTCATTGCGCTCGCCCAGGGAGCCGTCGTCCTTGACCATGAACTTGGGCACGACGAACAGGGAAATACCCTTCACCCCTTCCGGTGCATTCGGCAGACGTGCCAGCACCAGGTGGATGATGTTGTCGGTCATGTTGTGCTCACCGTAGGTGATGAAGATCTTCTGACCGAAGATCTTATAGGTGCCATCACCCTGGGGCTCGGCGCGGGTGCGCACGGCGGCCAGGTCGGAGCCGGCGTTGGGCTCGGTCAGGTTCATGGTGCCGGTCCATTCGCCGCTCACCATCTTGGGCAGGTACTTCTGCTTCAGCGCGTCGGAGCCGGCGGTCATCAGGGCTTCGATGGCGCCGGTGGTGAGCATGGGGCACAGGGAGAAGGCCATGTTGGCCGACTTCCACATTTCATTGACGGCGGTGGAGATCAGCTTGGGCAGGCCCTGGCCGCCGTATTCGGGGGAGCAGGCCAGCGCAGTCCAGCCGTTCTCGGCGAACTGGGTATAGGCTTCCTTGAAGCCGGCGGGCACGGTAACGGCCTTGTCGTGCCACTTGGCACCTTCCTGGTCACCGCTGAAATTGATGGGGGACAGGACGTGGGCGGCGAATTTGGAAGCTTCTTCCAGGATGGCGTCGGACAGGTCGATGTCCGCTTCCTCGTAACCGGGCAGCTGAACAACCTGCTCCAGACCGGCCAGTTCCTTCATAACGAAATGCATGTCGCGCAGGGGGGCGGCGTAATCGCTCATAGAAGCTTTCTCCTTTGATTTAGCAGTTGTGATTATTTCTTGGCGAGGTAAATCGAATCGTCGAAGGTGCTCACCCATTCCGGGCGATACACCACCAACAAGGTGAGAACCATGCCCCCGAGCCAGGCTTCGGAAAAACCCAGGAGCAGGAAGTACGGCAGGTAGTTCTCAGTCAGCATTGCGAACGGGTAGGCGCCGGCTACCGCCAGCAACCCCGTCGCCACCAGGCCGGTACCGAGCACAGTGAGCCCGGAGCCGAAAAAACCGTTGGCGAAGATGTACACAAACAGGTTCTTGGGTAACACCCGATCGGTGAAACGGAAAATCCCGCTGGCCAGCAGCACCGGCACCCCGGCCATGAGCAGGGCGTTGAGACCGTAACTCGCCCAGCCTGCTGCGCCGTTGATGGTGATGGTCGTTAGCACCACCGACAGCCCGACAAAGGCCAGCCAGGGACCGAACTCCAGGGTAAACAGCATGGCTCCCAGGAGATGCAGGTTCAGCCCCGGCAGCACCCCGGCCTTCATGCTCCAGAGCAACATCAGGCTGACGATGGTGCCCAGCCAGACGTTGAGTTGGGTGCTGTTGCCCAAGCGACGCCAAGGCGCCCGGCGCACAGCCACCACCAGAAGCAAAAAAAACAGCCCCCACGCCGCCAGGGTCCAGGCGGAATCGAGGAGGCTGTCCGGCAGGTTCATGGTCTGCCCCGGCGGGTAATACTCAAACGGCGGCCGTCAGTTCAGGCACGGCTTCAAACAGGTCAGCCACCAGGGCGTAATCCGCCACCTGGAAGATGGGGGCTTCCGGATCCTTGTTGATCGCCACGATCACCTTGGAGTCCTTCATCCCGGCCAGGTGCTGGATGGCACCGGAAATACCGACGGCAATGTACAGCTCGGGCGCGACGATCTTGCCGGTCTGGCCGACCTGGTAGTCGTTGGGCACGAAGCCGGCATCCACGGCGGCGCGGGAAGCACCCAGGGCGGCACCCAGCTTGTCGGCCAGGGGCTCCAGCAGCTTGTGGTAGTTCTCGCCGTTGCCCATGCCGCGACCACCGGAAACGATGATCTTGGCGGCGGTCAGCTCGGGACGCTCGCTCTTGGTCAGTTCCCGGGAAAGCAGCTTGGAGTTGCCCAGGTCGGGACCAGCCGCCAGGTTTTCCACGGCAGCGGAACCGCCTTCCGCCACGGCTTCGAAGGCGGTGGTACGCACGGTGATGACCTTCACGGCATCGGCGGACTGCACCGTGGCCAGGGCATTGCCGGCGTAGATGGGGCGCACGAAGGTATCGGCGCTTTCCACGGCCACGATTTCGGAAATCTGGGCCACGTCGAGCAGGGCCGCGACCCGGGGGGAGAAGTTCTTGCCGGCGGTGGTAGCGGGGGCAACGATGTGGCTGTAGCCAGCGGCGTTGGCCACCACCAGGGCAGCGACGTTCTCGGCGCTCTGGTCAGCATAGTGGGCAGCATCGGCCAGCTTGACCTTGGCGACACCGGCCAGCTTGGCGGCTTCGGCAGCCACGCCGGCACAGCCGGCACCCGCCACCAGGACGTGAATTTCGCCGCCAATCTTGGCGGCTGCAGCCACGGCGTTCTTGGTCGCCGCCTTCAGGGACTGATTGTCGTGTTCAGCAATGACGAGAATGGTCATGTTCAGATCACCTTCGCTTCGTTCTTGAGCTTGCTTACCAGATCGGCCACGTCGGCCACCTTGACGCCGGCTTGGCGCTTGGCGGGTTCGGCAACCTTCAGGGTCTTCAGGCGGGGAGCCACGTCCACACCCAGGTCTTCCGGCTTAACGGTGTCCAGGGGCTTCTTCTTGGCCTTCATGATGTTCGGCAGGGTGGCGTAGCGCGGCTCATTGAGGCGCAGGTCGGTGGTCACCACGGCCGGCAGAGCCAGGGCCAGGGTTTCCAGGCCGCCATCCACTTCACGGGTCACGCTAGCCTTGCCGTCGGCGATCACCACCTTGGAGGCGAAGGTGGCCTGGGGCCAGCCTTGCAGGGCGGCGAACATCTGGCCGGTCTGGTTGGAATCGTCGTCGATGGCCTGCTTGCCGAAGATCACCAACTGGGGCTGTTCCTTGTCGGCCACGGCCTTGATCAGCTTGGCTACGGCCAGGGGCTGCAGATCCACGTCGGTCTCGACCAGGATGCCGCGGTCGGCACCGATGGCCATGGCCGTACGCAGGGTTTCCTGGCAACCGGCCACACCGGCGGAAACCACCACCACTTCCGTGGCGATGCCCGCTTCCTTGAGTCGCACCGCTTCCTCGACGGCAATTTCGTCGAAGGGGTTCATCGACATTTTCACGTTAGCAATATCAACACCCGTGCCGTCAGCTTTGACGCGCACCTTGACGTTGTAATCCACTACCCGTTTGACTGGCACTAGGACTTTCAATGTATCCTCCTCAGGATGACGCGAGAATTAATCATTATGCACCTTTTACCGGCGTCGGCTGGGCATCTCGTGGCAGCGCCGGGGATCTGTTTGACAGCCCTTCCGGTGGCCGGGAGAATAGACCCATACTTGCCGGTATGGATGTGCATACGGTAGCGTATGGAAAAACCCTTGTCAACGGCCACAGATGAAACTAGAAAAACCTAAAGTCCGCACCCAGCTTGACCGCAACGACTGGATCGAGGCGGCCATAGAAGTTCTCGCCGACCAAGGCACCGATGGATTGCGCGTGGAAGTATTGGCGAAGAACTTCGGCGTCACCAAAGGCAGCTTCTACTGGCACTTCAAGGACCGCCAGGACCTGCTCACCGCTGTGCTCGATACCTGGCGCGACGGCCGTATCAAGGACATCATCAAGCAGACCACAGCCCTGCCCGGCAAGGAGCGGGAGCAGATCTACCACGTCATCGAAGTCTATAGCACCGGCCGCAACCGCAAGGGTATTTCCATCGAACTGGCGGTACGCGACTGGGCCCGGCGCGATGCCCATGCCGCAGCCATCGTCGAGGAAGTGGAAACCCGGCGCCTGGAATGCACGCGCAAGCTGTTCCTCGCCTGCGGCCTGTCTGAAGTCGAAGCCAAGGCCCGCAGTCTGATGCTTTACGCCTATGTCTTCGGGCAGAGCCTGATGATGTACGAACACTTCGACTCCAACCTGCCCCAATTGCGCAGCTGGATTGCCGACCGGATCGTGCTTGGGAACAACTGAGAGACACCTGAGCAGCCGCCAAAGCTCCCCGCCCAAACACGCAAGGCCCGACTTCACCCTATTAGAGGGGTAAAGCCGGGCCTTGTTCATTGGCCTCAGGCAAAAGATTCTTGCCGGCGATGGCGCCCCTGCCTGGCTCCCCTTCCCTCTTAAACCACTTCCTCCAGGCGGCCGCCCTGCATGCGCAGGCGACGAGCGCAGCGGGCGGCAATTTCGTCATCGTGAGTCACCAGCACCAGGGTCGTTCCCTGACGGGCATTGAGGGCAAACATGAGGTCGATGATCTGGTGCCCGGTGGCCCCATCGAGGTTGCCCGTCGGCTCATCGGCCAGCACCAGCTGCGGCTCCAGGGCAAAGGCCCGGGCCAGGGCGACCCGCTGCTGCTCGCCGCCGGAAAGATGCTTGGGGTAATGCCGCCGCCGCTCCCCCAGACCGACCTGCTCCAGCCAATGGGAGGCCTTGCGGCCCGCGTCGGGGATGCCCGCCAGCTCCATGGGCAACATCACATTTTCCTCGGCGGTCAGGGAAGGCAGAAGCTGGAAGGACTGAAAAACGAAGCCCAGCATGCGGCCCCGCAGGCGGGCACGGGCATCCTCATCCAGGTCCGAGAGATTTTCACCGGCAAGACGCACCACGCCGCCGCTGGGCAGCTCCAGGCCGGCCAGGAGCCCCAGCAGGGTGGATTTCCCCGACCCCGAGGCACCGACGATGGCCACTGTCTCCCCAGGGGCCACCGCAAAAGAAATCTCGTGCAAAATGGTCAGTGGCTCGCCGCCGTTATCGACGGTCTTGCTCAGCCCCACGACTTCCACCAGCGGTTGATTCGACATGATGCCTAGGCTTTTCCTGATTGTATTTGCACTGCTCTTGCCCCCCCTGGCCCTGGGGGGAACGAACAAGACCATCCTGGTATTCGGCGACTCCCTCTCCGCCGGCTACGGCATCCGTCAGGATGCGGCCTGGCCAGCCCTGCTGGCTTCGCGGCTCAAGGAAAGGCGCCTCGATTATAGCGTCGTCAATGCCAGCATCTCCGGCGAAACCAGCGCCGGCGGCCGGGCCCGCATCAGCGAGGCCCTGGGCAAGCACCACCCGTCCATCCTGATCCTGGCCCTGGGGGCCAATGACGGCCTGCGCGGCCTGCCCATCAAGCAGATGCAGGACAACCTGGGCGCCATTGCCACGGCAGCGCGGCAGCAAGGAGCCAAGATACTGCTGGTGGGCATGCGCCTGCCGCCCAACTTCGGGCCCTACGCCCAGACCTTCCACCACAGCTTCACCGACCTGGCCCGGCAGCAGCGCCTGGCCCTGGTGGATTTCCTCCTCGACGGCATTGCCGAACGGCCGGAGCTGTTCCAGGCCGATGGCCTGCACCCGGTGGCCGAGGCCCAGCCCCAGGTCTTGGAGAATGTATGGAAAGGCCTGTCGCCCCTGCTTAAATGAAACGCAGGCGGGGGGCGCTCGACTCGCCAGCCTGCAGCTGGCCGATCACCCGAGCCTCGCCAAAGCCGGCGCCGCGGAAGGCCGCCAGGACTTCCGCGGCGGCCTCGGGAGCGCAACTCACCAGCAGGCCGCCGGAGGTCTGGGGATCGGTCACCAGTTTCTGCTGCCATTCCGCCATCTCAGGCGCCAGGACCACTTCTGCCCCATAACCAGCCCAGTTGCGGGTGGAGGCGCCGGTAGCGATACCCTGCTGCACATGGGCCACCGCTTCGGCAATGAGGGGCAGCTCGGCAAAGGCCACCTCCGCCGCCAGCTTGGAACCGCGGCAGATTTCCAGCAGATGGCCGGCCAGGCCAAACCCGGTCACGTCAGTCATGGCATGAACCCCGGGCAAATGGGCCAGGGTACTGCCGACCTTGTTGAGCTGGGTGGTAAAGGCCAGCATCTGGGCATAGCCCTCTGCCGACAGTTTGCCTTTCTTCAGGGCGGCGGACAGGATACCCACTCCCAGGGGCTTGCCCAGGATCAGCACATCCCCGGCCCGGGCCTGGTCGTTGCGCTTGACCTTGTCCGGATGCACCAGCCCCAGGGCCACCAGGCCATAGATGGGCTCCAGCACGTCGATAGAATGGCCACCGGCAATGGGGATGCCTGCATCGCGGCAAACCGAGGCGCCACCGGAGAGGATGCGTTCGATGACCGACAGGGGCAGCTTGTCCAAGGGCATACCGACCAAGGCCAGGGCCAGGATCGGCGTCCCCCCCATGGCATATACGTCGGAGATGGCGTTGGTGGCGGCGATACGGCCGAAATCGTAGGCATCGTCGACGATCGGGGTGAAGAAGTCGGTAGTGGCCACCAGGGCCTGCTCGTCGTTGAGCTTGTAGACGGCGGCATCGTCCGAGGACTCGGTGCCGACCAGCAACTCGGGCGGAATCAGGGCTGCCGGGGAGGCAGCGAGGATCTGGGAGAGCACGGCCGGCGCGATCTTGCAGCCGCAGCCGCCACCGTGGGAAAAGGAAGTGAGTTTGATGTCGTCCATGATCTGAATCAGCGAGGAATCTGGGGTATTGCCGAGGCTGGCGGTAGAATGGCGCCCTCGCGCCAACCAAGAATCTTACCGCCATGAAGCCATCAGGGCTCGTCACCGTAGCACAGCTCGCCGACTACCAGGAAATCATCGACGTCCGCACTCCCGCCGAATACGCCGAGGACCACATCCCCGGCGCCATCAACTGCCCGGTGCTCTCCGACGAAGAACGGGTGCGGGTCGGCACCCTGTACAAACAGGTATCCCCCTTCGAGGCCAAGAAGGTGGGCGCCGCCCTGATCGCCATCAACATCGCCCGCCACCTGCAGGAGCGCTTTCACGATCGTCCCAAGGAGTGGCACCCCCTCATATACTGCTGGCGCGGCGGCCAGCGCAGCGGCGCGATGCAAATCATCTTCCGCCAGATCGGCTGGCGGGCCGACAAGCTGGAAGGAGGCTACAAGGCCTACCGCGGCCAGGTGCTGGAAACCCTGGAAACCCTGCCCCAACGCTACACCTACCAGGTCCTGTGCGGCCCCACCGGCAGCGCCAAGACCCGGGTATTGCAGGCCATCGGCCGCCAGGGCGGACAGATCCTCGACCTGGAAACCCTGGCGGCCCACAAGGGCTCGGTCCTCGGCCCCCTGCCCGGAGAAGCCCAGCCGGCCCAGAAGGGTTTCGACACCCTGATGTGGCAAAGCCTGCAGGCCCTGGATCCGTCCCGCCCGGTCTATGTGGAGGCGGAAAGCCGCACCATCGGCCGCCTGCGCCTGCCCGCCGCCCTGGTGGATGCCATGCGCGCCAGCGCCTGCGTGCAGATCGACGCCAGCCTGGATGCCCGGGTGGATTACCTGCTGCGGGATTACGCCTATTTTCCGGCAGACCCGGACTGGCTCAGAACCCGCCTCGCCTGCCTCAAGGACCTGGTGGGCGGAGAAACCCTCGCCCTGTGGAACGGCTTCATCGACCACCAGGCCTGGACGGAACTGGTGCGTGACCTGCTGGCACGGCATTACGACCCCCACTACCAGCGCTCCCAGAATCGCAATTACGCCGGCTTTCAGCAGCCCCGCAGCCTGGAAACCGACGATCTCTCCGATGCCGGCATCGAACGGCTGGCGGCAGCGATCCTGGCCGGCTAGCCGGCAAAATCAAGTAGGCGGGGCTCGCCAGCCCCATGCCAGTCCCCCACCTTAGCCCCGGCGGCCTTATCCCCGCACGGCACAGAGGCGCTGCAGCATCGCCGGCCCGGGCTGCTCCCCTTCCTCGTAAGCCAGCACCCGCAGCCCCCCGGCCCGAGCCAGGTCCAGCAATTCCTGGGAGCGCAGGAGAAAGTCCGGGTTGCTCGGCCGGCCGAAACGCTCCTGCCCCACCATGAAGGTTTCGTAGAGCAGCACCCCGCCCTTGGCCAGGGCATCGAGCAGCAAGGGCAGCAGCGGGCGGTACAGGTAGCGAGTAACGACTATGCCGGCAAAGCGCTGGCCAGCATAAGGCCAGGCACCAACCTCCAGATCAGCACAGCGCACCGTTACTCCCGGGATTGAGGCGAGGGACGCCAAGGCGACCTCATCCCGATCCACCGCCTCTACCGCCAAGCCCAGTCCTGCCAGAAAACGGGCATGGCGCCCCTGCCCACAGGCCAGATCGAGCACACCCCCTGAAGCGGGAATCAAGGGCGCGAAACGGGTAATCCAGGCCGATGGGGTGAGGCTTGGAAGGCTGTTCATGGATTTCATACTCCTAAATTGATATAAGCACGCCTGGCTCTTAGATCTCCATGTAGCAGTAGATTATGTTGCAGTGCAATATAATCTGCTGCTACTGATCCGGGCTTGCTGCGGCTGGCTGAAATCCTGCCTTTCACCCTCAAGCGATAGCCAAGCATGCGGGCTATAGCGTAAAAGCCCTGTATTTGAAACTTTACTGACCTGGATCAAATGACACACCCTTCTTGTGGATTTCCCCACAAGACGCGGTCTACTATTTGTGCTAGATTTTTGCATTGCACAATAACCATTGGCATAGACCAAAGCCGGGATCGGACGCACCGCAGGAGTGCCCGATCAAGGACATCAACGACGATAAATCGGGGCAGCCATGCACGAAGAAGAACACTATCTCACCAGCCTGTTCGAACCCAAGTCGGTCGCCATCATCGGCGCCTCGGACCGGGAGCAGTCTGTCGGCAATATCATTTTCAAGAATATGGTGGATGCCGGTTACAAAGGCCGCCTCTACCCCATCAACCCCAAGCATGAAACGGTGCAAGGGGTAGCCGCCTACAAATCCATTGAGGATATCGGCGCCCGGGTGGATCTGGCCGTCATCGCCACCCGTCCCCAGACCGTACCGGCCATTATCGAGCAATGCGGCCGCAGCGGCGTCAAGTACGCCGTCGTTATCGCCGCTGGTTTCTCCGAAGCGGGCCACGTCGGTGCCGCCCTGGAACGCAAGATGCTGGAAATCGCCCGCAGCTACGGCGTACGCATCCTGGGCCCCAACTGTCTCGGCCTGATCCGCCCGACGGTGGGCATGAACGCCACCTTCGCCAAAATTTCCGCCAAGCCGGGCAACCTGGCCCTGGTTTCCCAGTCCGGCGCCCTGTGCACCGCCATTCTCGACTGGGCCAAGGCCAACGACGTGGGCTTCTCCTCGGTGGTTTCCATCGGCGGTTCCAGCGACGTGGATATCGGCGCCATTCTCGATTACCTGGTCTACGACAACCGCACCCGCTACATCCTGATGTACGTGGAAGGCATCCGTAATTCCCGGCGTTTCATGAGCGCCCTGCGCTCCGCCGCCCGCATCAAGCCCATCGTCCTGCTCAAGGCCGGCCGCTACGAATCCGGCTCTGCCGCCGCCCAGGTCCATTCGGGCATTTCCAGCGGCTCCGACGCGGTATTCGACGCCGCCGTGAAGCGCGCCGGCGTGGTCCGGGTACGCAACATCGGCCAGCTGTTCTACGCCGCCAAGGGCCTGGCCACCAAGTTCCACCCCGAAGGCAACCGCCTGCTGATCATGACCAACGGCGGCGGCCCCGGCGCCATGGCGGCAGACCGGGCGACCGAACTGGGCATTCCCCTGGTTAACCTGAGCCAGAGCACCATCGCCGCCCTCAATGCCTGCCTGCCGGCCCACTGGTCCCACAGCAACCCGGTGGACATCGTCGGCGACGCCACCCCGGAACGCTACCGGGACGCCATCATGGCCGTGACCCAGGATCCGGAAGTGGATGGCATCCTGGTGATGCTCAGCCCCCAGGCCATGACCGAGCCCGAGGAAGTGGCCAAGGCGGTGATCGCCGCCAGCGAAACTTGTACCAAGCCCATCGTCGCCTGCTGGATGGGCGAGGAACAGACCCTCTCCAGCCGCCGCCTGCTCACCGAAGCCGGCATTCCGGCCTTCCGCATGCCGGAAACGGCAGTGGATCTGTTCTCCCATATTTCCACCTACTATCGTAACCAGAAGCTCCTGCTACAGACCCCCGAACCCATTTCCAAGCAGGCCGCCACCAGCGCCGAGGGTGCCAAGATGCTGATCGAGGCGGTCCTGGCCGAACGGCGCAAGGTGCTGTCGGAAATGGAATCCAAGTCCGTGCTGCGGGCCTTCAAGATTCCGGTAGCCCAGACCATGGTCGCCCGCACCCCCACCGAGGCCCTGCTCCTGGCCGAGCAGATCGGTTTCCCCATCGCCATGAAGGTGGACTCGCCGGACTTGGTCCGCAAGTCCGAAGTGGGCGGCGTGCGCCTCAACATTGCCACAGCAGCGGCGGTACGCAACGGTTACCACGACATCATCGATACGGTCAGCCGCAACGTGCCCAGTGCCCGCATCAACGGGGTCTCCATCGAGCCCTTTGTGGCCCGCCCCAATGGCCGGGAACTGCGGGTCGGCGTGATCCGGGACCACATTTTCGGCCCGGTCATCACCTTTGGCGTCGGCGGCGCCGAATATGAGATTTTCGGCGACACCGCCATCGCCCTGCCGCCCCTGAACAGCTACCTGGCCGAAGACCTGATCCAATCCACCCGCGCCGCCAAGCTCCTGGGCGAATACCGCACCATGCCGCCGGTCAACATGGCGGCCCTGGAAGACGTGCTGCTGCGCATCTCCCACATGGTGTGCGAACTCCCCTGGATCCAGGAACTGGACTTGAACCCGCTGATCGTGGACGAGAACGGTGCCATCGCCGCCGACGCCCGCATCGTCATCGACTTCGCTCCCTCCGTCGGCGACCGTTACGCCCACATGGCCATCCACCCCTACCCGGCCCATCTGACGGAGGAGTGGGTTCTGCCCGATGGTCAGGTCGTCACCATTCGGCCCATCCGACCGGAGGATGCGGAAATGGAAAAGGCCTTCGTCGCCGTTCTTTCCGACGAGTCCAAGTACTTCCGCTTCATGGACACCCTGCGGGAGCTGACCCAGTCCATGCTGGTGCGCTTCACCCAGATTGACTACGACCGGGAAATGGCCTTCGTTGCCGTCACCGAGGAAGACGGCCATGAAGTCCAGGTCGGCGTCTCCCGCTATGTCTCCAACCCGGATGGGGAAACGGTGGAATTCGCCCTAGCCGTGGCCGATGGCTGGCAGAAGCGGGGGGTGGGCCGCAAGCTCATGTCCGCCTTGATCGAGTGCGCCCGGGCCAAGGGCTATCGGGCCGTGGTGGGCGATGTCCTGTCCATGAACACCAAGATGTTCAAGCTGATGACCAGCCTGGGCTTCAACATCCACCCCCACCCCGAGGATCCGGCTGTGAAGCGGGTCATCAAGCCCCTGGACGACTGATCCGGAGGGCAACGGTCAAGGGGGCGAGGTCCGGACCTCACCGGCATGCAGGTGGGGCCCCGGAATGCCTCGCCCCCGCCAACAAAGAAAAACGGCAAGGTCCTGGGACCTTGCCGTTTTTCTTTGGCGTATCGCTGCTGTAGCGTAACGCTTGCTCCCAGCCCGTCAAGGACGGGAGCACGGAATCAGTGCGGTATTAGCGAGCCCGCTATCACCTGGCTTTTTACCGGTTACCCACGTCGTAGGGGTAAGGCTTCTGCGCCACCCGGGATTCCCGGTTGCGCTGCAGTTCATCCACGGAAATTTCCTTGTCCCACCAGAGGGCCCGGCCCTGGCGCTGGTCTTCCACCCATTGCGGGTTCTTTTCCAGCATTTCACGCATGAACTTGGTGTGATCGGATTCGTACAGGGCCATGCCAGGGACTCCAATGATTAAACGGTTGAAAGCGAGGCTCGGATTATAGCCCAACTGCCCGGATTTTCGCCCTGCCTCCCGAATACGCGTAGCTGCCTTGCTTCCTGCCTGACTTCCTGCCTTGACACCGCGGATTTCGTTACGTTAACGTCAACGTAAATAAACAATATAAAACGCGTTACGCGATTCAAGCAGGGGGGAGTCGGGCCGGCCACCGGCCACTTCTCGATCTCAGGGCAGCCTGACCACACAGGCGTGTCCGTTCTTCCTGCTCCGTCGCGAGTAGCACTTGGGTAGTTTTTTCATACTGAACGACGAAACAGAGGAGAACATGTTGTCCGCTACTGAAGCCTTTCTGAAGGCCCGCGACTTCCTGCTGGCCCACCGCACCGACTACACCACCGCCTACAACGGCTTCCAGTGGCCCCAGCTGACCGAGTTCAACTGGGCCCTGGACCACTTCGACGTCATGGCCCGCGGCAACGACAAGCCGGCCCTGTGGATCGTTGAAGAAGACGGCACCGAACACAAGATTTCCTTCGCCCAGATGTCCGCCCGTTCCAACCAGGTGGCCAACTGGCTCAAGGCCCAGGGCGTCAAGCGGGGCGACCGCATCCTGATGATGCTGGGCAACGAAGTGCCCCTGTGGGAAACCATGCTCGGCTGTATCAAGCTGGGCGCCGTACTGATTCCCGCCACCACCCTGCTCACCCCGGAAGACCTACGCGACCGCCTGGATCGCGGCCAGGTCAAGCACGTCATCATCGGCGCGGCCCACACCGACAAGTTCGCCGACCTGGCCGGCGACTACACCCGCATCTGCGTCGGTGGCGAACCCGCCGGCTGGAAGTCCTTCAAGGACAGCCACCAGGCCGCCGCCGACTACACCCCGGATGCCGCCACCAAGGTCTCCGACCCCCTGCTGCTATACTTCACCTCCGGTACCACCTCCAAGCCCAAGCTGGTGCTGCACACGCACCAGAGCTACCCGGTAGGCCACCTGTCCACCATGTACTGGATCGGCCTACAGCCCGGCGACATCCACCTCAACATTTCCTCCCCGGGCTGGGCCAAGCATGCCTGGAGCTGCTTCTTCGCCCCCTGGAACGCTGGCGCCTGCATCTTCCTCTACAACTACAGCCGCTTCTCCGCCAAGTCCATGCTCAACGTGCTGGAGAAGTACCAGGTCACCACCATGTGCGCCCCCCCCACCGTGTGGCGCATGATGATCCAGGAAGACCTGGCCGCCTATAAGAGCCGCCTGAAGATCCGCGAACTGATCGGTGCCGGCGAGCCCCTCAACCCGGAAATCATCGACCAGATCCAGAGCGCCTGGAACATCACCATCCGCGACGGCTTCGGCCAGACCGAGACCACCGCCGAAATCGGCAACACCCCGGGCCAGATCCTCAAGCCCGGCTCCATGGGCCGCCCCCTGCCGGGCTACCAGGTGGTCCTGGTGGATAGCGAAGGCAACGAAGCCGCCGAGGGCGAAATCTCCCTCAAGCTCAACCCGCGCCCCCTGGGCCTGATGGTGGGCTACTCCGGCGACGCCGAGAAGACGGCAGAAGTGATGCGCGACGGCGTCTATCACACCGGCGACGTGGCGACCAAGGACGAAGAAGGCTACATCACCTACGTGGGCCGCGCCGACGACGTGTTCAAGGCATCCGACTACCGCATTTCCCCCTTTGAGCTGGAATCCGTGCTGATCGAGCACCCGGCCATCGGCGAAGCGGCCGTGGTGCCTTCCCCCGATCCCGTGCGTCTGGCCGTGCCCAAGGCCTTCATCATCCTGCGCCAGGGCGAAAAGCCCTCCAAGGAGCTGGCCAAGGACATCTTCACCTTCCTGCGCGCCAATCTGGCTCCCTACAAGCGCATCCGCCGCCTGGAGTTCTCTGATCTGCCCAAGACCATCTCCGGCAAAATCCGCCGCGTCGAACTGCGGGCCAACGAAGCCAAGCGCCGCAACGCCAACGAGAAGGGCGAGTGGGAATTCTTCGAGGAAGACTTTCCCGACCTGAAGGGCTAACCCCCTGCGCTAGCAATAAAAAACGGCGGGCCCTCGGGCTCGCCGTTTTTCATGGTGCTGAGAAAATCTAATGGAAGACGATGGGCTGGGCGCTGCCCGAGCAATACTCGTCGAGGAAATCGTCCACCGTTTCCGAATCGACGCCCTCACCTACCACCTCACGCATGGATTGATGGAAGCGATCCGCGATTTCACCCTGGATAAACAGGCTGCGCTGCCCGGCCTTATCCACCAATTCCAGCCCGTGCTCAGCCGGATAGGCCAGCACCTCGAACTGGTCGCTGTTATAGACGATGTGCATGGCGGTATCCTCCCTACTGTACCGACGACACCAACGGTGCCCTTTACCCCTGATATGGGTCCGAAGCGACTGTTTTCAAGACTTTCGACTCTCTGCCTGCACTAAAGTGCCACCCCTGCCGAGGAATTTTCATGCCCTGCCGCTGCGCCTGGGTCAGCAACGACCCACTCTACACCGCCTACCACGACAAGGAATGGGGCGTTCCCCTCACCGACGACCGGCGCCTGTTCGAGTTTCTCATTCTTGAAGGCGCCCAGGCCGGGCTCTCCTGGATCACCATCCTGCGCAAGCGGGAAAACTACCGCCGCGCCCTGGATGACTTCGATGCGGAAAAAATCGCCAGCTACGACGAAACCCGCCTCGCCGCCCTCCTGGCCGACCCCGGCATCGTGCGCAACCGGCTCAAGGTTAAAGCCTGCGTCGCCAACGCCCGGGCCTACCTGGAAACCCGGGCAGCCCACGGCAGCTTTGCCGCCTACCTGTGGGACTTCGTCGATGGCCGTCCCCGCCAGAACCAGTGGTCCGACCTCAGCCAGGTGCCGAGCCGCACGGCGCAATCCGACGCCATGAGCAAGGACCTCGCCCGGCGCGGTTTCAAATTTGTCGGCTCCACCATCTGCTACGCCTTCATGCAAGCCACCGGCATGGTGAATGACCACACCACGGATTGCTTCCGGCATGGCGAGGTGGCCCGCCTGGGGCAGCGAGATGTTATTATCACGCCATAAAAACAACCTAAGCCCCTGCCTCTAAAGGCAATTTATCTCCCTTATTGCGGATGCTGCCCATGTATTACCTCAATCCCCCTGCCGCCACCCTGCACCTCGACACCCTCGCCCACTTTTCCAGCATCGCCGCCCTGGTCCTGCAACACGGCGAGCAGACCATCAACCGCTGCCTGGCTGCCCAGCGCGAATGCCTGGCTGCCCTGCGCGAAGAGCGCCACGAGAACGGCCTGCCCAAGCCCGGCCCCGCCGCCGAGATCCTCAAGCAGCACACCCTGCTCCTGACCCGGGAATGGTTCGAAGGCATTGCAGCGGTTCAGGAACACACCATCCGCAGCTTCGAATCCCACGCCCACGGCATGAACAAATACCTGGCCTACGCCATCGACAAGGCCGGCAAGGTCACCCCGCCGGAAGGCATCAACGCCATTTCCATCCTCAAGAATGCCGTGTCCACCCTGGACTCCACCGTCGCCAATATTGCCGACAACGCCGTCCAGGCCGTGGAGCAGCTGGAAGAGGAAGTGACCGCCGAGGCGACTGCGACTGCCACTGTCGCTACTGCACCTACCACCGCCGCTCCCACCGCAACTGCAGCGACTACTGCCACTGCCGCCGCTACCGCTACGACCAGCGCTACGGCCAAGGCGCGCACCGCCGTCAGCCGCCGCAAGGCAAAATAAGCACCACAGCCCGGGGCGAGGGACGCTTTCCCTGCCCCGGGATCATGCCCCCCCGCTCCACGGCATCAGCCCTCCCGCTTCCTGTCGCCCTGCCGGCGCCCCGGCGCTACAATGCCGGCCTTTGCTGAACCGACCACAGGCAGCCCCATGACTTTCCCCACTTTCGATTTCAACGGCCTGGAGGCCGTGCGCCTCACCGCTCCCGACGGCGCCACCGCCATCGTCACCTGCCTCGGCGCCCAGGTGGTTTCCTGGATTCCTGCCGGCGGCAGCGAACAGCTCTACCTCAGCCCCCGGGCCCGCTTCGAGAGCGACACCCCGATCCGGGGCGGCGTCCCCCTCATCTTTCCTCAGTTCGCCGACAACGGCCCCTTGCCCCGCCACGGTTTTGCCCGCACCAGCGCCTGGGAAGTGACCGACATCCGCCAGTTCGAAGATTCCGTCATCGCCGTATTCACCCTTAACAGCGACGAGGTCACCGAAGACCTCTGGCCCCATCGCTTCCGTGCCGAATTCACCGTCGCCGTCAGCGGCAGCCGGCTCGACCTGGAACTGGATGTGGAAAACACTGAAGAGGAAGGGGGGCCTTCCTTCGACTTCCAGGCCGCCCTGCATACCTACCTGAAGGTGAAGGAAGTGGAACAATCACCCCTCACCGGTCTCCACGGCCTGCGCTACCGGGACCGCTGCGATGGCCAGGACAAGGAGGACACGGGCACCGAACTGCTGGTGGACGACGAGGTGGACCGGCTCTACACCAGCGTTCGCCGCCCCCTCATGCTCCAGGACGGCCGCCGCACCGTGGCCCTGTACCACGAAGGTTTCAGCGAGATGGTGGTGTGGAACCCCTGGGAATACAAATGCGCCGAGCTGGACGACATGCCGCCCAACGGCTTCCGCCACATGCTCTGCGTCGAACCCGCTGCCGTCATGCAGCCCATCGAACTGGCCCCGGGCCAGAACTGGTGGGGCCGGCAGACCCTGGCCTGCGTCTAGGCACCTGAAGGAGGACTAGCGCCCCCACCCCAACAGGGCCCTGCCGGAATCCTTGAGGACTCCGGCGCGGCACCTCGCTTCGCCTGCTCACTCCGCCTGCTTGCCCACCCGCAGGGCCGTCAACACCGCCAGGCACTGCAGGATCGCCACCCCCACCAGTACGGCCGCAAAACGCCCGGCATCGAGGAAGGGCCCAAACAGCAGGGGCGACAGGGCCAGCCCCGTATCCAGTCCCGAATAAACAAAGCCATAGACCCGGCCGAAGGCCTTCTGGCCAAAACGGGCGGCGGTCACCCGGCGCACCAGCAGGTCCCGGGAGGGGCCCACCAGCCCGTTGCAGAACCCGAGCAGGGCCATGGCCACCGGCACTGCCGGCCCCGGCAAGATCCCGGTGGAGAGAAACAGGCCCAGCATGGCGGCCAAAGTCAGCACTAGGGCGATGCGCCGGTCGTGGGCCATGCCCTTGTTGGCGAGAAAGCCCCCCAGGGCCATGCCGCCGGCGCCGCCAAGCAGGAAGGCGGTGATAGCGCTGGCCGCCACCGCCACGGAAAGGCCATAGACCTGCTGCAGCACCGGCGAACCGAAGTTCTGGAAGGCGCCGAAAGCGGTGGTGGTGAACAGGAAGAAGCCGAAACACAGCCACACCGCCCCGATCTTGAGGAAGGCGAAGGCCGAAGCCCCGCTTCCAGCATGGCTCTCCGCCTCATGCCGCGGCGGATCGGCCATCAGCCGGCGAAAGGCGATGAGTACCGCCAGGGCGAGCAAGGCCACGCCCGCCGCACCCAGCGCGGCCGTCCGCCAACCGGCTAGTGCGGCGATGCCGGTCAGGAAGGCGGGCGCCGCGGCCCAGCCCAGGTTGCCGGCGAGGCCATGGATGGAAAAGGCATGGCCCAGCCGGGGCCCGGACACATGGCGATTGAGGATGGTGAAATCGGCCGGATGAAAGACCGCATTGCCCATGCCGGCCAGCCCCGCCGCCAGGAACAAACCGCTGTAGTCCTGGGCCAGGGACAGGGCAACTCCGGCGGCTGCAAGGCAGCACACCCCGAACCACAGCACCCGCCGCCCGCCGAAACGATCCACGGCAAAGCCGGCCAGGGCCTGGCCAATGCCGGAGATGACAAAAAACAGGGTCATGGTGGCCCCCACCTGGGTGAAGTTGAGGCCGAAGTCCCGCATCAGCCAGGGGAACAGGGGCGCCAGCAGCAGGTGGAAGAAGTGGGAAACGCCGTGGGCAAAGCCAACCACGGCGATGGTGGAATATTCCTGCCGGCTGGCCGCCCTATCAGTAGCCATCCTATCGGCAGCCGCCTGTGCGGAGCCAAGCTCGGCGGCGCCGGAGGGATTCACGGGAGCAACAGCAGCGGTATCGGTCGCCATGGCCCGACTCCTCACAAAATTGACACAGTCGCATCCTAGCCCGCCCCCACTTGGCACGAATACGGCAGACAGACAATAATTGTCGCAAAACTGCCAAGCCACCGGATGTCTGGAGAAGGAACTGCCGCCATGTCGCCCACCACCACGCCCACCGCCGCCAAGCCCCGCCTGCGCTACGATCCCCTGCCCCGGCGGCCGCCCTCGCCTGCCGAGCCGGTCACGGTGAATCTGCGCAAGGCCCCGGCTGACGTGGAAATCCCCTGGCACAGCCACGACTGGGCGCAGCTGGCCTACCCCACCGCCGGCACCATGCGCCTGTCCACCGCGGACACTGCCTGGATCGTGCCGCCCTACCGGGCTATCTGGATTCCCCCCCAGGTCGTCCATTGCGTGGTGATGCTGGGTCGGGTGGAACTGCGCACCCTTTACGTCGATCCCGGCGCCGCTCCCCTGCCTCTGGACGCCTGCCGGGTGGTGGAGGTTTCCGACCTGATGCGTTCCCTGAGCGAGGCCATCGCCGCCACGCCGGCACCGGAAGAGCCCCGGCGCAGCCTGATGGTAGGCCTGCTGGTGGAAGAAATACGCCAGGCCCGCCCCCTTTCCCTGGGCCTGCCCCTACCCCGGGACCGGCGCCTGATGGCCCTGTGCCAGGCCCTGCTGGACGACCCCGCCACGGACCTGACCCTGGAGGAGTGGTCCGCCCAGGTCGGGGCCAGCGCCCGCACCCTGGCCCGCCTGTTCCAGAAGGAACTCGGCCTGGCCTTCGGCGCTTGGCGCCAGCAATTACGCCTGTCCCGGGCCGCCGCCCTGGTGGCCCAGGGGCGCAGCCTGGCCGAGGTGGCGGCCGAACTGGGCTACGCCAGCCCCAGCGCCTTTTCCGCCATGTTCAAACGCGCTTTCGGCGAATCTCCCCGGCGCTTTTTCCAGCAGCGGGGATGAGGCTTGGCCCACCCCCAACTGGGGGCCTGCCAACTCCACCGGGGGGACCTGCCGGTACAGGTGCAGGCGCCAAATATTTGGCCGCCGTATCAACCAATCCTGAGCTGGCTCGTTAAACTTGTTGCAATGCAGCAAATTTAAGGTGCAGAATGGGCTTCATCCGAAGCACCTGTGCCCAAGGAGCCTGCCATGAACAGCCTGGAACGCCAACAACTCACCACCCTCCTGCAACGCCTGAGCCATGTGCAGTTGCAGCAAAAAGACAGCGAAGCCGTCGCCCTGATCCGGGAAGCCTGCGTCCGCCAGCCCGATGTGGCCTACCTGCTGGCCCAACAAGTCCTTGATCAGCCCAGTAGCGCCTCCTGCTTCGACTGCGCCCCGCCGGAAGGCAGCTACGCCTTCGAAGCTGCCGGCATCCCCCTCCCCCACTGACGCGCGGCGCAGCCCCTGTCTCCTAGGCGGCCTGATCCGCCGGGGAGACCTCCAGGGCCTGGCCGGTGACAAAGAACTGGCCGCCGGCCACGTAGTGCAGGGTGCGCAGGGGATCGTCAGGATCGTCTGAAAACACCCAGCGTCCGTCCTGGAACACCCGAGCATCGGCCCAGGCCGCCACCACCTCGGCCAGGAACAGGTCGTAGGTCTGCTGGTTGTGGGGTTCCGCAAGCACCCGGCACTCCAGCCAGGCGACACAGCCGTCCACCAGGGGCGCTTCGACCTTGCTCCCCGGCACCCCCTGCAACCCGAGGGCGGCGAACTTATCCTGCTCCCGGCCACTGCAATTGCCCACCGCCAATACCGCCGCCGCCATCTGGCGGGCGGGCACGGCCAGCACCAGTTCCCCCGACGCCTCCACCAGTTCCCGGGTGTAGGCGCCTTTGTCGATCACCACCGCCACCTTGGGCGGGGAAAAATCCAGGGGCATGGCCCAGGAGGCCGCCATGACATTGCGCCGGCCGCCGTGGGCACTGCTCACCAGGGTCACCGGGCCATGGTTGAGCAGCTTGTAGGCCTGTTCGAGGGGGATGGAAACGCGCATGGATACTCCTTCTTGCTTCAATGGTCGCCCTGGTATTTCAGCTCGCCGGCCGTAACGGCCAGCCCCAGCCAGTTCTCCGGCGGCGGCAGGGGGCAGGTGGCAAAGGGGGTGAAGGCGCAGGGTGGGCTGTAGGCCCGGTTGAAATCGAGCACCAGCTTGCCGTCCCGGGCCGGTTGGGCACGCAGGAAGCGGCCGGCGCCGTAGGTCAGACGACCGCTGGTGGTATCGCGGAAGACGAAAAACGCCCCATCCTCGTCCACCTCCATGGGCAGCAGGGCGATGTTCTCGCCCTCATGGGCAAATACCGCCCGGTGGCGCACTTCCACCGTTTTCAGCTCCCCCGTAACGCTGGGCACTTCCATCCGCACCGGCTCGGCCAGGGTCTCCCAGTCCGCCTCGATGCGCCAGGCCGGGTCGTAGGGAAAGCATTCGATGCCGGCGAACGGGCGCTTTTCCTGCCACGCTAGGTCCCGCAGGCGCACCGCCAGGCGGCCTTCCCGCTCGATGACGAAAAACTTGAAGCTGCCCCAGGCCACCGGGGTGGGTTCCCCCTGGGCATCGGTCAGCAGGGGTATCGGCGCGCCCCCTTCGGGCAGCCACAGGACGCTGCCCCCCTGGCAATCGAGCACGCCCAGACGGGCCGGCCCCTCGGGCAGGCGCACCGGGCATTCCGGGGCCGAACCCACGGCATTGGCGCCGGGCTCCAGCCAGATCAGGCCGATCAGGCCAGGCCAGCTTTCCGGCCCCGTCAGTTCCGACAGGCGACGCTCACGCCAGCGCTGGTGGCGGGCTTCGGGACTCAGGTCGCTCAGGTCGTTTTCACTCATGGGATTCTCACTAGAACTCTTCTAAAAATCAGAGGCGGAAGCGCGCTGCCAGGTCGAAGGAATCCTTCACCCCCACTTCCCCGGCGTGGGCATCGAGCCAGGTCCGGGTCTGGGCATAACCCAGGTCGTGGAGCTTTTCCAGGAAGGACCAGTCGGCGGCCACCTTGGTTTCTGAGCCGAACTGGAGCAGCAGGTCTTCCGCCTCGATGAGGTGGAAATGGGTATGGAGGATACGTTTTTCAAATCCCCCGGCCTCCAGGCCCGGGCGCCGGGAGAAGTCGATGACGTTGGCGAAGAGCAGCATCTCCCGCAGCACGCTGGTGTTGAAAGCCAGCTCCATGGCCCGGGCGCGGATCTCCTCCACCGTGGTCGGTACCTCGCCATAGCTCGGGGGCGCCAGCAGCACCAGCAGGATTTCCGGACTGTCGCACTCGTAGAACAGGGGAAACACCGCCGGATTCGCCGAATAGCCGCCATCCCAGTAGGGCTCGCCGTCGATTTCGATGGCGTGATGCAGCATGGGCAGGCAGGCCGAGGCCAGCACCGCGTCCACGCTCAGTTCCGGATTGCGGAACAGGCGCAGCTTGCCCGTGTTGGCATTAGTCGCCGCCAGGAACAGGCGCACCGGGCTGTGGCGGCGCAGGCCGTCGAAATCTACCCGCTCCCGCAGCAGCTGGCGCAGGGGATTGAAGTTGAGGGGGTTGAGCTGGTAGGGCGAGAGGTACTGGGTCCAGTTGAGCATCATGCGGGTGGCGGGGAGCAGGGCCACGCCCTCGCCGCCCAGCACCGGCATGGAAAACTCCATGGGCACACTGGTGGCGATGGCCCGCCAGAATTCCTCCAGGGCCTGCCGTGCCCCTTCCCGGCCGCCCTTCAGCAGGCCATCGGCCAGCACCAGGGCGTTCATGGCCCCGGCGCTGGTGCCGCTGATGCCATCGAAACCGAAGCGCCCATCCTGCAGCAGGCAGTCGAGCACCCCCCAGCTGTAGGCGCCGTGGGCGCCCCCGCCCTGGAGGGCCAGGTTGAGGGCCAGACCGCTACTACCCTGCGCTTGTTCTGCCATGGAGATCCTCCCCTCGCGGATTGACTGATGGGTTTGTGGCTAGGATACTTCGCCCGGCGCCGCGGCGGCGCATCTTACCGCTGCCGCTCGGCTTTTCCGAATAGCTCCCTCCAGGATTTCCCCATGCTGCAGAAGCTCTCCTCCTTCCCCGGCGTTCCCGGCCCCGTCGTCATCATCGTCATGGACGGCTACGGCATTCCCAAGACCGACGTGGGCAGCGCCATCGCCGCCGCCAAGAAGCCCACCCTCGACCGCCTGTTCGCCCAATACCCGAACATTCGCCTCAAGGCC
>DATEZY010000043.1:0-4804 GCA_035255085.1 Azospira sp. | reverse complement strand
CCGGCAGCGGTCCCTTTTTCCTTGTTTCAGTCGGCTTTGTGCCTACCGCGCTTACTTCGCCTCATCCGTCACCCGGTACTGGTAGCCGCTGACCATGGCCTGGGCCATGGGGGTGCCCCGGCGCTCGTGGAAAATCAGGGCACCGATGTGCAGGACGATGAAGGCCCAGATCAGGTTGGCGCCCAGTTCATGCACTTCCTTGAAGCTGTGGGCCAGCTCCTTGGTGATGCCCGAATCGGCCAGGGGCCCGAGCTGGAACATGCCGGCGGCGGCCACTAGGCCCGTCACGCCCATGCCGATCAGCACCCCGTAGACGCCCAGGTAGGCCAGGCTGGCCCAGGCGTCGTGGCCGAAGGCGGCAGTGTCGGCCTTCTGGCGGCGCAGCCAGACGGGGAAGTGGAAGAAGTCTCCCCAGCGGGCCCGGCGCGGGCCCACCAGGCCCCACACCAGGCGCAGGCCCAGGCCGGCGATCAGGCCGTAGCCCACCAGCACGTGGCCGTGCCACACCGCCTCCCGCACCGGCCCCTTTTCCAGGGACTCGGCGGCCAGCTCCGTGGCGAGCAGAAAAACGATGGCCAGGGCGTTGAACCAATGCAGCAGCCGCAGCAGGGGATCGAACACCCGCTCCCGGCGATAGTGCAGAACTTCCATGAATCACTCCTTCACACAAACGATGGGCGAAGGCTACGCCCCCATCCTTAAGCCCGGCTTAATGGCCGCCAAGTGGATGCAGGGCGGCGTATCGGTTGGGCATCCGGGCCGCAGCCGCTAAACTCCCCCCATGGCCCTCACCGCCCTTCGCCTCCACCCCTACCGCCTGCCCTTCCGCCAAGCCTGGCGCACCGCCAGCGGCAACCTGGATTGCCGGGAAGGCTGGCTGCTGCGCCTGGAAGAAGACGGGAGCAATAGTGACGAAACGGCTTACGGCTATAGTGACTGCGCCCCCCTGCCGAGTATCGGCACGGAAACCCCAGCCCAGGCTCTGGCCGCCTTCAGCGCCTGGCAGCGCCAAGTGCCGGGCCGGGAGGCCGGAGAACTCCTGGAGTCCCTCAACCAGGAAAGCGCCTTCGCCACCCCGGCGGCCCGGGCCGCCCTGGAATGCGCCCTGCTCGACCTCATCGCCCGCCGCCATCGGCGCCCCCTCACCGGCTGCCTGCGCGGCTGCGACTGCCGCAGTTCGGTGCGGGTCAATGGCAGCCTGGGGGCCCTGGACAGCCTCACCGACGCTACCCTGGCAGCCAATCTGGAAGCGGGTTTCGATGTCCTCAAGCTGAAGATCGGCATCCTGCCTTCCCCCCAGGAGATAGCATTGCTGGAAGCCCTATCCACGCGCCTTCCAGCCGGGGTGATGCTGCGCCTGGATGCCAACCGGGCCTGGGACCAAAGCACCGCTGCCGCCATGGTCGCCGCCCTGGCCGGCCTGCCCATCGAATCCCTGGAAGAACCCCTGGCCGAGCCCAGCCCGGTTGCCTGGGCCGCACTGCAGGGGAAAACGCCCTTCCCCCTGGCCCTGGACGAATCCCTCCACGACCTGCCCCCCGCCGCCCTCTTCGATGGCACCGTGCGCCGCCTGGTGCTCAAGCTGCCGCGCCTGGGGGGCCTGATCCCCGCCGTCACCCTGGCCCAGCGCTTCGCCGCTGCCGGCGGCGACTGCGTCGTCACCACCGCCCTGGAATCGGCCTGCGGCGTCCTCGCCGCCGCCCACCTGGCGGCCACCCTGGGCGGCGACCTGGCCCACGGCCTCGCCACCTCATCCTGGCTGGCCGCCGACCTGGGCACCCCGCCCCGGCTGGACCAGGGCCGGCTGTACCTGCCCCCCGGCCCCGGGCTGGGCTTCGTCCCGGCACCGGGCCTGGATTTTTCCTCTTAAATTTTTGGGTGCCCGTGTCTTGTGCTCGACTTCCCGTTGCGCACGAGAGCAACACACAAGCATTCTTCCTCAAGCTTTGCTGGAGGAGCGAGTCGGGCCAGAAGTGGCCGGTCAGGCTCTCGCAACCATGGTCATTCGCGCGTCAGTTCCACTCCGAAACCTGCCGGACAACCTACTTCGGCTGGTCGGCCTTTGCGGCCGTTGGGACACTCCCGAGCTACGGCAGCAATGCTGCTGGTTGCTGACGGTGGCTGTTCCGGCCGGCTGAACGTCAGCTTCCACCACCAACGAACTCAACTTCCCGACCCTCTGCGGACGTTCGAGCTTCCAAGACTCCAGTGGCAGGTAACTGATGCGGTTTCAACCGGTCGACGCAACGGCTTAGCCTGAACGCAACCCCGTCCGCGACAAGTCATTTCCTCCCCAATAAGCGGATTCTGCCGTAATCGTCAATCCGCTTGCCAGCGATATTCAAAGGCGTCGCCATCAAGCACCAGTGCATCGCATTGATCCTTGGCGCCCATTTCTGGGAGCATCGTGAGCTGCGTCTGAATGACGTTCGCAATTCCCGCCAAGCTGGACTTCGCCTTCATCCAGTTATTCGGGCTAAAAACCCGATTGTCTGGCAATACTTCGTTCGCGGCGTTCTGTAGTGCCATGTTCAAGGCCTTTCCGGCAAAGGTCACCACCCAATCTGAAATGCCTTTGTCTCGCGCTTGTTGGAGCGCAACATCCGGCGCTGGGACGCGATCCGGGCGTTTGCTGGCCACCGAGAAGTACATCGAAATTGCAAAGAGATGATGGAATGGGGCATAAGACCGCATCGCCAGCAGCGTTTCGTTAAAGCCCAGCGGGTTATCCTTGGTCCACCGCGATTCAACGAGGGCCATCCACTCCTGTAGCGCCAGTACCTTTTCCGGTGAGTAATCCCGCTTGAAAAGCTGCTCGAAGTACTTATCGAAAATCTTGGTTTCGCTGTAGGCAATGTTCGGTCGCTGAGAATGCCACGCCATCAGATTTTTACCCAATCCTGATAGATCAACCACCTTGTTCTTGTCCTTACCCGCAGGAGCAACCTCACCCCGTTTACTCAAAAATGCGCCGTCCGGATACCGCTGCTCAAATGCCTTCTTAAGTGCCAACACCTTCTTGTCGTTGCTTCGGAGATCACGTGGTTTGACCGTCGACTGCGAGTTGGTCGATGTACTGATCTTGTCCGCTCTGTCGTGTTGCGGAATCTCGTAGAAACGAAACATCACGTACGTATCAGAGAGCTTTTTGACTTGCTCACTGCAAGACAGAATCGTGGTCAATGATTGACATCCATTCACGACACTCAGCCCCTGCATCTTCAACTCGTCACCATCCAGATTCATCTGGCTGCAGATCGCAGTAATCCCATTGTGGAAAAAGAAAAAATCACGATGCCGGTCACTGTAGATCGTGGACTTGATCTGCTTATTGACCGAATTGCTTAGTCCGAGCGACTGCCGCACATTCTTTTGGAACAGTGCTCCGTCCTTGATCCCCGGAAAGTTCAAGCATGACTTCAGCGGAATGGCGGCAAGCACCACAGACGTTTCAGCGAGTTTCATGGAGACGTACTTTCCCTCCTCCAAACTCAGCTTGTGGGTGATGTAGGGGTTTTCTTTCTCCAAAGCCAAGTCATACCGTCTCTGCAATTCATCCGGATCTACCAGCGTGAGGGCTGCTGACAAGTCTTCCGATTCGGCTAGTGATTTCTGAAATGCGGCAAGATCCTTATGGGCGGCATCCGTCAGGTTCGACGTTACGATCAGCTCGAAATGTACGTCGTATCCATCTTCAAGCGCCGTAGCAAGGTCCGCCAAGCGCTGCTTGAGTTTCGGATTGGCATTCTCCTGAAGTTTCGCTATGTCCTTGAGCTGGACCCAGGAAGAAAGCACCTCGCGCAAAGGCTCTGCATCGACCAACGAATTTTCGATAAATTTCCCCTGAATGATGTAAGCAATCGACCGTTCGTCATCGATTACGATGGCATCGATCTGTTTGTCGTCCGCACCATCGGTGATGCAAAACTTGGTCTGGTTAGCGTCCTGCCCATGAATATTGCGGACGTACCAAGCAACGAAGCGCTGGCCATCGTTTGGAAAGTTCTGCTTGTAATATTCCTGCGCAATGTCGCTCTGAATCTTCTGATACATGCTCACTCCCTTAGCTTTTTGAACGGTCTTTTCTTCAATACTCATGGTCAATGCTACGACCGTGCCTTGTGGCTTGATCGTTAGCCGCGAGCGGCATTGCTAAACAAAGAACCCTCGGTTTCTGGGCGGGATAGAACTCCCAGATTCGGCGAGTTATTTATTCTAAATGAGTGACCAAATTTCCGAGTATACCGGTCGTTTCTCGTTATATTGCTGACTGGCTGCTTCGGCCGACCAGCCGCCTATCAGACAATGCCGTGAATGACTGCTGTGCTCAGTCAGTAGCCGAAGTGTTATCAAAGCGGTGAATGTCGGCACCGGGCCGAACTGCGCCAGTCGCTACCGGCAGGCCATCCCCACAATTTACCGATAGCATGCCGTGGCGCAACATACGACTGGCGTATCAAGCACAAATTACGGATACCCATTTCTTCCTTTAGATTTTTTCCTGACACACAGCCAAACCCATGCCGCCCCGGCAAACCCACAGACCCTCCGCCCGGCGGAGCAGCGGTCGGGCCAGCGCCCTGGCCATCGCCGCCTTTCTCCTCATCTACGCCTTTGCCGCCCTGCGCTGGCAGGTTCCCGCCTGGGTCGGCAGCTGGTATCTGGCCGGCAGCGCCATCTGCTTCATCGCCTACGCCATCGACAAGGCGGCGGCCAGGGCGGGGCGCTGGCGCATTGCGGAATCGACCCTGATCGCCCTGGGTCTGGCCGGCGGCTGGCCCGGGGCCATCGTCGCGCAGCAGAT
>DATEZY010000042.1:0-9653 GCA_035255085.1 Azospira sp. | reverse complement strand
GACCTATCTGACGCCGGAGGAAAAGCAGCTGGCCGACGCTTTTTCCACCAAGTACAGCACCTTCACCACCGAGCTGACCCTGCCCACCATAGAGGCCCTACGCCAGGGGGACTATTCCCTGGCCGTGGTTTCCCGCTTCCTCAAGGGCAACCGGGCCCTGGGCGGCGAGGTGGACAAGCTGGCCCTGTCCCTGCTGGAGCTGCAGTCCCGGGAAGCGAAGGCTGAATTCGACAAGGCAGTGGCCCAATATGAGTCGACCCGCACCCTGTCCATCGCTTCCATCGTCCTGGGTGTGCTGGGTGGCATCGGCCTGGCCTGGTGGCTGATCCACTCGGTGACCGGCCCCCTGGAAAAAATCCGCAATGCCGTGGCCCTCGCCAGCAGTTCCGGTGACTTCACCCAGAACGTTGCGGTAGCGCAGCGGGACGAGGTAGGCGAGACGGCCCAGGCCTTCAACGAGTTGCTGACTTCCCTGCGGGGCACCCTGGGCGACCTGCTGCGCGCCATCGGCCAGGTGAACGGCGCCGCCGGCGATCTGTCGGACAACGCCCAGCAGGCCGCCATTGCCTCCTCCGCCACCAGCGAGTCCGCTTCGGCCATGGCCGCCTCGGTGGAACAGATGAGCGTCAGCATCAGCGAGGTGGGCAGCGGCACCCGCCAAGCCCTGGACCTGGCCCGTCAGGCCGGCGAATTCTCCAACCAGGGGGGCGAGGTGATCCAGAAGGCCGTGGCCGAAATTGCCCAGATCGCCGATAGCGTGCGCCGGGTTTCGGACACCATCGCCGAACTGGGCTCCCGCTCCGAGCGTATCTCCGGCGTGGTCCAGGTGATCAAGGAAGTGGCCGACCAGACCAACCTGCTGGCCCTCAATGCCGCCATCGAGGCGGCCCGGGCCGGGGAAGCCGGGCGCGGCTTCGCCGTGGTGGCGGACGAGGTGCGCAAGCTGGCGGAACGCACCACCGGGGCAACCGGAGAAATCGGCCAGATGGTCAATGAAATCCAGGTCAGCGCCCGCAGCGCCGTGACCGAAATGGGCCTGGCCGTGACCCAGGTGGATGCGGGGGTCGAGCTGGCGGAACAGGCCGGGCGCTCCATCACCGACATCCGCAACAGCACTGCCGAAGTGGCCCGGGTGGTGAGCGACATCACCGATGCCATCGTCGAGCAGGGGGTCGCCAGCCAGTCCATCGCCACCCAGGTGGAGCGGGTCGCCCAGGCCGCCGAGGAGAACAGTGCCGCTGCCGGCCAGTCCTCCGACGCAGCCGCCCAGATGCGGCAGCTGGCCGAGCAAATGAGTAGCATGGCCGGGCGCTTCCGCATCTAAGCCGGCCAGCTTTAAAGCAAAAAAAGGGGGCGGATTATCCGCCCCCTTTTTCATGGCTGCCTGGTCTGAGACAGCCGCCCGTCAAAGGACGATCTGGGTGCCCAGCTCCACCACCCGGTTGCTGGGAATCTTGAAGAAGCTGGTGGCCGAACCGGCGTTGCGGAACAGGGCGATGAACAGCTTCTCGCGCCACAGGGCAATGCCGGTGCCGAGCCGGGGGATGAGGCTTTCCCGGCTGAGGAAGAAGGAGGTATCGGCCATGTCCAGCACCAGCCCGGCCTCGGCGCACAGCTCCAGGGCCCGGGGGATGTCCGGCTCGTCCTTGAAGCCGTACTGCACCGCCACCTGCCAGAAACTGCCCTGCAGGCGATGCACCTCCACCCGGTCGATTTCCGGCACGTAGGGCACATCGAAGAACTGTACCGACACCATCACCACCCGTTCGTGAATCACTTTGTAGTGCTTCAGGCTATGCAGCAGGGCATGGGGCACCACCGTGGGCGTCGGCGTCATGAATAGCGCCGTGCCCGGGGTCTGGTGCACGCCACCGAGGGACAGGCTCTCCAGGAAGCCCTTCATCGGCATGGCCTCGGCCGCCAGGCGGTCGCGCAGCAACTGGCGCCCCCGCTTCCAGGTGGTCATGACGGTAAACAGGGCGACCCCGAAGGCCAGGGGGAACCAGCCCCCATCCTTGATCTTGGTGGCGTTGGCAGTGAAGAAGGCGGTATCGAGGACGAGGAAGCTGCCCAGTACCAGCAGACCCACCGGCAGGCTCCAGCCCCAGACATGGCGCACCACGATGAAGGCCAGGATGGTGGTGATGACCATGGTACCGGTGACGGCGATGCCGTAGGCCGCCGCCAGGTTGGTGGAAGAGCCGAAGCCCAGCACCAGGGCCAGCACCGCCAGCAGCAGCATCCAGTTGATGCCCGGCAGGTAGATCTGGCCCTGCTCGTGCTCCGAGGTGTGCTGCACTTCCATGCGCGGGGAGTAGCCCATCTGCATCGCCTGCTGGGTGATGGAATAGGTGCCGGAAATGACCGCCTGGGAAGCAATCACGGTGGCCGCCGTGGCCAGGACCACCAGGGGCATCAGGGCCCAGTCGGGGGCAAGCAGGTAGAAGGGGTTGTCGATAGCCTTGGCATCGGTCAGCAGCAGGGCCCCCTGGCCGAAATAATTGAGCAGCAGGGAAGGCAGCACCAGGCCGAACCAGGCGATCTGGATAGGCTTGCGGCCGAAGTGCCCCATGTCGGCATAGAGGGCTTCGGCGCCAGTCAGGGACAGCACCACGGCGGCCAGGGACAGAAAGGCCAGGCGGGGATCGACGCCGAAGAAATGCAGGGCGTGGCGCGGGTCCAGTGCCCCCAGGACCTGGGGCGCGGCGGCGATATTGACGATGCCCATGACGGCCAGGGCGGCGAACCACAGGATCATGATCGGCCCGAAGAGGCGGCCGACCCTGGCGGTGCCGTGGCGCTGGAAGGCGAACAGGGCGATGAGCACACCGATGGTGATGGGCAGGACGAAGGGCTTGAAGGCGGGGGTAGCGATTTCCAGCCCCTCCACCGCCGACAGGACGGAAATAGCCGGAGTGATCACCCCGTCGCCGTAGAACAGGGCGGCACCAAAGAGGCCCAGCAGCATCAGGCCGTGGGCGTAGGGTTTGCCCTCGGCGCCGCGCAGCACCAGGGCCATGAGGGCCATGACGCCCCCCTCCCCCTTGTTGTCGGCATGCATGATGAAGACCACGTACTTGATCGAGACGACGATCATCAGGGACCAGAAGATCAGGGACAGGATGCCCAGGATATTGTCCGGCGTGATGGGGACCGGGTGGTGGGTACCGGCGAACACCTCATGCACCGTATATAGGGGGCTGGTGCCGATATCGCCGTAAACCACCCCCAGGGCCGCCAGGGCCAGAGGGGCGACAGGTTTTCCCGCCGCGGAGGCGTGTTGGGTCATGCAGGGACTCCCGGAATTATTGATTTGCTCTCTTGTGCCGGCTTTGCCAGGGCTACTGGTTTGTAACTGGCCTTACAACTCGAAGCGGTAACCGACGCCGGTCTCGGTCAGAAAATGCTGGGGCCGGGCGGGCGACAGTTCCAGCTTCTGCCGCAACCGGCCCACATAGACCCGCAGGTACTGGCTGCTATTCACATAGGCGCCGCCCCATACCTCGCGCAGCAGGAAGCGGTGGGTCAGCACCTTGCCGGCGTTGGCCAGGAGGGTGGTGAGAAGCCGGTATTCGATGGGGGTGAGATGCACTTCCTCTTCCCGGAACAAGACCAGGCGGCGAGACAGGTCCACCTGCACCTCGCCGAAACTCACCATAGGAGCGGCAGCGGCACCGAGACGGGCATGGCGGCGCCCCAGGGCACGCACCCGGGCGAGCAGTTCGCCGACGCCGAAGGGCTTGGTCAGGTAATCGTCGGCCCCCGCATCCAGGGCGTTGATCTTGTCTTCCTCGCTGCTGCGGGCGGAAAGGATGAGCACGGGCACCGCCGACCAGGCGCGCAGGTCGCGCACGAATTCCACCCCGTCCCGGTCCGGTAGCCCCAGGTCGAGAATCACCAGGTCCGGCGCGCACCTGCCGGCCTCCAGCAAGCCCTGGTCGGCCCGGCCAGCCTCGCTGACACGCCAGCCCTCGCTCTCCAGGGCGCTGCGGACAAAGCGGCGGATCTGGGCTTCATCTTCCACCACCAGCACGTTTTGCATGGCGTCGCTCATGAGTCACTCCTGCCGGCCAGAATTTCCGCCTCGTCGGTCAGGACCGGGGGCGTGCGGAGAGGTAGGGTGAAGCGGATGCTGGCGCCACCCTCCGGCCGGTTGGCGGCAGCGATGCGGCCGCCGTGGGCCTCGACGATGGCCCGGCAGATGGCCAGGCCCAGGCCCATCCCCGGCTGGGCGGATTCGGTTTCGCCGCGCACGAAGAGATCGAACAGGGAGCCCTCGCTGCCCGGCGGGAAGCCCGGTCCTCGGTCCGCCACCACCACCTCAACTTCCGCTCCCCCTCCCTCCCGGGCGTCGAGCTGGCGAGCCGAGATATCAATGGGACTATCGACGGGGGCATATTTGGCGGCGTTCTCCAGCAGGTTGCAGAGCACCCGCTCGATCAGCACCGCATCGAATTCCAGCAGAGGCAGGTCAGGGGGCAGATCGATGTGAAGGGGATGCGGCTGCAGGGCCGGCTCCAGCAGTTTCAGGGCCGCTCCCAGCACCTCCTCCAGGGATTGCCAGTCCAGGCGCAAGGGCACCTTGCCGGCCTGGAGGCGGGCCATTTCCAGCAGGTTGGTGACCATGCTGGAGAGGCGCAGGGCCTGGTCGCGGATGGCCTCGGCGGCCTCCCGCTGCCCAGGCTCGCTGCCCGGGGGCAGCTCCCAGGCCAGGGCCTCGGCCATGCCGCGCAGGGCGGTAAGGGGGGTACGCAGATCGTGGGACAGGGCGGAGAGGATGGAACTGCGCAGGCGCTCCGCCGCCACCGCCACTTCGGCGCTGCGGGCCGCTTCGGCGTAATGCACCCGTTCCAGGGCAATGGCCAGGAGCGAGGCCAGGGTTTCCATCAGGGCCTGCTGTTCCCGCACCAGCCGGGGATCGTTTTCCCGGGGCGCCACGGCCAACACGCCGCGCACGCTCACTGGCCCCAGGAGCGGGAAGTAGGCGGTGGCGAAACCTTCGCCCACCAGGGGATCGCACTCCACCCGGGTGCCCTGGGCCAGGGCCATCTGGGCCAGGTGAATTTCCACCGGCAACTCATCTTCGGCACCAGGGATCACCTGCAGGTGGGGCGGCACATCGGTGAGCAGCAGGGCCGACTGGAAGCCCAGCACCCGGGCGAGGAAACAACGGCCGATGGCCGCCACCTGCTCCGCCGTCAGCGCCCCGGCTAGATCCCGGGCCAGTTCATAGAGGGCCTGGCTGCGCCGTTCGCGCTCCCGGGCGGCGTCGGCCTGCCGCCGCAGGCCGGCGGTCAGCCCCCCGGTGATCAGGGCCACCGCCAGCATGACGGCAAAGGTGACGAGATGCTGGGCGTCGGCAACGGCAAAGGAGAAGCGGGGCGGCACGAAATAGAAGTCGAACAGGGCGACGCTGACAAAGGCGGCGAGCACTGCCGGCCCTCGCCCCAAACTGGCCGCAACCAAGACCACCGCCAGCAGGAACAGCATGACGATATTGACCAGGTTCAGGTCGTCGCGCAGGGGCGTCAGCACCAGGGCAGTCAGCCCGCAGGCCATCACAGCCAGGCTATAGGCAATAACAGGCGAGAGTTGGCGGGAAAGGCGTAGCACCATGGGCTCCATTTCAGCCCGGAGCTCCTCAAACGGGAACTGGGGTTGATTTCATTGTGGCGCCGGGAAAATAAAAACGGTGTAAAAAATGCCCCATGGACAGGGGAATTTGGCGGCCCCCCGATATAAACACGCTGACGCCGCCGAAGCGGCCGCCTAATGTTACCGCTCAGCCTGCCAGGCCGGCGATGGCGGCCCGGCTGAAACGCTCCAGGGCCTGAAGGATGGCCGCTACCTGCTCCGGCGTGTAGTCGCCTTCGCCCCCCAGGCGGCGGTTGAGGGTGGCCCGGGCGGCGGCAAAGGCGACGATCTGGCCCAGGTAGGCATGGGTCAGGAGGATGGTTTCCGGCGCCTCGGGAGCCTGGCCGGTGAGGCGCCCCACCAGTTCGCCGACCAGGGCGTGGGCGGGCGCGGTGAAATCCCGGTAGAGCAGGTCGAAGGCGGCGGTGGGATGGAACTGCTCCCGGGTGAGAAAGGTGAACCAGGCGCTGCGGTGCTCCGGGTCGAAGACGATGCGGCCCAGGGCCAGGGTCAGCTCCAGCAACAGGGCGGGCACCGCTGCCGCCCCCTCCCCTTCTTCCTGTGCCGCGAGAGTCTCCCGGATCCGGGCCAGGACCGGAGCCAGGCGGGCCCGCACGGTGGAACAGAGGCGCTCGGTGACGGCGAGATAGACCCCCTCCTTGCCGCCGAAATGGTAGGGGATGGCGTGCTGGTTCACCTTGGCTGCGGCAGCCAGCATGCGGGTGGTGACGCCTTCGTAGCCGTAATGGCCGAACAACTCCAGGCCGGCGGCGAGCAGGCGCTCCCGGGTATCGTCGCTGCGGGGGGCGGTGGCGGGCATGGGCTAGACCTGGGTCTGGGTGACGGATTTGCGGAAGCGGGCCTGGGCGATGGCGAAGAACACCCCGCCGATGCCGGCAATGGCCAGGAAGTCGGGCCACACTACGTCCAGGCCGGCGCCCCGGTAAAGGATGGCCTGGGCCAGGCGCACGAAATAGGTGGTGGGCGCCGCCAGCATGATGTCCTGGATCACCAGGGGCATGCTTTCCCGGGGCGTGACGCCGCCGGAGAGCAGCTGCAGGGGAATGATGGTGAGGATGATGAGCAGCCCCAGCTGGGGCATGGAGCGGGCCAGGGTGCCGAGGAAGATGCCAATGGAGGCGGCCGAGAAAAGATAGAGGGCGGCGCCGCAGAGGAACAGGGGCAGGGAGCCGGCGATGGGCACCTGGAGCAGGCCCTGGACGACGAAATAGAGGGAAATGGCCGCCCCCAGGAGCACCGCCAGGCCATTGGCCCAGATCTTGGCGAGCATGATCTCGAAGGGGGTCAGGGGCATCACCAGCAGGTGCTCCAGGGTGCCGTGCTCCCGCTCCCGGATGAAGGCGGCACCGACCAGGATGATGGTCAGCATATTGACGTTGTTGATCACCTCCATCACGCCGCCGAACCAGAAGCCGGTGAGGTTGGGATTGAAGCGTACCCGGGTCGCTAGGCGTACCGGCAAGGTGCTGCTGTCCCGGGTGCCGGTGAGGTATTCGTTGAGCTCGCCGGCAAAGATGCTCTGGATGTAGCCGGCGCCGATGAAGGACTGGCTCATGATGGTGGCGTCGATATTGACCTGGATCGCCGGCCGCCGCCCGGCCTGCAGGTCCCGCTGGAAATTGGCGGGGATGACGATGGAGAAGGAATAGCGCCCCTGGTCCAGGGCCGGGTCCATGTCCTGGGGAGCGATCAGCTCCGGCGTCTTGAAATAGGGCGGCGTCAGGGCGCCGATCAGGCGCTGGGAGAGGGGCGAGCGGTCCTCATCCACCACCGCCACCGGGGCGTTGCGCAGCTCCTGGGAAACCCCCTTGGCCGCACTGTAGATGGCCCCGGTGAAGGCCCAGCAGATGAGGATCAGCAGTACCTTGTCGGCCCACAGGCTGCGCAGCTCCTTCACCCCCAGGCGGAAGATGTTGGCCAGCCGGTAATGTCGTTGATTCATAGCGGAACTCCTTCCCTATTCCTAGCCGATTCCGCCCCTACTTCTCCTGCTTCGGCAGCAGGGAGAGGGAAATCAGGGTGAGGACGGGAATGAAAATCCCCAGGACGAGGAATTGCCCGCCCAGGTCGGCAAAGCCCAGGGCCTTAGTGAACACGCCGCGGCAGATCACCAGGAAATAGCTGGCCGGGAACAACTGGCCGATCCAGTAGGCGCCCCCTTCCAGGGAGCCCACCGGGGTGGTGAGTCCGGAGAACTGCACCGTCGGCAGCATGGTGAAAATGGCGGTGCCGAACAGGGCGGCGATCTGGGTGCGGGTGAAGGTGGACATGAGCAGGCCCAGGCCTGTGGTGCAGATCACGTAGAGCAGCGCCCCCAGGGTCAGGGCAGCGAAGCTGCCCTTGAGCGGCACGGCAAAGAAGAACACCGCCTGGATCACCAGGCAGAAATAGCTGACCATGGCCACGGTGACATAGGGCAGCTGCTTGCCGAGGAGAAATTCCAGACGCGTCACCGGGGTGACGTAGAGGTTGGTGATGGAGCCCAGTTCCTTCTCCCGCACCACCCCCAGGGCCATGAGGATGGCCGGGATGAAGATCAGCAGCAGGGGAATCACCGCCGGCACCATGGCGTAGATGCTGCGGAAGTCCTGGTTGTAGCGGTAGCGCAGTTCGAGCTCGGTGGGCAGCAACTGGGGCGCGGTGCCGGTGGCCTCGGTCACCAGGTCCACCAGGTACTGCTGGTGCAGGCCTTCCATGTAGCCCCGGGTGGTTTCGCCCCGGTAAGGCAGGGCGCCGTCTACCCAGGCACCCACTTCCGGGTGCCGCCCCTGGCGCAGCTCCCGGCCGAAGTTGGGGGGGATTTCCAGGGCCACGGAGAGTTCCCCCGAGCCCATGCGCCGCTCCAGTTCGGCACTCCCGAGGATCGGCGCCTGTTCCAGGAAGTAGCGGGAGCCGGCGATGTTGTGGATATAGGTGCGAGATTCGGGGGTCTGGTCCCGGTCCAGCACGGCGAAGCGCAGCCCTTCCACGTCCATGGAAATTCCCAGGCCGAGCACGGCCATGAGCAGCACCGAGCCGAGCAGGGCGAAGGCCAGGCGGATGGTATCCCGCTTCAACTCCAGGGCTTCCCGATAGGCGATGCCGAACAACCGGCGCAGGCTGAACGGGGCATGGGCCGAGGCCGGGGGGGTCGGCGCCAACGGGGATTGCATGGGGGCGGCAGGGAGCGCAGGAGCGGCCGAGGCAACCGGTGTGACGCCCGTCGCCTCCTCCAGATAGCTGATGAAGGCTGCCTCCAAGCTATCCGCCCCCCGGGCGGCCTCCAGGGCGGCCGGGGTATCGCTGGCCAGCACCCGGCCGGCATGCATCAGGCTGATGCGGTCGCAGCGCTCGGCCTCGTTCATGAAGTGGGTGGAGATGAAAATGGTCACCTCCTGCTCCCGGGACAGCTCCACCAGCAGGGCCCAGAACTGGTCCCGGGCCACCGGATCGACGCCGGAGGTGGGTTCGTCCAGGATCAGGAGTTTCGGTTCATGCACCACCGCCACCGCCAGGGAGAGGCGCTGGCGGATGCCCAGGGGCAGCTGGGCCGCCGGGGAATCGGCGTAGGGCGTCAGGCCGAAACGCTGGGACAGGGCCTGGATACGGGCAGCAATCCTGTCCGGCGGCAGGTGAAAGAGCCGGGCATGGAGATCCAGGTTCTGGGCCACGGTCAGCTCCCCGTAGAGGGAGAAAGACTGGGACATGTAACCCACCTGCTTGCGCGTTTCCAGGTTGCCCGCATCCACCGCCGCCCCGAACAAGCGGGCCCGCCCTTCCGTGGGGGGCAGCAGGCCGGTGAGCATTTTCATGGTGGTGGTCTTGCCACAGCCATTGGAGCCGAGAAAGCCGAAAATCTCGCCCCGGCCGATCTTGAAGCTGACCCGGTCCACCGCTGTGAAATCGCCGAAGCGCTGGGTCAGGCCCTCCGCCTCGATCGCCCAGTCGTGGCCATCCGGGGACCGGGGCGGAATCACCAGGGCCTGGTGGCCCTGGCGCCGTTCCTCCGGCAGCAGGCG
>DATEZY010000041.1:0-13855 GCA_035255085.1 Azospira sp. | reverse complement strand
CCGATCACCGCCAGCTTGCCGGCCTGGACCAGTTCCTCCTGGGCGGCCCGCAGGGTGCGTTCAGCCCGGGTGCGCTCCGCCACTTCCTCCTGCAGGCGGGCGTTGGCGGCGGAGAGGTCGGCGGTGCGCTCCTCCACCTTGCGCTCCAGTTCGTCGTGGGCCTGCTGCAGGGCTTCCCGGGCCGCCAGCCGGTCCTTCAGGTGGCGCCGCCGTTCATTGACCATCAAGGTCAGGATGAACACCAGGGCGGCGCCGATGCCGGCCAGGGCGGCCCGGCTGGTGGCCATGTCCTGGACCTGCTCCAGATGGGAATAGACGGTGAGGTTCCAGGGGGTGCCGGGCAGGGGCTGGGTCTGGGCGAGGAAGGGACCGGCCACGGGGAAGACGGAAACGGTCTCGGCCCCGTCCTTGGGCAGGCGTACCAGCTGGGCACCATGCTCCAGCTCGGCGATGAGTTTCACCCCCAGGGGATTGAGGGCGCGGCGGTTGTATTGCTGGGTGCGGTCGAAGGCGCTGCGGGTGGCTTCGTCCAGGGGTTTCAGGGTGGTGAATTTCCAGTCCGGCACCGAGGCCAGGATGACCACGCCGTTCTCGTCCGCCACCAGGGCCGGGGCCTCTACAGTGGCCCAGGACTTTTCCAGCTGCTGCAGGCCCACCTTGACCACCGCCACGCCCACCGTGCCCCGGGCATCGGTGAGGGAGGAGGCCAGGTAGTAGCCGGGCTCGCCCCGGGTGGTGCCAATGCCGAAGAAGCGGGCGCTGCCGGCATCCATGGCCTCGCGGAAGTAGGGGCGGAAGGACAGGTCCTCGCCGAGGAAGCTGTCAGGCCGGCGCCAGTTGCTGCTGGCCAGGACCTTGCCCTTGGCGTCGAGGACGTAGATGGTGAGGGTGCCGGCCCGCTCGTTAAGCTGTTCCAGGTATTGATTGACACTGGCGGTCTGGGCCGTTGTCGGCCGGGGGGCGGCGAGCAGTTCCAGCACCTCCTTCTCCAGGCCCAGGGTGGTGGGGAAGTAGGCGTACTTGTCGATTTCCCGTTCCAGGCTGGTGGCGTAGAGGTCGAGGCGATGCCGGCCGGTGGCCTGGAGCTCGGCCAGGCCCATGCTGCGGGTCACCCGGTAGGTGACGAAGCTGGCCCCGGCCACCAGGGCGGCGAGGCCGAGGAGCAGGGCGGCAATGCGCAGCAGGCGTTGGCTGGACGGCATGGCGTAGGGTCCGCGTTCGGATTTCCGGATTATGCCGGGAGTGGCGGCGGGCGGCGTGGTCTCAAGCGCTTGCCGGGGTCTCAAGTTTTGACCATATCCCAGGCCAGCTTGACGATGAGTACCGCCACCACGATGAGGAAGGCCTGGCGCACGAAGCCGGCGCCCCGCTTCAGGGCCAGCACGGTGCCGACCTGGGCCCCGGCCAGGTTGCAGGCGGCCATGATCAGGCCGACGCTCCACAGGATGGGGCAGTGGCTGGCGAAGAAGGCGATGGCGGAAAGGTTGGTGGCGGCGTTGATCACCTTGGCGCTGGCCGAGGCCTTGAGGAAGTCCATGCCGAACAGGCGCACGAAACCGAAGATGAGGAAGCTGCCGGTGCCCGGACCGAAGAAGCCGTCGTAGAAGCCGATGGTCAGGCCCAGGGCGGCGCCGCGCCAGCGGTCGGCGGGCGTCAGTTCCCGGGTTTCGGCATGGCCGAAGTCCTTGCGGCGGAAGGTGTAGAGGGCCACCGCCAGCATCAGGATCAGTACCAGGGGGTGCATGGCGTCCCGGGGCAGCCAGGCCACCACGGCGGCGCCGAGCCAGGCGCCGATGAGGGCGGCGACGGTGGCCGGCAGGACCACCGCCCAGGGAATGGCGACGGCCCGGGCGTAGCGCCACAGGGCGGCGCCGGTGCCGGCGATGCTGGAGACCTTGTTGGTGCCGAACAGGGTGGGAATGGCGGTCTGGGAAAACTGGGAGAGCAGCACGGGAATCTGGATCAGGCCGCCGCCGCCGACCACGGCATCGACCATGCCGGCAAAGAAGGCGGCGGGAGCGAGAAGAAACCAGTTGAAGTCCATGATGACCCGGAGAAAAAAGTGCCCGGCATTGTAAGCCGGGCAAAAAGAGGGATGTTGGAGATGGGGCGGGCCGCCGGAGCCGCCTGCCCCATCGGGAGGGCTGAAGCCTGGGGTTCAGGCGGCTTTGGCGGTGACTTCATCGGCCAGGGGCAGCACCTCCTCGGACTCGGCCAGCTCCTCGCTCACCGGCTCGATGGCGTTCTCCCACTTGGCTACCACGGCGGTGGCGATGGCGTTGCCCAGGACGTTGGTGACGGTGCGCCCCATGTCGAGGAAGTGATCCACGCCCATGACCAGCAGCAGGCCGGCTTCCGGCAGGTTGAACATGGGCAGCACGGCGGCTACCACCACCAGGGAGGCCCGGGGCACCCCAGCGATGCCCTTGGAGGAAACCATCAGCACCAGCAGCATGGTGATCTGCTGGCCCAGGGTGAGGGGGATGTTGTAGGCCTGGGCGATGAACAGGGCGGCGAAGGTGGTGTACATCATGGAGCCGTCCAGGTTGAAGGAGTAACCCAGGGGCAGGACGAAGCCGGTGACCCGGTCCTTGACGCCGAACTTCTCCAGCTGCTCCATCAGCTTGGGGTAGGCCGATTCGCTGGTGGCGGTGGAGAAGCCGATCAGCATGGGGCCGCGGATCAGCTTGAGCAGGCTGAACACCTGCTTGCCCAGGACGAAGTAGCCGGCGGTGATGAGCACGGTCCACAGCACGGCCAGGGCGAGGAAGAAGCTGCCCATGTACTTGCCATAGACCACCAGGATGCCCAGGCCCTGGGTGGTGATGACCGAGGCCACGGCGGCGAAGACGCCCACCGGGGCGAAGCGCATGACGTAGTCGGTGACCTGGAGCATGACGTGGCCCACTTCCTCGTTGGTCTTGAGCAGGCTGCGGGCGGTGCTGTCCCGCAGCTTGCCCAGGGCCAGGCCGAAGAACAGGGCGAAGATCAGGATCTGCAGGATCTCATTGCCCGCCATGGCCTCGAAGATGCTCTTGGGGAAGATGTGGGCGACGAAGTCCTTGAGGTTGAGGGCCGCCGTCTTCAGGTTGGTGGCGGTGCCGACTTCCGGCAGGGGCACATTCACCGCTTCTCCGGGGCGCAGCACATTGGCCATCACCAGGCCGATCACCAGGGAACAGAGGGAGGCACAGACGAACCAGCCCAGGGCCTTGGCGCCGATGCGCCCGACGGCCTTGGCGTCGCCCATGCCGGCGAGGCCGCCGACCAGGGTGGCGAAGACCAGGGGGGCGATGATCATCTTGATCAGGCGCAGGAAAATGTCGGTGAAGAGGGAGAAGTAGCCGGCGATTTCCTTGGCCGTGGCGGCGTCCGGGGCCAGGGTGTTGCAGGCGTAGCCGGTGAGGATGCCGAGCACCATGGCGGCGGCGATCCAGTTGGTCAGCTTGTGGGTTTTCATCGTGATGCTCCTTGTTCGCCCCGGGGGGCTGGGTCAAGACCAAATTCCGATGCCCCGCCGTTGCCGGCCGGGGCAGCCGTCTGGATCAACTCAATGGCGGTGGGGCAGGGGGCGGGGCCGGGTGAGCACCTCGGGGCGCAGCACCTCGTCCAGCTCCTCCCGGCTCATCAGGCCCCGGGCCAGCACCACTTCGGAGACGCCCTTGCCCGTTTCCAGGGCTTCGGCGGCCACGGCGGTGGCGTTGGCGTAGCCGATGTACGGGTTGAGGGCGGTGACGATACCGATGGAGCGCTCGACGCTCTCGCGCAGGGCCGCCTTGTTGGCGGTGATGCCATCCACGCAGCGGTCGGCCAGGGTCAGGCAGCCCTGGCGCAGGTGGGTGACGCTCTTGAACAGGCTGTGGGCGATGATCGGCTCGAAGGCGTTGAGCTGGAGCTGGCCCGCCTCGGCGGCAAAGGTGACGGTCTGGTCGTTGCCGATGACCTCGAAGGCGATCTGGTTCACCACCTCCGGAATCACCGGATTGACCTTGCCCGGCATGATGGAGGAGCCGGCCTGGCGCGGCGGCAGGTTGATCTCGCCGAAGCCGGCGCGGGGGCCGGACGAGAGCAGGCGCAGGTCGTTGCAGGTCTTGGAGAGCTTCACTGCCACCCGCTTCAGCACGCCGGAAAGTTGCACGAAGGAGCCGCAGTCCTGGGTGGCTTCCACCAGGTTGGGGGCGGTGATTACCGGCACGCCGCTGGTCTCGGCCAGCAGGCGGCAGACTAGGGGGGCGTAGTCCGGGTGGGCGTTGATACCGGTGCCGATGGCGGTGGCACCCAGGTTGATTTCCCGGATCAGCAGGGCGGCTTCCTTGAGCCGCTCCTCGTCCTCGCCGAGCATCACGGCGTAGGTGGAGAATTCCTGGCCCAGGGTCATGGGCACCGCGTCCTGCAGCTGGGTGCGGCCCATTTTCAGCACGTCCTTGAATTCCTCGGCCTTGCGCTCGAAGCTGCGGCGCAGATAGGCCATGGCGTCTACCAGGCGGAAGATGCCGACGTAGGTGGCCAGCTTCAGTGCCGACGGATAGACGTCGTTGGTGGACTGGCTCATGTTCACGTGCTGGTTGGGGTGCAGGTACTGGTACTCGCCCCTGGCGTGGCCCATCAGCTCCAGGGCCCGGTTGGCGATGACCTCGTTGGCGTTCATGTTGGTGGAGGTGCCGGCGCCGCCCTGGATGACGTCCACCACAAACTGGTCGTGCAGCTTGCCGGCGATGACCTCCTGGCAGGCGGCGACGATGGCCTCGGCCTGGGGGGAATCGAGCAGGTCCAGCTGGGCGTTGGCCCGGGCGGCGGCCAGCTTGATCTGGGCCAGGGCCCGGATCAGGTCCGGGTAGATGGAGATGGGGGTGCCGGTGATGGGGAAGTTTTCCACGGCCCGCAGGGTATGGACCCCGTAGTAGGCCTCGGCGGGCACGTCCCGGTCGCCCAGGAGGTCATGCTCGTGGCGGTGGATCGATGTCATTTTTGTCTCCAGTGTCTGGTGTTGGTGTGGTGCGGCACCCGGGGGCGCGGCCCGCTTATTCAGCACACTCTGTGCCATTGGAAAGCGCCGCCCGGGTGGAATTCAATGGGCTGATTTATATGGGAAAGTTTTTTCGCCCCGGAGCCCTTTCTTCGGATTTCCGACTTCGGGGGGCGATTGGCGTTCGGAAACCCGAACGGATAGGGGCGGGCCGGGGGGAGTGGCCGGGAGGCACGGAGAGGGAGGTGCCTGATGCCGCCGCTGGGCGGGCTGGCGGGGCCTTGTAGAGGCTCGGGGCAAACCTGTTAAGATAGCGGGCTGCTTTTTCTCCCCGCCGATCTATCCCCCATGTCGTCTCCCGAAATTGATCGTTCCAGCGATGCCATGAGCGTCGGGGAGCGCCGCGCCGGCACCAGCCTGGCCGCCATCTTCGCCCTGCGCATGCTCGGCCTGTTCCTCATCCTGCCGGTGTTCGCGGTCTATGCCCACACCCTGCCCAGCGGCGGCAACGGCCTCCTGGTCGGTCTGGCCATCGGCATCTACGGCGCCACCCAGGCCCTGTTCCAGATCCCCTACGGCATCGCCTCGGACCGCTTCGGGCGCAAGCCAGTGATCGTCTTCGGCCTGCTGCTGTTCGCCCTGGGCAGCTTCGTTGCCGCCGCCGCCGACGACCTGCCCATGATCATCGCCGGCCGGGTGCTGCAAGGCGCCGGGGCCATTTCCGCCGCCGTCACTGCCCTGGCCGCCGACCTCACCCGGGAGCAGCACCGCACCAAGGTGATGGCCATGATCGGTTCCTCCATCGGCCTGGTGTTCGCCCTGTCCCTGGTGGCGGCGCCCCTGCTCTATGCTGCCGTCGGCATGGCGGGCATCTTCGGCCTCACCGGCGTCCTGGCCCTGCTGGCCATCGTCGCCCTGTACAAGGTGGTGCCACCGGCCCCCAAGGTGCTGGTGGATGGTGGCCGCACCCGCTTCGCCGAGGTGCTGTTCCATCCCCAACTGCTGCGCCTCAACTTCGGCGTGTTCGTCCTGCACCTGACCCAGACCGCCATGTGGGTGCTGATTCCGGCGACCCTGGTGAAGACCGGCAACCTGCCCGTGGCCGAGCACTGGAAGGTCTATCTGCCGGCGGTGCTACTGTCCTTCGCCGTCATGGTGCCGGCGATCATCGCCGCCGAGCGGCGCAACAAGATGAAACCGGTGTTCAACGGTGCCGTGGCCCTGCTGCTGCTGGTGCAGGTGGGCTTCTATGCCTTTGGCAGCGGCCTGTGGCCCCTGGCCACCCTGCTGACCCTGTTTTTCATCGCCTTCAATGTGCTGGAGGCGACCCAGCCTTCCCTCATTTCCCGCATCGCCCCGGCCCAGGCCAAGGGCGCGGCCCTGGGCATCTACAACACCACCCAGTCCCTGGGCCTGTTCCTGGGGGGCGCCCTGGGCGGTAGCCTGGCCCAGCACCTGGGCCCGGAGGCGGTGTGGCTCAGCACCGGGCTGCTCTGCCTGGTGTGGCTGGGCCTCGGACTTTCCATGACCATGCCGGCACCCCGGGTGCAGCCACGGTCAAATTAATTCGTTACAATTCAGTCATATATTTATAGGGGGCAACATGGCTTCGGTGAATAAAGTAATCCTCGTCGGCAATCTGGGCGCTGACCCGGAAACCCGTTACATGCCGAACGGCGATGCGGTGGCCAATGTGCGTCTGGCCACGACCGAGAGCTGGAAGGACAAGCAGAGCGGTGAAAAGCGCGAAGTGACCGAATGGCACCGGGTGGTTTTCTACCGCAAGCTGGCGGAAATCGTCGGCCAGTACCTGAAGAAGGGTTCTTCCGTGTATATCGAAGGCCGCATCCGTACCCGCAAGTGGCAGGACAAGGAAGGCCAGGAGCGCTACACCACCGAAATCGAAGCCACCGAAATGCAGATGCTCGGCGGTCGCAGCGGCCAGGGCGGTTCTGGCGGTAGCGGTGGCGGTTCCTCCTTCGGTGGTGGCGATGACTTCGGCGGCGGCTATGAGTCCCGCTCCGCCGCTCCTGCCCCTGCCGCGGCCAAGAAGAAGGCTCCGTCCTTCGACGACATGGACGACGATATCCCCTTCTGATATCCGTCAGTTCCCGTCGCAAAAAAGCCCGGAGTGCCGCAAGGCCTCCGGGCTTTGTCTTTTGGGCTGGTGAAATTACAGATCCAGGCGCAGGGACACCCAGGAGCGGCGCTCGACGATCCGGTCGGTGGAGCTGTTATTGGCCTTGAATTCGCCGTGGGGGCCGTTCATGGACTGGGTGGTGAAGGCGATTTCTCCGCCGGTTGCGCCCCAGCGGAAGGGGTAGCCGAGACGGCCGTCGAAGCGGCTGTAGGGCAGGACGGAGGAATTACGGGTCCACTTCATGTAGTCCACCCAGTAGCCGGTGACGGACAGTTCCAGCCCCAGGGGCAGCTTCTGCATCAGCAGCATGGAGGTGGAGTGGCGGGGAGAGGCCTGCTTGGCCATCAGGTCCAGGTTGGTGAGGGAGCTGGCATTCAGGTGCTGCAGGGGGCCATCCAGGGCCGAGGGCAGGAAGGAGGCCTGGGTGTAGAGCAGGGCCTGGTTCAGCATCAGCCGGGTGGGGTTGAAGGGCTGCCATTTCCAGGTGTATTCGACGCCATCTATGCGTATTTTCTGGGCCGGCACGGTCTGGTCCGGGCCGTTGTAGGCGATCAGGGTACGGTTGGGAATCTGCTCGGTGAACAGGCGCACATCCAGGCCCATGCGCCAGTCCTTCCAGTCGCCCAGATAACCGATCTCCCAGGTGTCCAGCTGTTCCGCCGGCAGGTTGGGGTTGGCGATGTAGATCGGGATCGATTTGGCGGTCACCTGGGCCGGGGTCAGGGGCGTGCCGTTGGCAAGGGCGTAGGGGATGCCCAGGGCGTTGCCCTGATAGTCCACGGCGCTACCGCTGCGGTAAGCCCGGGCGTAGGCCAGGCGCACGGTGTTCTGGTCGTTGAGGTGGAAATTGGCGCTGACCCGGGGGGAGGTGTGGCTGCCGGCCAGGGAGTCGTTCTCGCTGGAAATGCCCAGGTTGCCGGTGAACCAGCGGGCCGGCTTCCACTCCAGGTTACCGAATACCCTGCCAACCCGGCGTTGGATACGAGTGTTGACCAGGGAGGTGGGGAGGGCTTCCAGGGTGTCCTGGCGCCAGCCGCCGCCCCATACCAGGCGGGTGTCGGCGAAGGGGGCGAAATTATGCTGGGCCTCGATTTCGTGCCGATAGCCCCGTCCATCCACATAGCCGTTGGAAACGTTGTTGGTGGTATAGAGATAGCCGCCCTTGCTCATGGTGGCCCGCCCATCGGCCCAGTCCGAGGTGTAGGCGTAGCGCAGCTGCACATCCGAGTCGGCCTGCAGGCTGCGGCGCCACATGGCCTGGAGCTGGGTGCTGGCCTGTGACAGTTCTCGAATCGGACTTTCCGGATTGCTTGGCCCTGGATACATCTGGGCATAGCGGCCCTTGGGGTGGGCCATGTCGGTTTCGATGCGGCTGGCGCTGAGCTGCAGGCTGTCCCGGTCGGAGAATTGCAGGTCGCCGCGGAAATCGAAGAGGTCCGAGTTGCTGCCGTCGGTCCAGTCCCCGCGGTTGGTGAGGCCCGTGTCCCGCTTTTGTTGCAGGGTAAAGCGGACATCGCCGATACCGTCCAGTTTGCCGCCGGTCCGCAGGGTGGTGTCGCGCACCCCCTGGTTGCCGATGTTGGTGGACAGGGAGGCGCCCCGCACCAGGGCCGGGTCCACGGTGATGATGTTGATGACCCCGAGGAAGGCATTGGAGCCGTAGGAGGCTGCGTTGGGTCCCCGGACCACTTCGATGCGCTCGATATCCTCGATGGCCACCGGCAGCACGGCCCAGTTCACCCCGCTGCGGAACAGGGGGGAATACTGGGAGCGGCCGTCGATGAGAACCTGGATGCGAGGGGAAAAGTCTTCGTCGGTGAGGCCGTGGTAGCTCACCCGGGCCGTATCCGTGTTGTTGGGATAGGTCTGGAAGCCGGGCACCAGGCGGAACACGTCGTTGAGATCCCGGGCCCCGGAAGCCTTGATCATGTCCCGGTCCAGCACCGTTACCGAAGTGGGGGCCTCATCCTGGCGCTGGGGCAGGCGGCTGACCGAGGCCACCACCGGCAGGCTGCCGAAATACAGGCTCTCGTCCTGTTCCTGCCCCCAGGCCTGGGAAGCGGCGCCCCCCGTCGCCGCGGCGAGCAGCAGGCCAGCCATTTGCATATGCTTGTTGTTCTTACGCACGACTTCCATTCTCTTCCGGCTTGGACCGGAAGCCCCGTTGTTGATACGACTTATTGGTATGGCCTATTACTTTTGTCAGGGCATTGTACTGGCTGAATATGGCGGTAATCTGATAAAAAATACCTGTTTTTTTTACACTTCTTAACGAAAACCTTGAACGGGAAGCACCCCTCTTAGGGAGAGGAGGATTGGTCTTCGCCGCGATGTCGGGGCGGGTGGGTTTGTCCTGTCAGGGCCTTTTGGCCGGTCCCGCCGCTCCCGGTGGCTCCTCTTGCCCACGGTCTCGGCGCTGTTGCCAGGGACTCTTGCATGGCGCTACCCCGGCAGGCCACCCAGAGTTTAGCGCTTGCCATGACCGTACGGTGTTGCCCGGAGGGGGCAGTCACGGTCGAATTAATTCAGTACAATCCCGTCATATATTTGTTGGCGGCAAATGTGACTTCGGTGTTCGGCTGCACCTATGCATCCCGTGCCGCTGGGGCCTCCTCTGGTGCCCTTGCTGCCTCTGTCGCTGCAAAGAAAAAGCTTTCGTTCTTCGACGACATGGACGACGACATTCCCTTCTGCAAGGACGTCCATACCGCTCTGCCAGAAATCTGGGGAGAGTTCCGGCAGAACGTAGCGCTATTGATCTGGGAGCATGTCCATGCTGCAACAGCATTCTGCTCTAGGCGTTCTGCTCTTCCTCCTGGCCCTGGCCTGTCCCGGCCTGGGACATGGCGCGGACAAGCCCAATTGCTCCCGTCCCCTCACCCTCGCCCTGCATGACCACGGCCTGCTTTACTCCGTCGAGACCGGTACCGGCATCGACAAGGACATCGCCGAAGAACTGATCCGCCGCAGCGGTTGCCGCGTGACCGTCAGCGTTCTGCCGCGCAACCGCATCTGGCAGCTGATCGAGTCCGGTGCCCTGGATTTCGGCCTCTCGGGCATCGCCAATGGCGAGCGGACCAAGTTCGCCGCCTTCGCCTGGTATTTTTCCAACAAGTATTACCTGCTCCTGCGCAAGGATACCGAGGTGCGCCAGGTGGCGGATTTCTGGGGGAGTCGGGGGCTCCGCCTCGGCGTCATCCGGGGCTTCGGCTATAGCCCGTCGGCGGACCAGCTGGTGGACGAATTGCGGCGGCAGCAGCGCCTGGTCTATTCCTCCGGCGGCCTGGCGCCGCTCTACGAGACCCTGCTGGCTAACCGCATCCAGGCCATGATCGTCGAGCCCTTCGACTATCCCGTCCTGGAGGAAAAGCGTATCCAAGCGATTACCAGCATCCTGCCTTTCGATGATCCGCCGGTTCCCCATGGCCTCGTCATGTCCAGGAAATCCCTGTCCCCGGAAGAGCAGGAGAAATGGCGGGCCCTGATCGGGGACATGCGGGCCGACGGTACGGTGCTGCGGATTTTCGAGAAGTACTTCAAGCCCGAGCTGGCTCGCGCTCTGGTGGATTTCTGAGGCTCGCCATGGCCTGGCTACGCCAGCACCGTTACCTGCTCCTGCCCTGTCTGGTGCTGCTGGTGTGCCTGGACCTGACCGCCCTGGCGTGCCTCTACGAGCGGGACCGGGCCCGCCGGGAACTGCAGTCGAGCCTGGATTTCAACCTGCGCGACATCACCAGCCGCATCGAGGACCGCATGGCCGCCAGCGAACAGATGCTGCGCGGCCTCCAGGGCCTCTTCGCCGCCTCGCCCAAGGTCAGCCCGGAGGTTTTCCGCGCCTATGTGGCGTCGTTGCAGCTGGGGGCGGACTTCACCGGGGTCCAGGCGCTCGGCGTAGCCTGGGCGGAGACCGGCTGGGAGAGCAAGGAGGCGCCGAAGGATCCAGCCGCCCGGGTGCTGCGGGCGCCCATCATCCTCATCGAACCCATCGTCGAGCGTAACGAACTGGCCCTGCGCTACGACCCCTATAGCGACCCAGTGCGCCGCCAGGCCATGAATCAGGCCCGGGACTCGGGCAATGCCACCATTTCCGGCAAGGTGCGCCTGGTCATGGATGCCGAGGACCATAGCCACCCCGGCTTCGTCATGTACCTGCCGCTGTACCAGCCGGGTGGTCCCTGGGATTCGGTGGCGGAACGGAGGGCCAACATCGTCGGCTGGGTCTTCGCATCCTTCCGGGTGCCGGAACTGATGGCCACCCTCTACGGCGAATACGCCCAGGGCGGCGAGGTAGAAATCTACGACGGCGTGGACGTCAATAATGCCAACCTGCTCTACGATGCCGACGGCTCCCGGGCCGGGGGCTGGGAACCCCATATCGCCGCCAGCCAATACCTGGTGATCGGCGGCCGCACCTGGACGGTCCTGGTCGGTGGCCGGGAGGATTTCGCGGCCCGCTTCAAGCAGGATCGCTCCCTGGTGGTGGGTGCCGCAGGCACGCTCCTGAGCCTGCTGATCGCCCTTCTGAGCTGGCAGATGATCACGACCCGCCGCCGGGCCCTGTATATGGCCCGGGAGATGACCGAGGAATTGCGGGAAAGCGAACAGCGTTGGGCCTTCGCCGTAGAAGGGGCGGGGGATGGTGTCTGGGACTGGCATGTGGCGGAGGGGAAAATGCTCTATTCCCACCGCTGGAAGGAGATGCTGGGCTACAGCGACGACGAAATCATCAACGATGACCACGAGTGGAACTCCCGCATCCATCCGGAGGACCTGCCGGCCGCCCAGGAGGCGATGCAGCGGTGCCTGGGCGGGGAGACGCCGGTCTATGTGCTCGAGCACCGCCTGCGCTGCAAGGACGGCCGCTGGAAGTGGGTGCTGGCCCGGGGCATGGTGGTGAGCCGCCGGGAAGACGGGGCGCCCCTGCGCATGATCGGCACCGTCAGCGACGTCAATGAGCGCCATGTGACCGAGGAGCGCATCCGCCACATGGCCCAGCACGATCTCCTGACCGACCTGCCCAACCGGGCCCTGTTCAGCGACCGGGTGCAGCAGGTGCTGGCCCGGGCGCGGCGCAACAAGGAGCGCTTTGCCGTGCTGGTGTTCGACCTGGATGAATTCAAGCCGGTGAACGACACCTACGGTCACGCCATCGGCGACCAGCTGCTCAAGGAGGTGGCGCGCCGCCTGCTGCTGTGCGTGCGGGAATCGGATACCGTGGGCCGGGTCGGCGGCGACGAATTTGTCGCCCTGCTACCCTCCCTGCACAGCGAGCAGGATGCGGTGGCGGTGGGGGAGAAGATACGCCACGCTATCGCCGAGCCCTTCGTCCTGGGAGAGCATAGCCTGCATATTTCCTCCAGCATCGGCATTGCCGTCTATCCGGAAGATGGTGGCGATGAAATCCAACTCTTCAAGCGGGCCGACGACGCCATGTACCGGGCCAAAGGCAGCGGCCGCAACAATGTGCAGCTGGCCCGGCTCCTGAACTGATCAATACCCCAAGAAAAACGGCCGGGAGGGCGCATGGCTGCGCCTTCCCGGCCGTTTGGCCGACGGAGCCGGGGATGCTGGCTTAGCGCCCCTGGGCGACTTCCGGCAGGACGATATTGACTTCCAGGACCTCGAAGTTGCCCTGCTTTTCCAGGGAAACCTTGATGTCGTTCTGGCTGACATTGACGTACTTGGAAATGACGCCGATCAGCTCCTTCTGCAGGGCCGGCAGGAAATCCGGGGCGCCCTGTTCGCCACTGCGTTCCCGGGCGATGATGAGCTGCAGGCGCTCCTTGGCCACGGTCGCAGTCTTTTGCTTCTGGCCGAAAAGAAGATCGAGCAGGGACATGTCACTTGCCTCCGAACAGGCGCTTCAGCAGGCCCGGCTTTTCGTAATCGACGAAGCGCAGGGGGACATCCTCGCCGAGGAAGCGGGCCACCATGTCCTGGTAGGCGTCGGCCACGTCGCTGCCGTCCATGTGGATGGCCGGGGTTCCCTGGTTGGACGCCTGCAGCACCACCTCGGACTCGGGAATGACGCCGAGCAGGGGAATGCGCAGCAGTTCATGCACGTCCTTGTAGGAGAGCATTTCGCCGTCGTCCACCCGCTTGGGGGAATAACGGGTCACCAGCAGGTGTTCCTTGACCGCCTCGTTGCCTTCCTTGGCGCGGCGGGACTTGGATTGGACGATGCCGAGGATGCGGTCCGAGTCGCGCACGGAGGAGACTTCCGGATTGGAAACGACGATGGCCTCGTCGGCGAAGGTCAGGGCCATGACGGCGCCCCGCTCGATGCCGGCGGGAGAGTCGCAGACCACGTAGTCGAAGCCCATGTGCTCCAGTTCCTTGAGCACCTTTTCCACGCCTTCTTCGGTCAGGGCATCCTTGTCCCGGGTCTGGGAGGCGGGCAGCACGAACAGGTTCTCGGCGTGCTTGTCCTTGATCAGGGCCTGGGTCAGGTTGGCTTCGCCGTTGATGACATTCACCAGGTCATAGACCACCCGGCGCTCGCAGCCCATGATCAGGTCCAGGTTGCGCAGGCCGACGTCGAAGTCGATGACCGCGGTCTTGAAGCCGCGCAGGGCCAGGCCGGAGGCGAAGGCTGCGCTGGTGGTGGTCTTGCCCACACCACCCTTGCCGGAAGTGACGACGATGATTCTCATGGGACCTCTGGATTGGTAGAAAGTAATTGGGTTAAGGGGGGCTTAGCTGAGCTTGAGGGCTTCCAGCACCAGCTTTTCGCCCTCCAGTCGGATTTG
>DATEZY010000040.1:0-10099 GCA_035255085.1 Azospira sp. | reverse complement strand
CCGAGGAAGATCAGGGCCTGGTCCAGCAGCACCACGCCCGGCGTGATGGGGCGGCCGGGAAAGTGGCCGGGAAAGGCCGGGTGGTCGACTGGCACAGTCCACGTCATGGGCTTCATGCCGGGTCTCCAGCTGTTTCGCTAGCGACGCCATGATGGGCGGCCAGGGCAGCCAGTTCAGCCTGGGGCAGCTTGCCGGCGGCATTGCGCGGCAGGCGTTCGAGAAACACCAGGGGCCGGGGCAGGAAAATGGGGTCGAGGCGCTGGCGTAGGGCGGCCAGGAGTTGCCCGGGGCTAAGTCCGGGGGCGACGACGAAGGCGCAGGGGCGGGTGACGCCATCTGCCGCTTCTTCCTGGGGCATGAAGAAGCTGCCGTCAGCCACTCCCGGTATGGCCAGCAACTGGTGGTTGAGATAGCCCAGGGAGCTGCGCTTGCCGGCGATGTTAATCAGGTCGCCGCTGCGGCCGTGGAGCAGGAAGCTGTGGTCGCCACATAGCTCCAGCCTATCCCCCAGGCGCACCCGGCCTTCCACATGGCCGCCCTGGGCGTAGCTGACATCGGCCTCCTGTTCGAGGCGGATGTCGGGCAGCAGGTGCCAGGTGGCGCCTTCGATGGTGCGGCGGCTGGCGATCTGGCCGGTTTCGGTGCAGCCGTAGATTTCGTAGAGCGGTGCGAACAGGCGGCCTTCGGCCTCCCGCGCCAGGTTTTCCGACAGGGGCGCGGTGGCGGAGAGCAATTGCCCCACGGGGGACAATTCCACTTCGGCATCCAGCAGGGCGCGCAGGTGGAAGGGGGTGGTGACCAGGAGGCGTGGTGCCGGCACGGCAGCCAGGGCGGCGGCGATGTCCGCCGGATAGAAGGGGCGGCCGGCCCAGCAGGCACAGCCGCCGTGGAGGGCCAGCAGCACCGTGGATTCGAAGCCGTACATGTGCTGGGGTGGCACGGTGCCGACGATGCTGTGGCTTTGCTGGTCCATGCCCAGGCACTTGGCGCCGGCCTGGGTGTTGCGCACCAGGGCGCCCCAGGTCTTGACGTGGGGCTGGGGCAGGCCGGTGGAGCCGGAGGTGAACACGTAGGCCACGACCTGCTCGGCGGGTATCCGGGGCATGGCCGGAGAGGCGAGGGGCTGCGCCGCGTCTTCCTCCGGGTAGGCCAGGCGCGGCAGGTCGATGTCCCCGGAGTGGCCGTCGTGCAGGCAGAACACGTCGGGGGCCAGGGCCTTGAGCTGGCGCACGGTTTCGGCGGTGTGGGTGGACGGCAGCAGGCTGATGCGCTTGGCCACCAGGGCCGCCGCCAGACCTACCATGAAGCGGTAGCGGTCCTGGCAGACGTTCAGCACATGGCCGCCGGCCGGCAGGGAATCCACCAGGCGGGCCACGTCGGCGAGGAAGCGGGCGGTGCTCACCGGGCCCTCGGGCCGGTAGGCGATCACCGCATCCAGGGAGTGGCTGGTGAGGGGATGGGTGGCAGCGTTCATGACTGATTGGCGCCGTTGTTTTGCTGCTGGCCGGCGTTCTCCTGGGCGCGCTGGCGGGAACGTTGTTGGGAGCGCTGTTTGGAATTTTCCCGGTAGGCACCGATGGCGGCGAAGATGCCGCCCCGGTCCTCGGGGGGCAGGACGCGGCAGCGCACCAGGTATTCGGCCAGGAACATGAGGCCCACCAGGGGCCAGGTCAGCAGGTTGGCGAAGACGGACCAGACGGCGATGGGAGCGAAGACGTAGAGCAGGCAGGAAATGGTCACCACGCTGCCGAAGAAAATAGTCCAGGCGGCGGTGACCTGGCGCGTGTAGCGCCGCACCGCCGGCGTCACCTGGGGATTGATCATGGCGGCGAAGGTGGTGCACAGGGGCTCCTGGCCCGCTGCCAGGGTACGGCCGAAATACAGGCCGAGGGAAGCGTTGATGCCGACGTTCTGGATCAGGTAGATGCCGCCGACGTGCTGCAGCAGGCGAGGCCAGGCCCAGGCAAGGAGGGGCACGGCAGCGACGAGGCTGAGACCCAGGACCCAGGGGCCGCCCTGCCGCGCCAGACCGAGGCCAATCAACAGCAGGGGGGCCAGGGCCAGGGCTACCGCCCAGGCCTGGCCGCCTTCAGGCGTGGCACTGGTGTAGTGGGCCAGCAGGGCGTAGATCAGCACCACGGCGCCGACCAGAATGCCGGAAACGAGCGCTCCCCTGCCCGCGCCGGCTACCCGCGCTTGCGTCATTTGGTCCGGTTGGCGGCGATATGGGCAGCCAGGCTGCGCAGGGAAGCGAAAATCTTGATGTTGTCGTCGTTGTCGGAGCGCAGCTGGAAACCGTATTTCTTGGACACCACCAGGGCCACTTCCAGGATGTCGATGGAGTCGAGGCCGAGGCCGTCGCCATAGAGGGGAGCGTCGGGGTCGATCTCGGCGGCGGTGATTTCCAGGTTGAGGGCGGTCACCACCAGTTCGGCGAGTTCGCTGAGCAGGGCGTCGGCTTGATTGGGAGAGAGGCTCATGGTCGATCCGTGGGAAAAGTAAGAATGGATTAGGCCGGGCGGCGGAAGGCCAGCACGGCGTTGCTGCCACCGAAGGCGAAGGAATTGGACAGGGCCGCCCGGGCGCCGATGCCGCGCAGGGCGCTGCCGAGGATGTGGCGCACGCCGGTGCAGGCCGGGTCGATGTGCTCCTGCTCCAGGTGGGCGGTGGGGGGCAGGGTGTCGTGGTGCAGGGCGAGGACGGTGATCAGGGCCTCGATGGCGCCGGCAGCGCCCATCAGGTGGCCGTGGCCGGCCTTGGTGGCGCTCACCGGCAGGCGCTCGGCGGTACTGCCGAAGACCTGGCGCAGGGCCTCGATCTCGGTGGGGTCCCCTTCCTTGGTGGCGGTGCCGTGGGCGTTGACGTAATCCACCTCGTCGGTTGCCAGGCCGGCATCGGCCAGAGCCAGATGGAGGGCCCGTACCTGGCCGGTGGCATCGGGCTTCACCAGGTGGCTGTGGTCGCAGCTGGCGCCGTAACCGGCCAGTTCGGCCAGGATCGGGGCGCCCCGGGCCACAGCACTGTTCCACTCTTCCAGCATCAGGGCGGCGGCGCCTTCACCGAGAACCAGGCCGCCACGCCCAGCGTGGAAGGGACGGCAGGCGCTGGGGGAGGTCTGTTCGTCCCCCGGGGCCAGCACCCGCAGGGCTTCCCAAGCTCGCACCACGCCGTAGGCCAGGGGGGCGTCGGAGCCGCCGGCGAGCATGCGCTCCGCTTCGCCGTCCCGGATGCGGCGGTAGGCTTCGCCGATGGCGGCGGCAGCCGAGGTGCAGGCCACGGTGTAGCTGAGACAGGAATTGCCCAGGCCGAGTTGGATGGCGATGTGGGCGGAGGCAGCGTTGTTCATGCCGAGCACCACCGACATGGGGGAAATGCGCTCCCGGCCTTGTTGCCACAGGTCCCGGTAGCCCCGCTCGTAGGCCAGGGTGCCGCCTAGGGCGGTGCCCCAGGAAACGCCGCAGTCGGGCTTGGCGCTTTTATCTTCCCGGGAAAAGCCGGCCTGCTGCCAGGCCTCGAAGGCGGCGGCGGTGGCGAGCTGGGCGAAGCGGTCCATGGTGGCCGCCAGGGGTTTGCCCAGGGCCTGGTCCGGGTTGAAGTCCACGCAGCGCACCGCCGGCAGGGAGAGGGGGCGGGGCTGGTCCTCGGTGCGGTAGTGGCGGATGCAGGATTCGCCGGCGGCGATGCGGGCGAAGAAATCTTCCGTGCTGCCGCCGAAGGGGCTGACCAGCCCCAGGCCGGTGATGGCGACGCGTCGTTTGGTCACGGCTCTGTTCTTCAGGGTGCCGGAGCGTCGGCCTGGACCTGCTGGAGCATTCCCTCACCGATGGCGAGCAGCTCGCCGACGGTCTTGGGGGGAGGCAGGTCCTGGGGCAGGGGGGTGTTGAGCTTTTCCTCGAACTCGAACATCAGCTCCAGCAGCATCAGGGAATCCACCTCCAATTCTTCCAGGGTGGCTTCCGGGGTGACGCGGGCAGGGTCGAGGTCCATGCGATCCCGGAGGAAGTCGCGGACGATGGAAAGCAGGTCGTTCATGATGGATATATATTTTTGAGATGCAAAACGCGTGACAGATATTGTCTAGGATCGTCGCCTAGAGCGGCCGCCCAGGGCAGCCTGTCGCGGGCCGGTATTGTAGCAGGAGTCTCCGGAAGCCCCCTCGGGATCAAGCGGTTAGCTAAGCCCGGTTTTTTCCCCGGCGGAGCAGCAGCAAGGGCAGGCGCAGGAGAAAGCCGAGGAACAGGCGGGTGTGCATCCAGGTGAGCAGCACGTTGTCGCGCAGATAGTTGAAATGGGAGACGCCGCCTTCGTCGGCGCGGAAGTAGCGCACCGGGGCGGGCAGGTTCACCGGGCGTACGCCGAGCCAGCACAGGCGCACCGTGGCCTCCGGGTCGAAATCGAAGCGGCGCATCCAGGTCTGGCCGGCCATGACCCGGCGCAGGGGGGCGATGGGATAGACGCGGAAACCGTAGAGGGAATCGCCGATGCCCATCCACAAGGTTTCCAGGTTGGCCCACCAGTTGGAGACGCGGCGCCCCTTGACGCGCAGGGCCGGGGCGTCGGCGTCGAACACCGGCACCCCCAGCACCATGCACTCGGGCCGGGCCTGGGCGGCGGCCATGAACTGGGGAATCAGCTCGGCCGGGTGCTGGCCGTCGGAATCCATGGTCAGGGCGTGGGTGTAGCCCTCGGCCTGGGCCAGGGTGATGCCGGCCAGCACCGCGGCGCCCTTGCCTTGGTTTTCAGCCAGGCGGATGACGCGCAGGCCCGGATCGGTCTCGGCCATGGCTTCAAGGCGCTCGCCGCTGCCGTCGGTGCTGCCGTCCACCACTACCCAGACCGGCGTCCATTGGGACCGGGCGGCGCGGACTGTGTCATAGACCTTGGGGCCCGGGTTGTAGCTGGGGATGAGGACGATGGGGTTGGCGTGGCTCATGGGCGGGAGGCGGGTTCGTTCTGGGGTGGGAGGGTGGGGGCGCCGGGGCCTGCCAGTTCCTGGCGGAAATAGCCTTCCAGCATGGTGCTGAAGGCGGCCACGTTGTCCGGTGGGGCAAAGCGCCGGCCGAGGCGGATGCTGGCCCGCAGCGGCAGCCGGGGGCGGCGCAGGAGGGGCCAGTGCTTGCCCAGGTAGGGGCTGCTGAAGTCGATGATCAGGGTCTGCACCGGCACTTGGGCGCGATGGGCGATCAGGCCGGCACCGGCGCCGCAGGGGCTCAGGGGAAAATCGGCGGTGCGGGTGCCTTCGGGGAAGATCAGGACCTGGGCGCCCTCGGCCAGGCTTGCCTGGGCCTGGCGGACCATGTCGATGGGGGCGTTGTTGCGGATGTAGCAGGCCAGCCGGGCCGCAGCACCGAACAGAGGATTGTCCATCAGGGCCGCCTTCATGATGCAGGTGACGTTGGGCAGGCAGGCGGTGATGAGCACGGCGTCGAGCAGGGAGGGGTGGTTGGCGGCCAGGACCAGGGGGCCTGCTTCCCGCAGCTGCTGCAGTTCGCCCAGGTCAAAGCGGCAGGCGCAGAAGAGCCTCAGGAACTTGAGATAGAGGCCAAAGCCGCGGTGGATGACCCAGCGCCCCAGGCGCTGCCCCTGCCGGCGCGGCAGCAGGATGTGCAACAGCTGGGCCAGGGGCAGCCAGGCGAGGCAGAGCAGGGCGAGAAAGCCCAGGCCCAGGACCATGGCCAGGTGCTCGTAGGCGGCGTGAATGGGTTGAAGGACGCGGCGCAGGCTCATCGCGGCAGGGCGTGGGAGGCCATGGCCTCGATTTCGATGAGCAGGTCGGCCCGGCACACATCCGCCTGGACGTAGGTCACCGCCGCCGCAGTCGGGCCGAGGGCCGCTTCGAGCAGCGGCCGGACCCGGGGCAGATTTTCTGGATGGCGCAGGTAGGCGCGGCAGCTCAGTTCTTCCAGGCGGTAGGGGCCGGCGAGGGCAGTGCGGTTGGCTTCTTCCAGCACGGCGTCAATATTGGCCAGGGTTTCCCGGGTCTGGCCGACCACGTCGCCGGGGTAGGTGGTGCGGTGGCCCACGATGCTGGCGGTGCCGGAGAGAAGAAACAGCTCCGTTCCCGGCAGCTGGGCTAGCACGGCGCGGGAGAAGGTGGGGCTGCGCGGGCCGTACTCGGCCGGGTAATCGTAGGCGGCCGTCTGGCGCCGATTCTCGATGGCCAGGGGGGCGTGGCGGGCGGCGAGGAAGGCGATGCTCAGGGGGCCGTCGGCGGTACCCAGGGCGCAGGCGGCGGGGATGGTGCCCGGCAGTCTGCCGCAGGCGATGAAGGCTTCCTGGCGTCCGCTGTTGAACTGGCGGTAACGCTCCAGTCCGTGGCTTTCGGCGTTGATCTCGGCCAGGTAGTTCCAGGTGCGCCACAGGTGGGCGTAGCCCTCCCGGTCGAGCAGCTGGAAAATGCGTCGATAGGCGGCCTCGGCGGCCTGCTGCAAGGGAGCGGTGCCGGCGGTGGCTGGGAAGTTAGCCTCTTCCAGCTCCAGGACGCCGAACAGCAGGTGGCCATCGCTGCGGTAGCGGATGCCTTCCCATTCGCCGCTGCTGCAGGGTGTGGCGCTCAGCCAGGCCTCGGCCATTGCCCCGCTACCGTCGAGGAGGGGAGTTGCCAGGCCTTGCAGGGGCAGGGCGGCCAGGGGGCCTTGGCTTGCAACCTCCCGATTGCCCAGGCAGGTGACGCCGAGCAGGCAGTCCCCCTGTTCCGTCGCCAGTTCGGCCAGCCGGGGCAGGGATATTTGCTGGCAGCTAATGTGGTGGTGATCCCTCATGGGCTGGCGTTCAGAATTGGGAGCGTTGGGAGTATTGAGAGCGCCCGGCACGGCGTGCTGCAGGTTGCAGCCGTGCCATGGCGTAAATGGAATAGGCGGCGGCAGCCAATCCCAGGGCCGTTCCCGCGAGCATATCAAGGGCGACGTGCTGCTTGATCGCCAAAGTGGAATAGGCGATGGCGCCGCACCAGCCAAAATTTACCAGCTGCAGCGCCCTGGGGCTCCTGGTTTCCCCCAGCAGGCGATGCAGCCAGACCCCCGAGAAAACAGCGGTGGCCACATGGAGCGAAGGGCAGGCGTTGCCCGCGGCATCCACGCCCTGCAAGATTCCGGAACCGGGGAAACCATTCCAGTCCAGGGCAGTAGTGGGCACGGCGGTGGGCCACAGGAGGAAGCAGACCAAGCCGGCCAGGCACAGCCCCGCCGCCTGCCAGCCAAAGGCAAAGAGCTCCTCCCGGGTGCCGAGCAGGGCCGGCGGCAGGGAGACATAGATCCACAGGGACAGGTAGACGGGCAGGGCGCCGGGAAGGAAGGGTACCAGGCCATCGAGGAAGATGGTCGGCATCACCGTTACCGGAAAGAGCGGGTGGCGCAGCAGGTACAGGTAGCCCAGGAAGAAGAGGGTCATGAAGGCCGTGGTGCCCAGGGCCTTGAGCTGCCAGTGTGCGCGGAAGCGGGCCCCGACCCGGCCCGCCCATGACGGACCGCCCGCCTCCCCGCCCTGTGACGGCATGGCTGCGGCTGGTTCTGGAGTAATGCGGTTTTCCATGACCATTCCTGGTTGGCTGTCGCTGGGGCAGTGTCGTGAGGGGGCAACAAAAAAGCGCCCCGGCAGGAGGCGCTTTTTATTAATTCTGGCGGAGGCGGTGAGATTCGAACTCACGATGGGTTTCCCCACGCCGGTTTTCAAGACCGGTGCATTCAACCACTCTGCCACACCTCCATTGCCGGTCGGGTTGAACCACCGTACCGGCGTTGCGGGGCGCAATCATAGCACAGGCCCGGCCGCCTGCCCGCTGCTGCGCACCGGGGTGACCGGATGTAACGGGATGTAATGCCGTGTAAGGGCTGGCGCGGGTTTGCAACTTTGCGGGGTGGCAGGTAGTCTTACTCACCGTCAGCATTTACGACAACCAGACTCACAGGAGGTAATTCAATGCTTCAGCAGTTCCCAATGACCGGCTCCACCACCCAGACCGCTTCTGTCGCCCAGAACCGGGTGCTGCGCAACACCTATCTGTTGCTGGCGCTATCCATGGTGCCCACCGTCTTTGGCGCGCTGGCGGGCGTAAAGCTCGGCTTTTCCCTCTTTGCCGGCAGCCCGATGCTCTCCTTCTTCCTGTTCCTGGGCATCGCCTGGGGCTTCATGTACGGTATCGAGCGCACCAAGAATAGCGGCATGGGCGTGGCCCTGCTCCTGGGCTTCACCTTCTTCATGGGCCTGATGCTGTCCAACATCCTGCGCGTCGCCCTGGGCTTCTCCAATGGCGGCACCCTGATTGCCACGGCAGCAGGCGGTACCGGCGCCATTTTCTTTACCCTGGCGACCATCGCCACGGTGACCAAGAAGGATTTCAGCTTCCTCGGCAAGTTCCTCTTCATCGGTCTGGTAGTGATCCTGCTGGCTTCCCTGGCCAACATCTTCTTCCAGATCCCGGCCCTGGCCCTGACCGTTTCCGCCGCGGCGGTGATGCTGTTCTCCGCCTATATCCTGTTCGATATCAGCCGTATCGTCACCGGCGGCGAGGACAACTACATCAGCGCCACCCTGGCGGTTTACCTGGACGTCTATAACGTCTTCGTCAGCCTGCTCAACCTGCTGATGGCCTTCTCCGGCGACCGCGACTAAGCGTCGAACGAAAGCCGTTCTCGGCATAAAAAAAGGGCGACCCGCGGGTCGCCCTTTTTATTTGGCTGCTGCGCCAACCAGCTAGCGCAAGGTGATAGCTGTCAGGCGGCCTGGCGCTGATCCTGGGCAGCGGCTTCGGCAGCGGCCTGGACCCGGTCCCGCAGTTCCTTGCCGGCCTTGAAGTGGGGCACGTGCTTGGCGGCCACTTCCACCTGCTCACCGGTCTTCGGGTTGCGTCCGGCGCGGGCCGGGCGGTAGTTGAGGGAAAAACTGCCAAAGCCGCGGATTTCGATCCGGTCGCCCCGGGTGAGGGCTTCGGCGATGGCGTCGAGCATGAGGTTGACGGCGAAATCCACGTCCTTGGTCGTGAGGTGGGGAAGTTTTCCCGTCAATTCGGCAACGAGTTCGGATTTGGTCATGGCAGGATTCTAACCTGAGTCCTTAACTGCGGGGAGTCTCCCCGCCCAGGGCTTGCACCAGGTCGGGGATGAAGCGGGAGAGTTCGCCGGTCATCAGGGCCATGTCGGCGTCGAACTGCTCGGCGGCATTTTCTGCCTGGCGCTCGGCTTCTTCCTTGACGATGTCGAGGAAGGCCAGGCGTTTCACTTCCAGCTTTTCCGTCAGGATGAAGGAAACCCGGTCGTTCCAGGTGAGGGCGAGGCGGGTCGGCACCTTGCCGTCCACCAGGTGCTGGCGTACTTCGTCGCCTTCCAGGGAATGGCGCACATAGCGTACTGTGGCTTTTTCTTCCGCCGGGGACTTGAGTTCGCAGTCCCGGTCCACGGTGAAACCGCCCGGGGCCTCGTTGCTCACCAGCCAATCGGTCATGGCGGCGGTGGGGGAAATCTCGGTGTGCAGGCGGGTGATGGGGAACTCGTCCAGGGTCTTGCCCAGTACTTCCAGCACCTCGTCGGCCTTGGGGCCGCTGGCAGCATCCACCACCAGCCAGCCGCCGGCGGCGTCGATCCACACATTGGCGCGGCGGCGCTTGCGGAAGGCCCGGGGCAGGAGCTCTTCCTTGACCCGTTCCTTGAGTTCCTTGAGCTGCTTGCGGCCCACCGGATAGCCCTGCTGGGCGCTGATTTCCTCGGCGCGCTCTTCGGCTTCCTGGTTGATCACGGCGGCGGGCAGGATTTTCTGCTCGACGCCCAGGCTGATCAGGAAGTGGCTGCCCTGGGCATGGACCAGGTTTTCCTCGCCGGCGGGCGGCGTCCAGCCCCGGCTTTGCATGTCCTGATTGCCGCAACGCTGGAAGCGGTTGCGGCCCAGTTGTTCTTCCAGCGCTTCAGGCTGAATGTTCCAGCCCTCGGGCAGGCGATAGATCTGTAGATTCTTGAACCACATGGCATGAATGTCGACGTTGTTGAAGGCGGGATTCTACGCGGATTGGCCTCTTCCGGCAGCAGGAGTTGCGCTGCTGCGAGCCTTTATTTGCGCTGCCGGGGCCGGCGATTTCGGGCTCACGCCCGGCGCGCGAGCCGGGCTTCCA
>DATEZY010000039.1:0-2243 GCA_035255085.1 Azospira sp. | reverse complement strand
GAGCACCGCCACGTCAGCCCCCATGGCCCCCAATACCGTCCAGCCGGACAGCTTTCTCACCCTGCACTATCGCGTGACCACCAGCGATGGCAGCGAAATCCTCAACACCTTCGACATGAAGCCCGCCACCCTGCAAATGGGTAGCGGCCAGTTGGCGGAAAACCTGGAGCGTTGCCTGCTCGGCCTCACGGCCGGCGGGCGCCACGTATTCATCCTGGAGCCGGGTCAGGCCTTCGGCGAGCACAATCCCCGCCTGGTGGAGCGCATCGCCCGCGACGCCCTGCCGCCCGGCATGGAACTCAAGGACCAGGCCCTGGTGGAGTTCAACGACGGCGAAGGCGGCGAGTTTGCCGGCTTCGTGCGGGAACTCACCGAAACCCACGCCCTGTTCGACTTCAACCACCCCCTGGCGGGCAAGACCGTGCGCTTCGAGGTGGAACTCATCGGCATTCTTTGATCCGGCTGACGCCGGATTTCACGCTTTATAGGTCAATTCCATGGAAGTCATCCTCGCCAATCCCCGCGGTTTCTGCGCCGGCGTCGAACGGGCCATCGCCATCGTCGAACGGGCCCTGGAGCGCTTCGGTGCCCCCATCTACGTGCGCCACGAGGTGGTGCATAACAAGTTCGTGGTGGATGGCCTCCGGGCCAAGGGCGCCGTGTTCGTCGAGGAATTGGGCGAGGTCCCGGCCGGTGCCACGGTCATTTTCAGCGCCCATGGCGTGGCCAAGGCGGTGCGGGATGAGGCGGAGCGGCGTGGCCTTAAGGTCTTCGACGCTACCTGCCCCCTGGTGACCAAGGTGCATCTGGAAGTTTCCCGCATGGACCAGCAAGGCCGCCAGCTGGTGATGATCGGCCATCGCGGCCATCCTGAAGTGGAAGGGACCATGGGCCAGAATCCGGGGGGCATGGTGCTGGTAGAGACCTCCGCCGACGTTGCTTCACTTGACGTCAAGAATCCGGACCAACTCGCCTACGTCACCCAGACCACCCTCTCGGTGGACGATGCGGCCCAGGTAGTGGATGCCCTCAAGGCCCGTTTCCCGGCAATTGTGGGGCCAAAGAAGGATGACATCTGCTATGCCACCCAGAACCGACAGGATGCAGTTAAGGAATTGGCCTCGCGCTGTGATCTGGTACTGGTGGTCGGTAGTCCCAACAGCTCCAATTCCAACCGTCTGCGGGAAGTGGCAGAGTTAAGGGGGACCCCCGCTTATTTGGTGGATGGCCCGGAGCAGATTGACCCGGCATGGTTTGTTGGGAAAACCAGTGTTGGTGTTACCGCCGGTGCTTCGGCGCCCGAGGTCCTGGTGCAGCAGGTGCTTGAACGTATCGCTAGCCTGGGAAGTGCCCAGGTGGTTTCCCTGGATGGAATTCCAGAAAACGTCACGTTCCCTCTGCCGCGGGAATTGGCTAGTCCTACCAGTTGAATCTGGCGTTTCATTCCGCGCTTGCCGGCGGCTTAGTCACAAGATGGCCGCTCATCCGGGTGTTTCTGCCCTCCGTCGCGGCCTATTTGCGGCCATGATGCAAATATCTTAAAAAGAACATAGGAGGAAATCATGCCACAACGCTTGCGCGGCTTCACGCTGATTGAACTGATGATTACCATTGCAATCATCGGTATCGTGGCGGCAGTTGCTCTGCCCAGTTACAACAAATATATCCTGCGCGCCAACCGTGCTGCTGCCGAGACTTTTATGATGGCAGTCGCCCAGAAGGAGGAGCAATACCTGCTCGATGCGCGTCAGTACGCCGAAATCACGAGTGCGGCTGCTTTTGCTTCGACGCTCGGCATAGCCGTGCCGACGGAGGTTGTCGGCAAGTATGCGGTGACCGTTGCCTATGTGTCTGCCAATCCCCGTACCTACCAGGTTACGGCAGTGCCCAGTGGTAATCAGACCCAGGACAGTTGCGGCACCCTGACTCTCAATAACAGTGGCGCGAAGTCAGCGAGCGGCAGTGGTAGCTGCTGGTAGAGGCCTCTCATGACCGAGCCCCCGAAACTCATTCCGGCCATCGCTATGCCCAGCAAGGGTTTCTCCCTTATCGAGCTGATGGTGACGCTCAGCGTGCTGGCCATCGTGCTGGTCATCGCTGCACCGTCGTTCGGCAATTTCGTTCTGTCGCAGCGCGTCAAGACGGCCAGTTTCGATGTTGTTGCCAGTCTCTCCTTCGCCCGCAGTGAGGCGATCAAGCAGAATGGTAACGTGACCATTGCCCCGACCGGAGGAAGCTGGGCC
>DATEZY010000038.1:0-6085 GCA_035255085.1 Azospira sp. | reverse complement strand
TTCCTGGTCGGGGTGAGAGGATTCGAACCTCCGACTCCTGCGTCCCGAACGCAGTACTCTACCAGGCTGAGCTACACCCCGACTTGCCGAACAACTGAGAAACTTCTGGAATGACCCTTCGGGAAATGGTCAAAAATTTCTCTTAACAGCAAAGACTGACAATTCTACCAGTGATTCTTTATATTGAGAAGCCGGCAGTGACTGAAGGGCCGCAATTGCCAGCTGGGATTCCTGCTCCGCCTGCTGCAAAGCATGGTCCAAAGCTCCAGTAGCACGAATGGCAGCAAGTACGGCGGGAAAATCATCGCGCCCGCCAGCCTCGATGGCATGACGCACACAAGCAGCCTGCTCGGCCGTGCCGTGGCGCATGGCGTAGATGAGAGGCAGGGTGGGCTTGCCCTCTGCCAGATCGTCGCCCAGGTGCTTGCCGGTTTCCGCTTCGTCGGCCGAGTAATCGAGAACGTCATCGACAATTTGGAATGCCGTCCCCAGGTGCATGCCATAAGTGGCCAGCCCGGCCTCCATTTCCGGAGTAGCGCCGCCGACGATAGCCCCCAGGCGCACCGCCGCCTCAAACAACTTTGCCGTCTTGTAGCGGATCACCTGGAGATAGCGCGCCTCATCGACGTCGGCGTCATGGCAGTTCATCAACTGCAACACCTCGCCCTCGGCGATGATATTGGTGGCATCGGCCAGGACCTGCATGATGCGCATCTCGCCTACCGAAACCATCATCTGGAAGGCCCGGGTATAGAGGAAGTCGCCAACCAGGACACTGGCAGCGTTGCCAAACAGATTGTTCGCCGTCTCTCGCCCGCGACGCAGCTCGGACTCATCCACCACGTCATCATGCAACAGGGTTGCCGTATGGATGAACTCCACCACTGCTGCCAGGGAATGGTGATGTTTTCCGGAGTAGCCCAACGCTCCCGCCGCCAGCAGCACCAGGGCCGGGCGCATGCGCTTGCCGCCGCTGTTGATGATGTATTCCGCCACCTGGCGCACCAGCACCACGTCGGAATGCAATTGCTGGCGAATAACCCCGTCCACGGCCAGCATATCAGGGCCAATCAGGGTATAGAGCTTATCCAGAGCCACGGCGATTAGGGAAGAAAAAAAGTTGTCCGGTAGGAGAGAGGGCGCCAGCGAAAACACGACGCCAAGGCAGGAAGAACTGCAAACCGCCGCATCTTAGGCGGGGGGCCACACCGCGTCAAGGTCGCCCCTCGGGAAAGCCGCCAAAAGCCCGGGAAGCCTTTGACTCGGCAGAAAAAATACGTATAATGCGCGGTTCTCCGTTTCACAATTTGTTCATTGGAGTTTCCAACATGTATGCGGTCATAAAAACTGGTGGCAAGCAGTATCGCGTTGCCGCTGGCGAAAAACTTAAAGTAGAACAGATACCGGCAGACGTTGGCGCACAGATCTCCCTCGACCAGGTCCTGATGGTAGGCGAAGGCGAGTCGGTCAAGATCGGCGCCCCTCTGGTCGCAGGCGCCTCCGTCCAGGTCACCGTGGTTTCCCACGGCCGCCACGACAAGGTCAAGATTTTCAAGATGCGCCGTCGCAAGCACTATCAAAAGCACCAGGGGCATCGTCAGAATTACACCGAAATCCGCATTGACGGCATTTCGGCCTGATCCAGGAGTAGCACAACATGGCACACAAAAAAGCTGGCGGTAGTTCACGTAACGGCCGCGACTCGGAATCGAAGCGCCTTGGCGTCAAGCGCTACGGCGGCCAGGTAGTGGCTGCTGGCAACATCCTGGTGCGTCAGCGTGGCACCGAGTTCCATCCCGGCGAAAACGTGGGCATCGGCAAGGACCACACCCTGTTCGCCCTGGTGGAAGGCCGCGTGCAATTCACCATCAAAGGTGAAAAGCGTCGCCGCACCGTGAGCATCGTTCCCGCCGCCTAATCGGGACCGTGACTCACCCCAAAGCCCTATCTTCGCGATAGGGCTTTTTAGTTTCTAGCGTTCGCCCCGCAGCCGCAGGGCGCGCAAGCAGATCGGCAAGCCAGCGATACCGCTGCACTGCCTTCAGGGCCCCATATGAAATTTATCGACGAAGCCAAAATTCTGGTCATCGCCGGCAAGGGCGGCAACGGTGTTGCCTCCTTCCGCCGGGAAAAATACATCCCCATGGGCGGCCCGGACGGCGGCGACGGCGGACGGGGCGGCAACATCTACGTAGTTGCCGACCGCAACATCAACACCCTGATCGACTACCGTTACACCCGCAAGTTTCTCGCCCAGAACGGCGAGAGTGGCCGAGGCGCCGACTGCTATGGCAAGGGCGGGGAAGACATCACCCTGCGCATGCCCGTCGGCACCGTCATCAGCGACGCCAACACCGGCGACATACTGGCCGACCTAGACAAGGACGGCAAGACTGTCCTCATCGCCCAAGGCGGACGGGGCGGCCTCGGCAACATTCACTTCAAGTCCAGCACCAACCGGGCGCCGCGCCAATGCACCAAGGGCGAGACCGGCGAGGAAAAGGATCTCAAACTGGAACTGAAAGTGCTGGCCGACGTAGGCCTGCTGGGCCTGCCCAACGCTGGGAAAAGCACCTTTATCCGCTCGGTCTCCGCCGCCCGCCCCAAGGTAGCCGACTACCCCTTCACCACGCTGCACCCCAATCTGGGGGTCGTGCGGGTGGATGAAAACAAGAGTTTCGTCATTGCCGACATTCCGGGACTCATTGAAGGCGCCGCCGACGGCGCCGGCCTGGGAATCCGCTTTCTCAAGCATCTGGCCCGTACCCGCATTCTGCTGCACATCGTTGACCTGGCTCCGCCCGACCCGGATACCGATCCGGTCACCGAAGCCCAGGCCATTGTTGGCGAACTGGAAAAATACAGCGCCGACCTGGCGGCCAAGCCCCGCTGGCTAGTCCTCAACAAGCTGGATCTAATCCCTGAGGAAGAGCGCGAGGAACGGGTTCAGGCCTTCCTCGACGCCTACCGCAGCGCCACCGGCTACGATGGCCCAGCCTACCGCATCTCCGCCATCAGCGGCGACGGCTGCCGGCCCCTGGTCTATGCCATTCACGCGGCCCTCGGAGAACTAGCCTCTGCCGAAAGCGCAGCCGCAGCCATCGCAGCGAAAACCGAATCCGACTGGGATTCCAGCCTCGAGGCAGAGGAAACCGAGGAGGATAGCGAGGGCAGCGCATCATGACCCCCTCTCGCATTGCCCAGGCACGACGCCTCGTCGTCAAGGTAGGCTCAGCCCTGGTCACCAACAATGGCGCGGGCCTGGACCTCAGCGCCATCAACGAGTGGGCACGGCAGATCGCCCAACTGCGCCGCAGCGGCAAGCAGGTAGTACTGGTCTCGTCCGGCGCCATCGCCTGCGGCATGCAGCGCCTGGGTTGGCATAAGCGCCCCAAGGCCGTACATGAACTTCAGGCCGCAGCCGCCGTGGGCCAGATGGGATTGGCCCAGGTCTATGAATCAGCCTTCGGCGCCCACAATCTCAAAACCGCCCAGGTGCTGCTCACTCACGCCGACCTGGCCGACCGCAAGCGCTACCTCAACGCCCGCTCCACCCTCACCACCCTGATGGAGCTGGGCGTGGTGCCCATCATCAACGAAAACGACACGGTGGTCACCGACGAAATCAAGTTTGGCGACAACGACACTCTGGGCGCCCTGGTGGCCAATCTGGTGGAAGCCGACAGCCTGATCATCCTCACCGACCAGGCCGGCCTCTATACCGCCGACCCGCGCAAGGACCCGAACGCCACCCTCATCAGCGAAGCCAGGGCAGGAGATCCTGGGCTTGAATCCATGGCTGGCGGGGCAGGAACCCGTATCGGCACCGGCGGCATGATCACCAAGGTATTGGCCGCCAAGCGCGCCGCCCGCAGCGGCGCCGACACCGTCATCGCCAGCGGCCGGGAAGCCGACGCCCTGGTCCGCCTGGGCCGGGGCGAGTCGGTCGGCACCCTGCTCGTCGCCGATACCCCCCCCATCGCAGCACGCAAGCAATGGCTGGCGGACCACCTGCAACTGGCCGGGAAGCTGATCCTGGATAGCGGCGCCCTGCAAGCCCTGCGAGACGGCAAGAGCTTGCTTTCAGTTGGCGTAGTAGAAGTTCAAGGCGACTTTGAACGAGGCGCCGCCGTCGCCTGCGCTACGCCGGAAGGCAAGGAAATTGCCCGAGGCCTGGTCAATTACGGCAGCAGCGAAGTGCGCCTGATTGCCCGCAAGCCCAGCACCGAGATCGAGGCCATCCTCGGCTACCTGGACGAGCCGGAACTGATACACCGAGACAACCTGGTGCTGATTGGCAGCAGTTACTGAAATAATCTAGACACCATAAACAGAAGAGCGCTGCGGCGCTCTTTTTTATTGCCAGTAGCTGAAGAGGGGCATGGCTACGGCATCGGCCTTCACACATAGACCGGCCACCGCCCAGCCCATAAATCCTTTAGCCTTCGCCAAGTCAGCGCGTAGATATAGCTGGCGTTTTTTGAGGCCTGAAAATAAAAAACGGGCACCCGAAGGTGCCCGTTTTCAATTCTAAAATCGCGCAGATTAAGCGCTGGCGATATTAGAAGGAGTGACGCACGCCCACGCCGAAAGCGGTGGGGTTGGAACCAGCACCAACGGTGCCCAGGGAGTTACCGCCGCCGAAGGAGAAGTTGGAGTTATCCTTGTTGTCGATACGGCTGTACACAGCGTAAGCCTGGGTGCGCTTGGAGAAGTTGTAGCCGTAGCGCAGGGTCCACTGGTTGGCATCGGTGTTGTCGTTAACCAGGTCACCAGAGGTCTTGTTAGCCTTCTGGTAGGCAACAGCAAACTCGTTAGCGCCCAGAACGTGCTTCAGACCCAGGTAGTAGGAGTTACGCTTCACGTCAGCGCTGGCAGCGCCGGTATCAACGGTACCCTTGAAGTTCTGGTACATACCAACCAGGGTGGTGCCCTGACCGAAGTCGTAGGAGGCAGCCAGCAGGTGGGCGCGGTGATCTTCACCAGCCAGGCCACCAACACCAACGTCGTCCAGCTTCAGGTAGGAGTAAGCACCCTTGAAGCCGCCGTTGGCGTAGTTCAGAGCCAGGTTCCAACCACGGGGATCAACGCTGTTGCCGTTGGTGGTGGTGTCGATGGACTTAGCGGTGTTGGGCACGTAGGCGATCACACCGGAGAAGCCGGAGAAGGTCGGGGTAGCGTAAGCCACGGCGTTGGTGCGGAACACCAGGTTGGTGCCGCCGTAAACCTTGCCGAACACGCCATTGCTGTTACCCACACCAGCGGAACCGGGAACCACGTCGTAGCCGGTCACGATGGAGCGGTAGGGGGTGGAAACATAACCACCCAGCACGGTACCGAAGTTGCCAGCCAGGGCGACGAAGGTGTCACGCTTGGCGCCGAAGGTGGAGCCGGTGCTGGTCAGATCGGACTGCTTGGGGGTCAGACCAGAAGCGTTAGGAGCCTGGGTGTTGGTCATGTCGACCTGGGTTTCGAACTGGAACAGAGCCTTCAGGCCGTTGCCCAGATCTTCGGAACCCTTGAAGCCCAGCAGGGAGGAGTTGGTGTTAACACGGTTGCGGCCGTTGATGTTCTCACCGGAAACGACAGCGCTGTCAGCCTTGACGTTTTCGAAGGACACGTCGGCAACGCCGTACACGGTCACGTTGGATTGAGCGAAAGCAGCGGTGGAAGCCAGGCCGGCAACGGCCAGAGCGATCAGTTTCTTCTGCATTAGAAATTCTCCTCTTGCAATTTGGGAAGGCAGCGGTGTTTTGCTTGCCCCGAAAATACTTCTCTGATTCGAGAAGGTTGAACGCATTCTGGCAAAGGGATGGGAGCGGGGCAATGACAACAGGGCGACGACATGGCATTTTTCGCACTAGCTGTTGTGTTTTTACAACACATCGTCGAGAAGGCCTACAGGAGAAGGGATTACTCCCCTTTCGCCGCGCTGCAAAATCTAATTGGCATCATGCCTTGGGCGCAGCGCCCCACTCGCATCCGATTAGCATTCAGGCTGCAAACAGGCGGGCCAGAGCCTCGCCGGGACTTGGAGCACGCATGAAGGCTTCGCCGACCAGGAAGGCGGAAACGTTGTTCTCCC
>DATEZY010000037.1:0-2275 GCA_035255085.1 Azospira sp. | reverse complement strand
TCGGTACTGCCCAGTTCGTCCGTATAGGCATACAACATTACCCGGGTGCGGCGATTCGCCTTCAGCCGCTCGGCCGTGGCAGCCAGCAATTCGGCGCCGGCGGCCGGCACCTCCTGGGCATCGGGGGTGAAATAGACATTGCGGCGGGCATCCTTGACCGGCGTAGCCCCCTGGACCGAAACGGCGGCACGGGCCAGATTGCGGCCGGAATTGGCGCCTCCGGCCTGCGCCGGAGCAGCCCCCCCCTGGTTGGAGCCAGGGCCGGGAGCCGTGGCGCAGGCCGACAGGGTCAGCAGCAAACACAAAACGGCAGGGGAGCGACGGCATCCGTGCATGGCACTCACCTCGGTTCAGAGATCGGACAAAGGCTTTTCTGCATACCCATCGTCCCGGGTATGCAGTTGCGCGATGACCTTGGACAATTGGACATCCAGTTCCGCCAGGTCATGTTCGGACAAGGCCATCAAGGCATCCGGCAGGACGCCTTCGACCGGGCCGGGCGCCACGCCCAGAAGTTCCCTGGCCGTAGCCGTGGGTTGCAGACCAACCCGGCGTTGATCTTCCTGGCTGCGCTCCTTGCTCAACAAGCCCCGGGAGGAGAGCTTTTCCACCAGCTGGCTGCAGGTGGATTGGTGAATGGACAGCCGGGTAGCCAGTTCGGAAACGCCGATACCGGGCATCCTGATCACTTCCTGCAGCAGCCATAGCTGGGATCCGGAGATGCCGCAGGAGGCCTCCACCTGGCGGAAGTGATGGCGAACCGAACCGAAAATGACGCGGAATTTTTTCAACACCTGGAACGACAGGTGGGAGGGCAAGGCATTGGGCACTGCGAATCCTGTAACTGAAGCCTGGAGAAGGCAGAAAATATAGACGCTGCGGGTGCAATTGCACAATTGCATTGGCTATAATTATATTGATGTAAATATATATCCTCTAAGGAATCTGTTCATGTACCGCAAGCTCTCCCTGCTCACCCTCACCTTGATCCTCTCCGCCTGTGCCTCCGCCCCCCAGCCCAGCAGCGCGCCGGCCGCCGAAAAAGCAGCGGTTGCCAGCGCCAGCGCCGTTGGCGAAACGGAAGCCCAGCGGGTTGACCGGATCATCAGCACCCTGGCCTCCCATAGCATCTACTTCGACTACAACGACTTCACCATCAAGCCCCAATATATGGCCCAGCTGAAGCAGGATTTTGAACTGCTGCGCAGCGCCCCCAAGGTGGTGTTCATGCTCGAAGGCAATGCGGATGACCGGGGCAGCGCCGAGTACAACCTGGCCCTGGGTCAGAAGCGCGCAGATGCCGTGAAGAATGCCCTGCGCACCTTGGGCATCCCGGAAAGCCAACTGGAATCCGTCAGCTTCGGTAAGGAAAAGCCCCGGGCCACCTGCAACGAGGAAAAGTGCTGGGCGGAAAACCGCCGCGTGGACTTCAGCCGCAAGATGCCTTGAACCTGACGCAACCTAGTCCTGCGCCGGTAATATCTATGGGGGAGCCTCGGCTCCCCCATTTCATTGGCAACAAAGGAAAGTTTCTGATCACGCTCCGCCGCACCCATGCTGCCCTGGGATATCTGACATTTCTGGCCGCCCTGGGCCTCGCCGCCCCCCTGGCCCTGGCCTGCGACAGCTTCGAGTTACATGGGGTCCTAGCCGCCCGCTTTGCCGATAGCGCGGTGATCTACCGGGGCCGCCTGGACTACGTTCCCAGCAGCCTGGAGAGCAGGGCCAGGATTCAGCTACGGCGCCGCCATCTGGCCTGCGACCTGATCTTGGCCCCGTCCACCGAGGGGCCAGCCGAAGCTCTGGAATGCACCCCGACCACAGCCTCGGGGACCTTGAGTTGCGATGACGGACGGGAATGGCGCCTGACATGGCGCATGACTTCCAACCGTAGCGGCCTGGGCTATAGCATCAACGAGGAGCTGCCCGGCTTTGCCTTTGGCTTCAGCAGCTATCTGGACGGTGCCCTGGACCAACTGGACAAGGCACGGGAAGGGCGTCAGGAATAAGCCGACGCAGCACCGCGGCCGAACACTAGCCCTACGGGCTCATCCCGGGTGGCAGTTCAGGTTGTCGAAGATGAGGCGGAGTGGACGGGCCCTGGCCGGATCTACTCCTGTTCCCGTACCTCGATGCGGCGCAGCGCCTCCCGGCAAGCATCATTGCTGCAGACCGGGGCCGTTTCGCTGCCCAGGGAGTGGATCTGGATCTGGTTGGCACGGACGCCCCGCCGCATCAGGTCGGCGGCCACCAGGGAGGCCCACTTTTCCGACAG
>DATEZY010000036.1:0-14724 GCA_035255085.1 Azospira sp. | reverse complement strand
GCCGAGATGGGCGCTGCCTATCCCGAACTGGCCTCCGGCGAAAAGCGCGTCATGGACGTGCTGAAGCAGGAAGAGGAACGCTTCTTCGCCACCATCGAACACGGCATGGCCATCCTGGAAGCCGAACTGGCCGGCATGGTGGCCGCTGGCACCACCGTCTTCAACGGCGAGACCGCTTTCAAGCTGCACGATACCTACGGCTTCCCCCTGGACCTGACTGCCGACATCTGCCGCGAGCGCAGCTTCACCGTCGATTCCGCCGCCTTCGATGCCGCCATGGCCCGCCAGAAGGAACAGGCCCGCGCAGCCGGCAAGTTCAAGATGGCCGCCAACCTGGAATACGATGGCCCTGCTACCACCTTCCACGGCTACGACACCCTGGAATTCAAGGGCAACGTGCTGGCCCTGTACAAGGATGGCGCACCGGTGAATCAGCTCAATGAAGGCGACATGGGCGTGGTGGTGCTGGACGACACCCCCTTCTACGCCGAATCCGGCGGCCAGGTGGGCGACCGGGGCGTGCTGCAGAGTGTGCACGGCATCTTCGCCGTGGAAGACACCCAGAAGATCCAGGCCACCGTCTTCGGCCACCACGGCGTGGTCAAGACCGGCACCCTGACGGTCGGCAACAACGTCACCGCCAAGGTGGACATCCAGGCCCGCGGCCGCACCGTGCGCAACCACTCCGCCACCCACCTGATGCACAAGGCCCTGCGCGAAGTGCTGGGCAGCCACGTGCAGCAGAAGGGCTCCCAGGTGGACCCGGACAAGACCCGCTTCGACTTCGCCCACAACGCGCCCATGAGCGATGAGGAAATCCGCAAGGTGGAAGCCATCGTCAATGCGGAAGTGCTGGCCAACGCCGCCACCGAAGCCCAGGTCATGGGCATTGACGATGCCCAGAAGAGCGGCGCCATGATGCTCTTCGGCGAGAAGTACGGCGACGAGGTGCGGGTGCTGAGCATCGGCTCCTCCAAGGAACTGTGCGGCGGCACCCACGTGACCCGCACCGGCGACATCGGCCTGTTCAAGATCGTGGCCGAATCCGGTGTCGCTGCCGGCGTGCGCCGTCTCGAAGCCGTTACCGGCGACAACGCCCTGGCCCTGGTGCAGCAGCAGCAGGCTGTGCTGGCCCAGGCCGCCGCCGCCTTCAAGGCCCCGGTGGCCGAACTGCCGGCCAAGATCGCCCAAGTCCAGGACAATGTGCGCGCCCTGGAAAAGGAACTGGCCAAACTCAAGTCCAAGCTGGCTTCCAGCCAGGGCGACGATCTGGTGAACCAGGCCGTCGATATCAAGGGCGCCAAGGTATTGGCCGCCACCCTGGAAGGGGCCGACGTTAACGCCCTGCGGGAGACCATGGACAAGCTGAAGGACAAGCTCAAATCCGCCGCCATCGTCCTGGCCTCTACTGCCGAGGGCAAGGTCACCCTGATCGCCGGCGTCACCGCCGACCTCACCGGCAAGGTCAAGGCCGGCGAGCTGGTCAATCAGGTGGCCCAGCAGGTAGGCGGCAAGGGCGGCGGCCGTCCCGACATGGCCCAGGCCGGCGGCACCCAGCCGGAAAACCTGCCGGCAGCCCTGGACTCCGTGGCCGCCTGGGTGGAAGGTAAGCTCTAAGCAGCCGGCTTTCCCCCTCGGCAAAAAGCCCTCCCTGGTCGGGAGGGCTTTTTTAATGGTCATTGCGCCCGAGTGAGGGAGGGAAGGGGGGCAGTGATAAGTATTGGTTTGCCTACCCGTGCTTGAGCTTCCCGGATGATCCTGAACGGGCCTGGGCGTGGGCCGGCGGTGGCAGCAATGCTATCCTGCTGCTTTCCCTTTTCACCTTCCCATCATCATGCGCATCCTGCTGCTTTCTTCCCTCCTTGCCCTGTCTTCCCTGGCGCCGGCCCTGGCTGCCGATAATCTGGACCGTACCCCCGTGGAAGCCACTACCGCTGCCGGCGACAAGGTACGGCTCTACCCCACGGGTAAGTGGGAGTATGTGGATGCCGCCAAGGCGGCAACGGCCCAGAAACTGGCTGAACAGTACCCGGAGAACAAGGTGCGTCCCATTGAGGCCCAGGGCGGCTGGGTGCCCGGCAGCAAGGTCCTGATGCCCGGGGACAAAGATTACAACCGGGGTAGCCTGAACCCCAAGACCCGTTGATCAGGGCGCACTGCCCTATTGATTCCGCTTGGGCCGTGGCAGGGAGTCCCCGCCTGGCGTTGTAAGACCATCCGGCAGTCGCGGGGACCGAGCCGGGGATGTGGTCTGGCCCAGATGCCCAAGACTGAAGTGGTCTAAAGCCCCTTCATTCCAGTGAGGGAGGCTTGTCGCCAATGAGGTCCGCTGCCAGGCGGGTGGCGATGGTGACGTATTCCCGGCATTGATGACGGAGGTGGTCGTGGCGATAGATTGCCCGTCCTTCCTTGCTCTCCAGGTCGCAGCCGAGCAGTTCGCTGCAACGGGTGCCGCCGCAGGCCGTGTGGAATTCCTGGGAGAATCGTTGCACTGCATCGTAGTTGGGGGTGGCGGACTGGTCCGGGTAGCTGCGTCCGAAGGCCAGGTTGATGGCCATGATGCCGCCGGACAGGGCGCCGCAATTGCCCCAGGTACGGGAAGCGCCGGTGCAAAAGCCCGTGGCGATTCGGGGAATCCAGCTCTCGTTGATCCCCATGTGCTCGCCCAGAGCCATCAGCACGCTCTCGGCGCAGTAGTAGCCGGCATCGAAGTGCTCTGCTGCCCGGTGGGCGGGATCCTGGCTGTGGGGGCACTCCTGCCCTTCGTGGGTGGAACCCTGGCCCAGGGGGCGGCGCATCAGGGTGGCCTGGGCGGGGTCGAAGGATTCCTGGAGCAGGGAACGGCGCACGGATTCCGGCGCGGTGTAGTCGTCGGTGGGAAGGAAACCCAGGGTTTCGAAATAGGTACGGCCGCTGGCAGTCAGGGTATAGAGCTCCCTGATGCCCAGGCCGTAAGCATGTTCCAGTACCTGCTGGTACAGCTGGCGGGCGATGCGCCGTTTGCGGAAACCGGGGCGGACCAACAGGGAGTGCAACAGGCCGGCGGAGTCGCCGCAGGGATTGAGGCCACCGACGCCGATCAGGCCCGCATCAGAATCGGCTACGTAGAGTACGTCGCTGTCGAGGCGCTGGTGGGTGGGCTCATCGCTATGAGCCAGGGAAAGCAGAGCGTCAATACCTCTACGGTCCGCGTGAGCGGCCTGTCTGATTTGAAACATAACTTGCTCCTCCTCGTTCGTCCCTCAGGGACGAATGGTCAGTGGGCTTGTTGGAATTCTCAGACTAACTTTTCATTTTGTTCGGTATTTTTAGACCACAAAATGCCCCGCTGCAACCTGCGGTGCACCATTAGTCATATTTATTCCGGCGTAGTGCCAGAGCCTGCCTGGGCTGGCGGGGGATCAGGTAGGGGTGGGAAAGTTGTAAAAGATGCTCGGCATCCCCGCCGTCGGGGCGAGATGATTGAGGAAAGGGAGTCGCCACCATCTACTCGGATGGAGGGAGAGTCGCAACGAGTTGCAGGATCGATCTTGGCAGTTCGCCAGATGGCGAGCCCGGTGAGGCCAGTTGCTAGTCGCTTTCCTGTGCCAGCTGGTTGGCCCAGGACATGGCTTGGGCCAGGCATTCGGTGAGCACTTGGGCCCGCAGCCCGGGGAACTGGGCCAGGATCGGGGTGCAGTCGGAAAGATCCGTTTGTTCCAGGGTTTCGGCGAGGAACAGGAGGCGGCCCAGATCCGACTTGTATTCGAGCAGGGCCAGCTTGACCTCCGGGGGCAGCCCCAGGGGACCGATGATGTCAGTCATGGGCTGGCCGAGCACCGCCGGCAGCAGGGAGAGTATGCCCACCATGAAGGCCCGGTCCGGCAGGTCCCGGTTGCGGGCCTGCAGGCTTTGCGTCAGTAGCTCGAGGAAGCGTCCCCGGGTGGCGGCCAGTTGCAGCAGGGGCGAGACTTCGGCGCCTTGGGGGTCAGCGTAGATGAGCAGTTGCAGCCAGCGCTGAAGCTGGTTGCGGCCGAGAATGGTGATGGCGTGGCGCACCGAGGCGATGCGCACCGGCAGGCCGCTGGCGCAGGAATTCGTCAGGCGCAGCAGGTTCAGGGTCAGCCCCGGGTCATGCTTGAAAGTGCGCTCCAGCTCTGCCGTGTCGGCGTCCTTAAGGATCAGGTCGAGCAGCTTCATCACGGTGATGGCCGAGTGGGACAGCTTCTTGCCCGAGATGAGGGTGGGACGGGCGAAGTAATAGCCCTGGAAGTACTCGAAGCCCAGGTCGAAGCAATGCTCCATCTGGGACCGGTCCTCGATCTTCTCCGCCAGCAGCCTCTTGTTCAGGGGCTTGAGCTGGCAGGCGAGCAGGAACAGTTGGTGGTTGTCCAGCAACTGGTGGTCCACCTTGAGGATATCCACCTCGTGCAGCAGGGATGGGTCGATTTCCGAGAGTTGAGCAACGCCCCCCAAGGCGAAGGTGAAGCCTTTATCCTTGAGCTGGCGGCAGCGCGCGAGCAAATCCGCGGTGCCAAGGGTTGCTGCCGGCAACTCCAGGACGATTTTTTCCCCGGGCAGCAATTCCACCGCATCGGATAGGACGAAATCCGGTGTGGCGTTGATGTGCGCCTTGTAGGGGCCAAGCACATCCCCCAGGGCGAATTCGCCAAAGGCTCTGGCCACCACCTGGGCAGTGGCCAGGTGTCCGTCGTCCACGGCGGCCTTGTCGCTGCCGCTGCCCCGGAACAGAAGCTCGTAAGCAACGAGCTTCTGTTGCCGATCCAGGATCGGCTGGCGGCCGAGAAAGACGTCCGCTTCGGTGCTGGCAGGGGAGAGAGGCATTGGCTGAGGTTAGAAGGGCAGGGCGATGCCGGTCCAGGCAGCAGCGAGTTCGCGCCGGAAGTCGGCCTGGATGCGGGCCAGGGCCTCGGCATTGTCGGCCTCGAAGCGCAGCACCACCACTGGCGTGGTGTTGGAGGGACGGGCCAGGCCGAAGCCGTCGGCGTATTCCACCCGCAGACCGTCGATGGTGATGATTTCCCGGGCGGCTTCGAACTTGGCGTTGGCCTTGAGCTTGTCCAGCAGGGTGAAGGGCTCCCCTTCGGCCATCTTGATGTTCAGTTCCGGGGTGGAGGTGGCGTTGGGCAGGCCCTTCAGCACCGGGTTGGCATCGGTGGCCCGGGCCAGGATTTCCAGCAGGCGGGCGCCAGTGTAGAGGCCGTCGTCGAAGCCGAACCAGCGTTCCTTGAAGAAGACGTGGCCGCTCATCTCGCCGGCCAGAGGGGCGCCGGACTCCTTCAGTTTTTTCTTGATGAGGGCGTGGCCGGTCTGCCACATCACCGGCTTGCCACCGTGTTCGCGAATCCAGGGAGCCAGCAGGCGGGTGCATTTGACGTCGTAGACGATCTCGCCGCCGGGGACACGGGACAGCACGTCGGCAGCGAAGAGCATGAGCTGGCGGTCGGGGAAGATCACTTCGCCGTCCTTGGTCACTACCCCCAGGCGATCGCCATCGCCGTCGAAGGCGATGCCGATCTCGGCATCGGTTTCCTTCAGGGCGCGGATCACGTCGGCCAGGTTCTCCGGCTTGGAGGGGTCCGGGTGGTGGTTGGGGAAGTTGCCGTCCACCTCGCAGAAGAGGGGCACGATCTCGCAGCCCAGCTTCTTGAACAGTTCGGGCGCCACCGCTCCGGCCACGCCGTTGCCGCAATCCATGACGATTTTCATGGGGCGGGCCAGCTTCACGTCGGCCAAGATGCGTTCCACGTAGGCTGCCTTGACGTCGGCCTGGGTCAGCTTGCCCTCGCCCTGGGCCAGATCGCCGGCTTCAATGCGGCGCTTCAGGGCCTGGATGGCCTCGCCAGCCAGGGTCTCGCCGCCGATGACCATCTTCAGGCCGTTGTAGTCAGGGGGGTTGTGGCTGCCGGTGACGGAGACGCAGGAGTGGCAGCCCAGGTGGTGGGCGGCGAAATAGGTGACGGGGGTGGGGACGCAGCCGATGTCGATCACATCCACGCCGGCGGCGCGGATGCCGTCGGCCAGGGCGCCGGCCAGTTCGGGGCCGGAGAGGCGGCCGTCGCGGCCGATGGCGATGCTGCTCTGCTGCCGCTCCTTAGCCAGGCTGCCGAGGCCGTGGCCGATAGCGCGAACAATGGCGGGAGTGAGGGTCTTGCCTACGATGCCGCGGATATCGTAGGCCTTGAAAATCTCGGCGGGCAGGGTGGTCTGGGTCATGGGTTTTGTTCGTATGGGTTGAGCGGAGCAGGTTCAGGGCAGTTTCAGGCCCGTTTTAGGTAATGGTGCTGCGGTTTTCAGGCTTGTAATTTTTTCTGGAAAAAATCCAGGAGTCGGGCCGGCAGCCAGGCTAGATGGCCGGGCGGGGGGCCGTGCACGAAACCTACGTGGCCGCCGTGGGCCGGGGTTTCCAAATGCACCTGTAATGATACCTGCTCTGGCCGGGGAAGGGCGGAGGCCGGCAGGAAGGGGTCGTTCAATGGGTTCAGCAGCAGGGTGGGGACCTGGATTGCCCGCAGCAGGGGCTTGGCTGAGGCCCGCTGCCAGTAATCGTCAACGCCGGCAAAACCGTGCAGGGGGGCGGTGACCACATCGTCGAATACATACAGGCTGCGCGCCCGGCGCATGCGCTTGGCGTCGAAAAGACCCGGATAGCGTTGCAGCCGGGCCTCGGCACTGCGTTTCAAGGTGTGCAGGAAATGGGCGCTGTAGAGGCGGTTGAAGCCTTGTCCTAGGGTGTGGCCGCAGACGGTCAGATCCAGCGGGGCGCAGACCGCGGCGGCTGCCTGGATTACACCCCGGGCCAGGGCTTCCTGCTCCCCCAGCCATTTCAGCAGGGCATTGCCCCCCAGGGAGACGCCGGCGGCAACAATGGGGCGTTGGGGAAAGCGCTGGCGGATGTGCCGCAGAACCCAGTCGATTTCCGCCGAGTCGCCGGAATGGTAGGCCCGGGGCAGGCGGTTGAGTTCGCCGGAACAGCCACGGAAGTGGGGGACAACCCCATCCCAGCCCCGGGACCGGGCTGCACTCATGAGAGCGGTGGCGTAATGGCTGCGAGAGCTGCCTTCCAGTCCATGAAATAGCACCACCAGCGGCACCACCAACGGTCGATGGCTGTCGCTATCCGTGGCTGGGGCGGCTTCCAGCCAATCCACGTCGATGAAATCCCCGTCCGGGGTGTCCCAGCGCTCCCGCCGGTAGGCGGGCGGGGAGCCCTTGAGCAGCAGCGGGTAGATGGTTTGCAGGTGCCCGCCGGGTAGCCAGGTCGGGCTGCGAAAGGTGCTCAATGCAGTACCCGGGGAGCGTCGCCGTTGCCTGCCGAGGTTTCCGGGGCAACCGAGGCGTGGTGAGAGAGCATGCGCCAACCGTCGGCGCCGCGGACGAAAACGTTGGTCGCCAGCACTGGTCCCCGGGGCGTCGGGTCGCTTTCGCTGAAAAAGGTTTCCTGCAGGCTGTGGACGGCCATCATGCCGCCGAGCCAGCGCATGCGATCGCTGATTCGTACCGTGAGGCGGGGGGCGGCGGCGAAGATGGTCTGCCAGCCGGAGCGTACCTGGGTGTGGCCGGTAAGACGCTGGCCGCCGGGGTGGATGCAGACCACTTCCTCATCCTCGGCCCAGATCGCCATCATGGCTTCCAGGTCGCCTTTTTCCAGGGCTTCGTAGAAGGCGGCTTCGGCCTCCTCCGGGGTCGAAAAGAGGGGGCGGCTCATGGTGCCTTGGTCTCTTCATCCATGGCGGCCAGCACCGCCTCCGGTTGTAGGTCCCGCAGGCAGCGCAGATGGTCGTCGCCGGACAGGGGGCATTCCCGGTTGAAACAGGGACTGCATTCCAGGCCCAGGCGCAGGACTTTCGCCCGGGAGGACAGGGGCGGGGTGAAGCCGGGGGAGGAGGAGCCATAGAGGGCCGTCAGGGGGCGGCCCAGGGCGGCGGCCACGTGCATTAGGCCGGAGTCGTTGCATACTACCTGATCGGCCAAGGCCAGGAGGTCGATGGCCTGATCCAGGGAGGTGATGCCGCACAGATTGCGGGCGGCGCCACCGGATTGGGCGACGATTTCGTCTCCCACCGGGGCATCCTTGGGGGACCCGAACAGCCACACGGTCCAGCCCTGGTCCGCCAGGCGTCGGGCCAGGGTGGCGAAATGCTTGGCCGGCCAGCGCTTGGCTGGGCCGTATTCGGCGCCGGGGCAGAAGGCCGCCAGCCGTGCGGGGCGGGGCAGATCCAGGGCGGCCAGGGTGGCAGCCTGCTGTTCCGGGGTTGAAACCAGGCTCGGGTCGGGCAGGGGCCGGGGCAGTGGCGTTCCCGGGGCCTCGGCCAGCAGGGCAAAACGTTCCACCATCAGGGGGGTGGCATTCTTGTCCAGGCGATGCCAGCGATTAAGCAGCCCGTAGCGGGATTCGCCGAGGAAGCCGACGCGCAGTGGAATGCCGGCGAACCAGGGAATCAGGGCGGACTTGAGGGAGTTGGGCAGGACCCAGACGGCGTCGTAGCCCGCTGCCACCAGTTGCCGGCCCAGGCGCCAGCGGGCCTGGAGAGCCAATTCGCCGTGGGCGAAGGGGTTGTCGATGACCTGCCGGATTTCCGGCATGCGGGTCAGTACCGGAGCGACCCAGCGAGGGGCCAATGCGTCTAGCTCCAGCCCCGGATGCCGTTCCAGCAGGCGCTGAAACAGGGGCTGGGCCAGGATGGCGTCGCCGATCCAGGAGGGGGCGACGATGAGTCCGCGATGCAAGGTCATCGTCTGGTCTCCTGGCGGCGGGGCGGGATTAGTGGTGCCCCTTGGGCGCTTCGCCCTTGAAAACGTAATGGGTGCTGCAGTAGGGGCAGGTCACTTCACCGGTCTTGAGTACGTCCAGAAACACCCGGGGATGCTGGCTCCACAGGGGAGCCTTGGGGGTCGGGCAGTGCAGGGGCAGGTCGGCAGCGGTAACTTCGACGGTGCGGTTGTCGGCCATGATCGATCTCGAGGTTGGAGTTAAACGTAGGCGAGCCAGTCGGCGTGGGCTTCTGAACGGCCGTTCACCACGTCGAAGTACTTTTCCTGCAGGGCCTTGGTGACGGGGCCGCGGTGGCCGACGCCGATCTGGCGGTTGTCCAGTTCGCGGATGGGGGTCACTTCGGCGGCGGTGCCGGTGAAGAAGGCTTCGTCGGCGCAATAGACTTCGTCGCGGGTGATGCGCTTTTCCACCACTTCGATGCCCATCTCGCCGGCCAGCTGGATCACGGTGGCGCGGGTGATGCCTTCCAGGCAGGAGGTCAGGTCCGGGGTGTACAGCTTGCCGTTCTTGACGATGAAGATGTTCTCGCCGGCGCCTTCACAGACGTAGCCTTCCGGGTCCAGCAGCATGGCTTCGTCGTAGCCGTCGGTGAGGGCTTCGTTGTTGGCCAGGATGGAGTTCATGTAGTTGCCGGAGGCCTTGGCCCGCACCATGGTGATGTTCACGTGGTGGCGGGTGTAGGAGGAGGTCTTGATGCGGATACCGCGCTGCATGCCTTCCTCGCCCAGGTAGGCACCCCAGGGCCAGGCGGCGATGATGACGTGCACCTTGGCACCCTTGGGGGAAACGCCCATCTTCTCGGAACCGTAGAAGGCCAGGGGGCGAAGATAGCCAGATTCCAGCTTGTTGGCGCGGATCACTTCCTTCTGGGCCTCGTTCAGTTCTTCCTGGCTGAAGGGCATTTCCATCTGGAAAATGTGAGCGGAGCGGAACAGGCGCTGGGTGTGTTCCTGCAAACGGAAGATGGCGGAACCCTTGTCGGTCTTGTAAGCACGGACGCCTTCGAATACGCCCATGCCGTAGTGCAGGGAGTGGGTGAGGACGTGGGTGGTGGCTTCGCGCCAGGGCACCAGCTTGCCGTCTTGCCAAATGAAACCGTCGCGGTCCGACATAGACATGTTGAATCTCCGTTCGCTGCGTGTTCGATAAAGCCGTAAATTTTAGCCCATTTCACCCCGGCCTGCATTGGTGCGGCGCCGCAACGCGGGTGGGCAGCCCTCCGGCTTGGGGCTAAAATGGCGCCCTTCGTGCTTTTGTAAGCAGGTATTTGCCCCATGTCCCGTCCGTGGAAACCCAATGTCACCGTTGCCGCCGTGGTCGAGCGCGACGGCCGTTTTCTCCTGGTGGAAGAAGAAACCGATGACGGTTTGCGCTTCAATCAGCCTGCCGGCCATCTGGAGGAGGGCGAGTCCCTGGTTGCCGCCTGTGCCCGGGAAGCCCTGGAGGAAACTGCCCACCATTTCCGCCCCACGGCCCTGGTCGGCATCTACCAGTGGCCCCGCCCGGCGGGGGATATCACCTATCTGCGTTTCGCCTTTGCCGGCGAGGTCATCGGCTTCGACCCTGAGCGCAAGCTGGACACGGGCATCGTCGGTGCCCGCTGGCTGACCCTGGATGAGGTACGGGCTACCCGGGAGCGCCATCGCAGCCCCTTGATCCTGCAGTGCATCGAGGATTACCTGGCGGGCAAGCGCTACCCCCTGGAACTGATCACCCACTACCCATGAGATTGGCTGCCACCCTGATCCTGCCGCTCTTCCTGGGCGGACCTTTGGCCTGGGCTGACGGAGTCTCTGTCTGCTACAACTATGGCTGTAACGTGGAGGCGCCGGTGGAGTTTTCCTCGCGCCAGCTGGATTATCTGCGGGTGCTCATGAGCCGCCCCCGGGATGCGTCGTCCGAACGGCTGGTGCTGTCCGACGTGCTGGGGCGGATGTACCGCATGGCAGGTGCCCAGACGCCTATCTGGCGGGACAAGGGGGGCAATACGGAGGACGATGCCGTGGAGGGGCGCATGGATTGCATCGACCATTCCACCACCTCCACCCGCTTCCTGGAACTCCTGGCCGACAAGGGCTGGTTGCACTTCCATCAGGTCAAGCCACGGCAGATGCGGCGGCGGGGGCTGATTTTCGAGCACTGGACGGCTGTCCTGCAGGAAACCGCCAGTGGCGAGATGTTTGCCGTGGACAGCTGGTTCGGCGACCATGGCGAGCCGGTGGCGGTGATTCCCATGGGCGACTGGCTGGATGGCAAGGACCCGGAAATTCAGCATCGCGTTGCCGAGGCGGTGCAGGAACAAATGGACAGACAAGAGGAAAGGTAAGGGCGATGAGTAAGGGAACCGTGGTGGTTGGGCTGTCCGGCGGGGTGGATTCCTCCGTCGCCGCCCTGCTGCTGAAGCGGCAGGGCTGGAAGGTGGTGGGCCTCTTCATGAAGAACTGGGAGGACGACGACACCGACGAGTATTGCTCCTCCCGTCAGGATCTGATCGATGTCATGAGCGTGGCCGACACCATCGGCATCGACGTGGAAGTGGTGAACTTCGCCAAGGAATACAAGGAACGGGTCTTCGCCGAGTTCCTCAAGGAATACCAGGCCGGCCGCACCCCCAATCCGGACATCCTGTGCAACTCGGAAATCAAGTTCAAGGCCTTCCTCGACCACGCCCTGAAGCTCGGGGCCGACAAGATCGCCACCGGCCACTACGCCGGGGTGCGGGAAGTGCCCCATCCCGCTGGCGTCGGTGTCGAATACCAGCTGCTCAAGGCCGAGGATGGGACCAAGGATCAGAGCTATTTCCTGCACCGGCTCAACCAGGCCCAGCTTTCCAAGACCCTTTTCCCCCTGGCCGACTGGTACAAGCGGGACGTGCGCAAGCTGGCACTGGAGGAAGGGCTGCACGTGGCGGCGAAGAAGGACTCCACCGGCATCTGCTTCATCGGCGAGCGGCCCTTCAAGGATTTCCTGATGCGCTATCTGCCGCCGAAGAAAGGCGAGATCCGGGATCTGGACAGCGGCAAGGTGGTGGGCGAGCACGACGGCATGACCTACCACACCATTGGCCAGCGCAAGGGCCTGCACATCGGCGGTCTGGCCGGCGGCCAGAAGGACAACGGCGAGCACGATGCCTGGTTCGTGGCGAAGAAGGACGTGGAAAAGAACGTCCTGTACGTGGTCCAGGGCCACGACCACCCGGCCCTGCTCTCCGGGCAGCTGGAAGCCCATGACCTGTCCTGGGTCTCCGGTCGGGCGCCCCATAGCCACTGGGTGTACTGCGCCAAGACCCGCTACCGTCAGGAAGATGCCCCCTGCGAGGTTGAACGGGTGGATGCCGAGTCCTGCCTGATCAGCTTTGCCGAGCCCCAGTGGGCGGTGACCCCGGGGCAATCGGTGGTGCTCTACGAATCCCGGGTCTGTCTCGGTGGCGGCGTCATCCGCTGATTCTGCCGGCCCCGGCAAATGAAAAGGCCGCTCCTTGGAGCGGCCTTTTCATTTTGGGAGGTGCTGCCGGATCAGTCGTGGGGCACCGTTTCCGCGAAGGAGGGGCGCTGCATCAACTTCTCGAATACCCGGGCCAGGCCGGGGTGAGCGGCACGCCAGTCGATGTCCGGGAAGCGGAAATCCAGATAGCCGAGGGAGACGCCCACGGCGATGTCGGCCAGGGAGAAATGGGTGCCCATGCACCAGGAGCTCTCGCCCAGTTCCTTGGCCATGTAGTCCAGGGTGCGCTGAATCTTGTCCCTCTGCCGGGCGATCCAGGCCGGGCTCTTTTCGCCGTCGGGGCGCTTGGCTTCCAGGAAGGCGGCAACGCCGGCTTCCAGCAGGCCGTCGGCCAGGGCTTCCCAGCGTTTCACCTCCATGCGCTCCCGGTTGGGAGCGGGCATGAGCTTGTTGTTGGGGGTGACGTTGTCCAGGTATTCGACGATCACCCGGGAGTCGAACAGGGGGGTGCCGTCATCCAGAACCAGGACGGGAATCTTGCCCAGGGGATTGAAGTCGGGTACCTGGGTTTCCGGCGTCCAGGGTGAATCGATTACAAAATCGGCCTCGATTTTCTTTTCCGCCAGGACCACCCGTACCTTGCGGACGAAGGGGCTGGTGTACGATCCGATCAATTTCATGGGCTTCTCGGTGGGGACTGTGTTGGGCTGTAGGGGGCTTGCAGTTTGCTGGCCGAAAGCGTGACGCGGTTTCGGCCTCAAATCTTCATTCAATCGACTTTCGGGCAGATTATAGCATCGCTCTGACGCTGCCCTTCGTGGCGCAATCTGGGCTGCCGACTCCGTTTGCCCGGAGGTGCCCGCGGCGGGTAAAATTCCGCCCTTGTTTCAACAGGATGCCATTCATGTCTTTTTCCGCTCCCGCCGCCCAACTGACGGCCCTCTCTCCCCTCGATGGTCGCTATGCCGGCAAGGTGGACGCCCTGCGTCCCCAGTTCTCCGAATACGGCCTGATCCGTCGCCGCCTCCAGGTGGAAATCGAATGGCTCAAGGCCCTGGCGGCTGAACCCCATTTCGCCGAAATCCCGGCCTTCTCCGCCGCCACCATCGCCGAGCTGGATGCCCTGGTGGCCGGTTTCGGCCCCGAGCAGGCAGCCGAGGTGAAGGCCATCGAGGCCACCACCAACCACGACGTGAAGGCCCTGGAATACTGGATCAAGGACAAGACCAAGGCCAATGCCGAAGTCACCAAGGTCACCGAATTCATCCACTTCGCCTGCACCTCCGAAGACATCAACAACCTCTCCCACGCCCTCATGCTCAAGGCCGCCCGGGACGAGGTGATGCTGCCCTCCCTGGACAAGGTCATCGGCCGCCTGCGCGACCTGGCCCACGAACTGGCCGACGTGCCCATGATGAGCCGTACCCACGGCCAGCCTGCCACCCCCTCCACCATGGGCAAGGAGATGGCTAACGCCGTCTATCGCCTCAACCGAGCCCGGGTCCGCATCGCCGACGTCGGCCTGCTGGGCAAGATCAACGGTGCCGTGGGCAACTACAACGCCCACCTGGCCGCCTACCCCGGCTTCGACTGGGAAGGCTTCGCCAAGCGCTTCGTCGAGAGCCTGGGCCTGGAATTCAACCCCTACACCATCCAGATCGAGCCCCATGACGCCATGGCCGAGCTGTATGACGCCTTCGCCCGCACCAACACCATCCTCATCGACCTGGATCGGGACGTCTGGGGCTACATCTCCCTGGGCTTCTTCAAGCAGAAGGTGAAGGCCGGCGAAGTGGGTTCCTCCACCATGCCCCACAAGGTCAATCCCATCGACTTCGAAAACTCCGAAGGCAACCTGGGCCTGGCCAACGCCGTGCTCAAGCACCTCTCCGAGAAGCTGCCTATTTCCCGCTGGCAGCGTGACCTGACCGACTCCACCGTGCTGCGCAACATGGGCGTCGGCCTTGGCTACGCCCTGCTCGGCTACGATTCCCTGCTGCGCGGCCTGAACAAGCTGGAAGTGAATGCCCAGGCCATGCACGACGACCTCAACGCCAACTGGGAACTGCTGGCCGAGCCGATCCAGACCGTGATGCGCCGCTACGCCGTGCCTCAGGCCTACGAGAAGCTCAAGGAACTGACCCGGGGTACCCGCGTCACCCGCGAAGGCATGCAGACCTTCGTGCAGTCCCTGGACATCCCGGAAGCCGCCAAGGCCGAACTGCTCAAGCTGACGCCCTGGGGCTACACCGGCAAGGCCGCCGAACTGGCCAAGCGCATCTAAGGCAATGGACTGCCCCCGCTGCGGCCAGGCCATTGCCGACCGTCGGAGCGATCTCTGCCCTGACTGTCTCGAAGCCCGGCAGAAAGCCATGCTCCGGGGCGCCCGCCAGGGCGGCCTGGCCGGGCTGTTCCTGGGCCTGGTGCTGGCCGGCGGGGTGCTGGGCATCTACGGGCCGGAGCGGGGCATCAAGGCCGTCGCGTTCGGCCTGATTTTCGGCCTG
>DATEZY010000035.1:0-3989 GCA_035255085.1 Azospira sp. | reverse complement strand
CCCATTTGCAGGGTGGCGGGCTTCATGTCGAAGGTGTTGAGGATTTCGCTGCCATCGCTGGTGGTCACGCGATAGTGCAGGGTGAGAAAGCTGTCCGGCTGGACGGTATTGGGGGCCATGGGGGCTGACGTGGCGGTGCTCATTCCGAGTATCTCTCTTCTTTCCAGGGATCTGCTTCATTGTGGTAGCCCCGCACCTCCCAGTAACCCGGTTGGTCGGCTGCCGTGAATTCAATGCCGGAGAGCCATTTGGCGCTCTTCCAGCCGTAACGCTTGGGCACCACCAGGCGCACCGGGCCGCCGTGCTCGTAGGCCAGCGGGCCGCCATCTAGGCCATGGGCGACAAGTACGTCGTCGTCGAGGAGGGCCGCCAGGGGCAGGTTGGTGGTATAGCCGTCGTAACTGTGCAGGGTGACGAACCGGGCCTCTGTCAGGGGGCCGGCCAGGGCGACCACGTCCCGCGCCAGGACACCCTCCCAGCCCATATCGAGTTGGCTCCAGGTGGTAACGCAGTGAAAGTCGCTGGTCACCTGCACCTGGGGCAAGCGCAGTAAGGCGTCCCAGTCCAGGCAGACCTCTTCGGCCACCAGACCAAACAAGCGCAACTGCCAGTTGTCGTGACTGACTTCGGGCCGCAGGCCCAGGTCGAGGACAGGAAAGTCGCTGACCTGGCGTTGCCCGGGAGGAATGCGATTAGTGCTCATGGCGGCCCTTCAGGAGATGGGGCCGGATTGGACAGGCTTGGCGCGGATTTGATCCCAGGCCAGCAGAATTGCTCCCAGGGTGATGGCCGAATCGGCCACGTTGAAGGCCGGGTAGTACCAGCCGGCGGCGTGCAGCTGGATGAAATCCACCACGGCACCGAAGCGCACCCGGTCGATGACGTTGCCTAGGGCACCACCCATGATCAGGGCCAGGGACAGGCTAAGCAGGCGCTCGCCACGGTGGCGGCGCAGCATCAGGGCAATCCAGCCGGAAACCCCCAGGGCCAGGACCGTGAAGAACCAGCGCTGCCAGCCCGGCTCATTGGCCAGGAAGCTGAAAGCAGCCCCCCGGTTGAAGACGAAGACCCAGTTGAAAAAGGGCGTCACGGTGACCGTGTCGCCATAATTCAGGGTCGCCAGCACCGCCCACTTGGAGAGCTGGTCGAGCACGATGACCAGGGCCGCCAGTCCGTACCAGCGGCCCAGACCGGACTTAGGCACGCTCGCGCACCTCACCGTCGCCGTGCAGGTTGCTGTCGCAGCGGCCGCACAGTTCGGGATGCTCGGCATTGCTGCCCACGTCATCCCGGTAGTGCCAGCAACGCTCGCACTTCTGCTGGGTGGAGGCCTCGGCGGCGATGGCGTCAGCGCCCTGGGCCAGGCTCACCTTGGAGCAGATGAGGACGAAGCGCAGGTCATCGCCCAGGCTGGCCAGGGCTGTGTATTTCTCGCCCTCGGCGCTGATGCGCACTTCAGCCTGCAGGGAGGAGCCGATCTTGCCCTCTTCCCGCAGGGCTTCCAGGGCCTTGGTCACTTCGCCGCGCACGCCGCGGATCAGGGCCCACTTGGCCAGCAGTTCGCCCTCGCCGCCCTGGGCCGGCAGTTGGTGCCAAGTGTGCAGCATGATGGACTGCTGAACGTCGTTGGTGAGGATCTGCCAGATTTCCTCGGCGGTGAAGGAGAGGATCGGCGCCATCAGGCGGACGAAGCTCTGGGTCACGTGCCACAGGGCGCTCTGGGCCGAACGGCGGGCCTTGGAGGCCGGCGCCGTGGTGTACAAGCGGTCCTTCAGGATGTCCAGCCAGAAGCCGCCCAGGTCCTCGGAGCAGAAGGTCTGCAGGGCCTGGACGACGCGGTGGAACTCGTAATGGTCGTAGTCGGCCTGGCATTGCTGCTGCAGTTCCCGGGTCAGGGCCAGGGCATAGCGGTCGATCTCGAACCACTCTTCCACCGGCAGCATGTCCTTGGCAGCGTCGAAATCGGCAGTGTTGGCCAGGAGGAAGCGCAGGGTGTTGCGGATGCGGCGATAGGATTCCACCACCCGCTTGAGGATCTCGTCGGAGATGGTCAGTTCGCCGGAGTAGTCGGTGGAAGCCGTCCACAGGCGCAGGATTTCGGCGCCCATCTTGTCCGCTACCTGCTGGGGCGCGATGACATTGCCCTTGGACTTGGACATCTTGTGGCCCTTGCCGTCCACCACGAAACCGTGGGTCAGCAGACCCTTGTAGGGGGCGCGGCCATCGATGGCGCAACCGGTGAGGAGGGAGCTCTGGAACCAGCCACGGTGCTGGTCCGAGCCTTCCAGGTAAAGGTCGGCCGGATAGGCGTGGCTGTCGGCGTGGGAGCCGCGCATGACGTGCCAGTGAGTGGTGCCGGAATCGAACCACACGTCCAGGGTGTCGGTGAGCTTCTTGTACTGGGCGGCCTCGCCCCCCAGCAGTTCCTCCGCCTCCAGGGCGAACCAGGCTTCGATGCCGCCCTGCTCCACCTTCTTGGCCACAGCCTCGATCAGCTCGGGGGTGCGGGGATGCAGCTGGCCCGTTTCCTTATGCAGGAAGAAGGCGATGGGCACGCCCCAGTTACGCTGGCGGGAAACGCACCAGTCGGGACGGGTCTTCATCATGCCTTCGAGACGGGCTCGGCCCCAGGCGGGGAAGAACTGGGTCTCGTCCACTGCCTTCTCTGCGATGTGGCGCAGGCTGGGCGCGGCTTCGCTGCTGCGCTGGTCCATACCGATGAACCACTGGGTGGTGGCGCGAAAGATGATGGGGGTCTTGTGGCGCCAGCAATGGGGATAGCTGTGGCGGATTTTCTCGCCCTTGAGCAGCAGGCCGCGCTTTTCCAGCTCTTCCAGCACCAGGGGATTGGCTTCCCAGACGCTCTTGCCGGCCAGTTCGCCGACGGAAAGGGCCGGGGTATTGCCGAGGAACTTGCCGTCGTCGCCGACCGGGTTATTCACCGGCAGGCCATAGCGGCGGCCAACGTTGTAGTCGTCCACGCCGTGGGCGGGAGCGGTATGCACCAGGCCCGTACCGGCTTCGGTGGTGACGTGGGTACCGCAGATGATGGTGACGTCCCGTTCCTGGAAGGGGTGACGCAGCAGCACGTGCTCCAGGGCGGCGCCCTGGCAGGAGCCCACCACCTTGCCTTCGAGTTCATAGCGCTTGAGGCAGGACTCGGCCATGTCGCGGCCCAGGATCAGGGCGCCCTTGGTAGTCTCGATCAGGTCGTAGGTCAGTTCCGGATGCACGGAAACGGCTTCGTTGGCCGGCAGGGTCCACGGGGTGGTGGTCCAGATCACGGCAAAAGCCGGGCTTTCCAGGTGCTTGAGGCCGAAGGCCTGGGCCACCTTATCGGCGTGATTGCCATGCACCGGGAAGGCCACGTCGATGGCGGGGGAGGTCTTGTCCTCGTATTCCACCTCGGCTTCGGCCAAGGCGGAGCCGCAGTCCAGACACCAGTTCACCGGTTTCAGGCCCTGGTACAGGTAGCCCTGCTCCAGGATCTTGCCCAGGGCACGGATCTCGTCGGCCTCGGCCTTGAAGTTCATGGTCAGGTAGGGATTGTCCCAATCCCCCAGCACGCCCAGGCGGATGAAATCCTTCTTCTGCCGTTCCACCTGGGTGGCGGCATAGTCGCGGCACAGTTTGCGGGCGTCGTTGCCCGGGATGTTCTTGCCGTGCTGCTTTTCGATCTGGTGCTCGATGGGCAGGCCGTGGCAGTCCCAGCCCGGCACATAGGGGGCGTCGAAGCCGGACAGGGTGCGGGAGCGGACGATGATGTCCTTGAGGATCTTGTTGACCGCGTGGCCGATGTGGATGTCGCCGTTGGCGTAGGGAGGGCCGTCGTGCAGCACGAACTTGGGGCGGCCGGCGGCCGCCTTGCGGATGCGCTGGTAAATCTTCTTGTCCTGCCATTCCTTGACCCATTGCGGCTCGCGCTTGGCCATGTCGCCGCGCATGGGGAAGGGGGTTTCCGTCATGTTGACGGGGTATTTGCTCTCGGG
>DATEZY010000034.1:0-2762 GCA_035255085.1 Azospira sp. | reverse complement strand
GCACCCGTGAGACCGGCCGGTCCGCTAGCCTACTGGCCGCTGCCCATGGATCCGCCGATATTCATGATATTGAATGTGCTCGGCGGGGTTTCAAAGCTCTTACGGTATTGATCCATCGCACTCTTGGCTGCCTTGGCATCTACCCCGGCCACCGGATCCGTATTCAGAGAGGCATCCGGGTTCACCGTCTGCTGGGCCCTCGCCGCCTTGACGGCATCGCCAAAGCGGGAGTCCAGGTAGGGGGTGGTAGAAGCGCAGCCGGTGAGCAGAAGCCCCCCGGCGGCAGTTACCGCCAAGAGCCGCATGATGTTTTGGGCATTCATGATCGTTCTCCTCACTTGACTTCAAAGCCGCCCTTGTCCGCGGGCTGGGCCGGCGGAGCGGGAGGTTGGGTGGCCGGCTGAGACGGCTGGGCCGGGGCGCCATCATCCTTCTTCGATTTGTCATCCGGCGGGGTTCCTTCCATCTCGCCGCCCAGGAAGAACTGGCCACGGGTCGGGGGCACGAAGGAATCGGTCGGCAACGCGTAATCAGGCGCCAAGGGCTTGATCAGGCGCGGCGTGATGACGAACATCAACTCGGTCTTGTCGTTCTGGAATTCGCTGCTGCGGAACAAGGCACCGAGGACGGGAATCTCGCCCAGGACGGGGAAGCGATTGACGCTCTCGGTAACGTTGTTCTTGATCAAGCCAGCGATGGCCAGGCTCTGACCATCCATCAGCTGCACGGTGGTCTGGGCACGCCGAGTGGTCATGCTGGGCAGCACTGCCGTGACGTTGCCGATGGTGGTGAAGGGCGTACCAGTCTGAGACAGTTCCGAAACCTCGGGGGCCACCTTGAGGTTGATACGACCACCATCCAGGACCGTGGGGGTGAATTTCAAGCCGACACCGAACTCTTTTTCCTCCAGGGTCACCGTGGTGGCACCAGTCAGCGCATTGGGGCTGGAAGAAACCGGCAGGAATATCTTGCCGCCGGCGAGGAAGCTGGCTTCCTGACCGCTGATGGCGACGATATTAGGCTCGGCCAGGATCTTGATCAGGCCATCCTTTTTCGAGGCATCGATGGTAAAGCGCTTGAGCCCATCGGCGCTGCGAGCGACCAAGGCCCCAGGACTATTGGAAAGGAAGGAGGAAAGGATGGAGTAGGTCCAGTTGTTGCCCCCACCGTTGCTGGCGGCACCGACCTGGGCGCCGAGCTTGTCGAGCAGGGTTTTCTGCACCTCGGCTACCTTGACCTCCAGCATTACCTGCTGGGCTGCGGCCACCCTCATCATATTGACTACCCGGGCCGGGCTGACGCCCGCACCGCCAGTACGCCCGGTGGCTTGGGTGATCGGGACGGCAGTCCCTTGGGCGACGGTCGGATTTCCCGCTACCACCGGCGAGGCCAGGCCGCGATTGAGTTGGGCCATAAAGGCCTCGGCAATTTCTACCGCCTGGCTGGCGGCTACGGCACTCGAGACGACCCCGCTAAGAACGATGGAATCGGAGGCGTTGCTCACCTTGATGTCCTTTTCCCCGGGCAACAAGGTATGCAAACGGTCTTGCAGCAGGGCCACATCGGGATCGACAAAGACATCGACGATGGTGGTGGCGGCGCCTTTGCGCCACATGATGATGTTGGTGGACCCATACACCTTGCCCAGGAGATAGAGCTCCCGGGGACTGATGAGGGTCACGTCGGCGATGGTGGGGTTGCCCACAGACATACGACTGATGGGCGCCGGCAGACGCAACAAGGTTGATTTCCCGACCACCAGATGCATGGCGGGCCCCACCACGGCGGACTCAGTGGCATCCTGGGTCATCGCCATTTTTTGGCTAGGAGCGGCTTTCTGCCCGCTAGTAACCGTGACCTTGGCAGGTTCCCCGGCGGGAGCGGCTGCAACCGGGAAGGCCAGAGCCAGGGCAAGCATCGGGGTGACCGAAGCGGCAGTGGCCCAACGCGCCCAACGCGCAACTCCCTGGCCACGGCGCAATAGAGGATGGGTTTTCATGTCTTATTCTCCTTCTTCACTGGAGTGTGGCTTCCGGGAATTACCATTCCGCATTGGACTTCTGTATGCCGCGAATCATTTCGACCTTGCCTCGGGCTTCCGATGGGGTGCCGGACGAGACCCGACGGGGCTTGGGTTTCACTGCCGGAGCGGGAGCGGTGGCAGCTGCCGCCGGGGCCTCGGGGCTGACTGCGGGCTTTTCAGTGCGCGCCAGGACATCTTCCTTGTGGGCCCCATCGGTAGCCGACGGCTTGACGTCCACTTGGTTGCGCAGCACCAGGGTGAGCCCGCCGACGCTACGGGCCAGATCCAGCTTTTCCGTATCTTCCGGCGTCAATTCCAGCGTCACCGCATTGACCACCTGGGGCTGGGTCTGGTCCTGCTTCACCTGCTGCGCCACCGCCAGCACCAGGACGCGCTCGAGCACGATCTTGGAAATGGGTTGGTTCTTCTGGTCGGGGGTATTGACCATCACATCGACGTAGTTGCCAGGAAGGGCAAAGCCGGCCACCCCGACAATCTCATTCACACGCACGGTGACGGCGCGCTTGCCTTCGGCGATCACGGATGACAAGCCTCCCTTGGAGCCGAGAGGAGCCAACTTGGCTTCGACGATGGGCTCGCCTTTCAGGACGCTGGTTTTGAGCACCCGGCCATCAAGCTTCGGCGGCTCGGAAAATGAGCCTGCTGGAACGGACTCCTTCGGCCAGCCGACAATCTCAACCATGGAAGGATTCAGGGATATCCCCAGGTCCAAGTCGCG
>DATEZY010000033.1:0-5280 GCA_035255085.1 Azospira sp. | reverse complement strand
GCTTCGAGACGAGCCCGCACGCTGCCATCGGCAAAAGCCAGACGGCGCATGGCGGCCCGATCCAGGGCGCCTTCCGGGGTAACCACGGCGGGGCCAAAAGCCTGCTTCAGCAGGGGCATGGCGGCGCCGCCGGCACCGGTCAGCTCATGGGCGATGGCGTCGCTATCCACCAAGGCCGCCCCCTGGGCGGCAAACAGGTCAGCCACGGTACTTTTGCCGCTGCCAATGCCTCCGGTCAAAGCGACGACGAAACTCATCCCAGGCTGCCCGCCTTCGCACCAGCCTTGGCAGCCGGGCAGGTTTCGGGCCGAACCTGGCTCACGGCGCCGCTGGCTGCCGCCTTGAACCCCTCCATCAGGGCTGCCTTGCCCCGCACCTCCAGACGCACCGGGGCGGAACGGGAGGGCCGGGGACCCACCTTGGCGGAGCGCACGCCTTGCTCCCTGAGGGCCTCCAGCTGATCCCGGGCGGCCTGCTCGGTGGAGAAGATACCGAGGGAAATGGCCCAGCGATTAGGTCCGGCTTCCTGCACCACGAAGAATTCGCTCACCCCCAGCTTCTTCAACTCGCCGGCCTTGCGATCCGCATCCTGGCGGGAGGCCAGGGGCGGAATGAAGACCCAGAACTGAGTGGCATCCGTCGCACTCGCCCGGCTCACGGCCAGACCCGCATATTTGTTGGCGGCCAGGACGGACAGGCGGTCGGCATCGGCAGCAGCCAAGTCGTTCCAGGCCAGGCAGACCAGCCTGTTATCGGCCGCCTTAGCCTCTGCTGCCTTAGCCTCTGCTGCCTTAGCCTCTGCTGCCTTAGCCTCCGCTGCCTTAGCCTCCGCTACCTTGGTCTCGGCTGCCTTAGTTTCCGTAGCCTTGGTTTCGACCGGCACCGGCGGCGGAGCAGCGGCTACCTCAGCTTTCGGCGCCGCGGCGCCCTCACTGCTGGAGGCAGGCTTGGCCTCCGGTGGGTCGCCCCGGCCCACCACGACGATCTTCTCCGCTTGCACCTGCTGCTTCACCCGCTCGCCGTCCGGGTTACCCGGCGCACCGAAAAAGCCCTGGGCAAAGGCAAGGAAGAGCAGGTTGGCCAGCACCAACAGGAAAACCAGGGCGCGCATCGACAATCTCCTCTTGCCCTTAGCCCACCTTGGGCAGGTGTTCCAGAGAACGGGCCACCGCTTCGGCCGGGTAGTCGTAGTCCTCCAGCTTGCCGCTGAAGAAGCGCTCGTAGGAGGACATGTCGAAGTGGCCGTGGCCGGTGAGGTTGAACAGGATCACCTTGGGCTCGCCGGTAGCCTTGGCCTTGAGGGCCTCGTCAATGGCAGCGCGGATGGCGTGACAGGATTCGGGGGCGGGAATGATGCCCTCGGCCCGGGCGAACTGCACGCCAGCCTCGAAGGTGGCCAGCTGGGACACCGCCACCGGCTCCACCAGGCCCTCATGGACCACCTGGGAGACCAGGGGCGAGGCACCGTGGTAGCGCAGTCCGCCGGCGTGGATGCCAGGAGGCATGAAGTCGTGGCCCAGGGTGTACATCTTCATCAGGGGCGTGAAGCCGGAGGCGTCGCCGAAGTCGTAGGCGTAGGCGCCCTTGGTCAGGGTCGGGCAGGAAGTGGGTTCCACCGCCAGGCAGCGCAGGTTGTTGGCCCGCTTGTCGCCGGCCGCCTTGTCCGCCAGGAAGGGGAAGGCGATGCCGCCGAAGGAAGAACCGCCGCCGCAGGGCCCGATGACCACGTCCGGGTATTCGCCGATCTTGTCGAACTGCTTCTTCGCTTCCAGGCCAACAATGGTCTGGTGCAGCAGCACGTGGTTGAGTACGGAGCCCAGGGTGTAGTTGGTATCAGCCCGGGAAGCAGCCTCTTCCACCGCCTCGGAAATGGCCAGACCGAGGGAGCCCTGGTTGTTGGGATCTTCCGCCAGGGCGGCGCGGCCGGTCTGGGTCAGTTCGGAGGGGCTAGCAAAGACCTCTGCGCCCCAGGTCTGCATCATCAGGCGGCGGTAGGGCTTCTGGTCGTAGCTCACCTTGACCATGTACACCCGCACCGGCAGGCCGAACATCTGGCCGGCGAAGGAAATGGAAGACCCCCACTGGCCGGCGCCGGTTTCGGTGGTCAGGCGCTTGATACCGGCCTGCTTGTTGTAGAAGGCTTGCGGCACGGCGGAGTTGGGCTTGTGGGAGCCTGCCGGGGAGACGCCTTCGTACTTGTAGTAGATTTTGGCGGTGGTGCCCAGGGCCTGCTCCAGGCGCACGGCGCGGCACAGGGGGGCGGGGCGCCAGAGGCGGTAGATTTCCCGCACTTCCTGGGGAATGGGAATCCAGCGCTGGTCCGACATTTCCTGTTCGAGGATGGCGCCGGGGAAGATGACGCCCATCTGCTCCGGCGTCGCCGGCTGGCCGTCCGGACCCAGGGGCGGGGCCGGCGGATTCTTCAGGTCGGCCACCACGTTGTACCAGTGGGTCGGAATCTCGTTCTGCTCGAGCAGAATGCGGGTGTTCTCCATGATCTCCCTTTACTTTGTCTGGATTGCCCGGCCTAGGGCGCCCAAAAGTACGCGCCCTAGGCCGAAAGGCAAAGTATAACGCGCCGGCAAAGCCCGCCCTAGCTGCCCAAGCATGCCACCGGCAATCGTTTGACGCCGCCCGGAGGAGCAACGCAACCCAGTGCGGCGATGCTTTCAGCGTGCCGGCGAGACCTCGACCACCCGCGCCAGTCCCTCCAGCACCAGGTTATCCACCCGCCGCAGATTGCCGTCCAGATGGGGCAACAGCAGATTGGCAGCGCCGCCGGAAAGCAGCCAGGGGGTACCCGGCGGCAGCTGGCGGCCCAGTCGCTCCACCGCGCCGGCCAGGGCATGGAGGCAGCCGCTGACGATGGCATCATCGGTATTACCCGGCAGGTCGGCATAGCGCCCTGCCGCCAACGGCAGCTGGGCTGTTTTCGTGGCCAGGGCGCCGCGCATCAGATCGAAGCCGGGCAGGATCAGGCCACCGCGGAAGACGCCCCCATCACCCTCGCGCTCGAGCACATCCACCGTCAGGGCCGTACCGGCACTGACCACCAAGCAGGAGCCGCCCACCAGTCCCCAGGCACCGATGAGGGCGGCCCAGCGATCGGCGCCCAGTTGGGCGGGGCGCTCGTAACCGTTGCGCACCCCGGCCCCGGATGGCGTCGAGGCAAAGGTTTCCAGGCCGGGGCTGACGGTAGCCAGGGCCTGGGCGACGGCCGCGGCGACTTCCGGCCCCGCTACATTGCAGAAGAGGATGCGTTCGAGGCGGGCGCCGGCTGGCAGCGCGCGCAGCAATTCAGCGATGCGCTCCCGCTCCAGGGCGCCCTGGGCCAGCCAGGCACCTCCCTGACGCAGCCCCCATTTGAGGCGGGTATTGCCGCCATCGAGGAGGAGAATCATGCCGGCCTCAGGGAAACGTCGCCGGCCAGGTGGCGCTGTACCCCGGTGGCAGTTTCGATGAGCAGGGCCCCGTCCCGGTCGGCGCCCCGGCACAGGCCGGCAGCCTGGGTGACCCCGTCCTCCACCAGGCGCACCGGCGTATCCTGCCAGGCGTGGCGCTGCTGCCACTCGGCCCGCAGGGCCGGGAAGCCCCCTGCAGCAAAGCGCTCCAGCACCTCGGCCAATTCGCGCAACAGGCAGGCCAGCAGCTGGTGCCGCTCAGGCATGGCCGACACCAGGTCCGCCACCCCCCGTACCGGCTGCCCCAGGTCCTGGGCCGGTGCCCGCAGGTTGAGGCCGATGCCGATCACCGCCAGCATGGAATCCCGCTCCCCGGACAACTCCACCAGGATGCCGGCCAGCTTGGCCCAGCCCCCCGGGATTGGCACCAGCACATCGTTGGGCCACTTCAGGGCAACGCCCTGGGCACCCAGGCTTTCGCAGGCCCGGGCCACGGCCACACCGACCGCCAGGGAGAGGCCGGCCAGGCGCTCGAAGCCTCCGGGGAAACGCCACAAGAGGGAAAAGGTCAGGCTGTCCTTGGGTGAGGAAATCCACTCCCGGCCCCGCCGCCCCCGGCCGGCGGTCTGCTCGTCGGCCACCACCACGGTCCCGGCGGGAGCCCCGCCGGCAGCGCGGCGCATCAATTCCGAGCTGGTGGAATCGCACACGGCCAGGGCATCCACGTCGAAGCGCCCGGCCCAGGGGCCGAGGTGGGGACGCAGCAATACGGGGTCGATCAGGGAGGACATGGGCGAGCCGGGGAAGAAAACGGCGCCATTATCCCAAAAGCCGGGGCCGGGCGGGAAACGGCGCTAGGCGCCCCCGGCCAAGAAAAATCCCCGAGGCAGCCCTCGACACCCAGGACCGCCATCGGGGATGGCCAGCAGGGGACTAGGGAGCCACGCCCTACTCGCCCCCCTCTTCTGCAACACCGGCCTTGCCGCCGTCCAGTCCCAGATCCTGGATCTTGCGGGTAATGGTGTTACGGCCGATACCCAGGGCCTGGGCGGCCTCGATGCGACGGCCGCCGGTATGGGCCAGGGCCCGGGAAATGAGGATGCGCTCGAAACTATCGGTGAGCTTGCCATGAACATCGGGCACGCTACGGGCCAGGAGCCGGTCCACCTCCACGGCCAGGGCATCTTCCCAGCCGCCACCGGCGGCACCGGCCGCGGGCGCACTCTCCCGCAACTCCGGCGGCAGGTCGCCGACTTCCACCTGCTGCCCCGGAGCCATCACGGTGAGCCAGTGGCAGAGGTTTTCCAGCTGCCGCACGTTGCCCTGGAAGTCCAGGGACATGAGGTACTTGAGGGCTCCCTCGGAGAGCCGCTTGGTTTCCACCCCCAGCTCCTGGGCGCTCTTGACCAGGAAATGGCGGGCCAGGAGGGGAATATCCTCCCGCCGTTCCCGCAGGGCCGGCAGGCGAATGCGGATGACGTTAAGGCGGTGGAACAGGTCTTCCCGGAACAGGCCGTCCTTGACCCGGGTTTCCAGGTTCTGGTGGGTGGCGGCGATAACCCGCACATTGGCCTTCAGGGGCTGGTGGCCGCCGACCCGGTAGTAGTGGCCGTCGGACAGCACCCGCAGCAGGCGGGTCTGCAGTTCCTGGGGCATGTCGCCGATTTCGTCGAGGAACAGGGTGCCGCCCTCGGCCTGCTCGAAGCGGCCCCGGCGCTGGGTAGCCGCGCCGGTGAAGGCCCCCCGCTCGTGGCCGAACAGTTCGGACTCGAGCAGGTCCTTGGGAATGGCCGCAGTGTTGATGGCGATGAAGGGCTTGTCGGCCCGGGGGCTATGCCGGTGCAAGGCCCGGGCCACCAGTTCCTTGCCGGAGCCGGAT
>DATEZY010000032.1:0-3510 GCA_035255085.1 Azospira sp. | reverse complement strand
GCCGACTTCACCACCCCCGAAGGCCACGGCATGCTCAAGGTGTGGATGAGCCACGGCGATTCCGTCATGGAACTGCCCCCGGGCTTCAAGCTCATGGCGTCCACCCCCTCCTGTCCCATCGCCGGCATGGCCGACGAGGAGCGCCAGTTCTACGCCGTCCAGTTCCACCCGGAAGTGACCCATACCCTGAAGGGCCGCGCCATCCTGGAAAGCTTCGTGCACGGTGTCTGCGGCTGTGGCACCGACTGGGTCATGGGTGATTACATTGCCGAGGCCGTGGCCTCCATCCGCACCCAGGTGGGCAGCGAGGAAGTGATCCTGGGCCTCTCCGGCGGCGTCGATTCCAGCGTCGCTGCCGCCCTGATCCACAAGGCCATCGGCGACCAGCTCACCTGCGTCTTCGTGGATCATGGCCTGCTGCGCCTCAACGAAGGCGACATGGTGATGGACATGTTCGCCCGCAATCTGGGCGTCAAGGTCATTCGCGTCGATGCGGTGGACGACTTCATGGGCAAACTGGCCGGCGTCTCCGACCCGGAACAAAAGCGCAAGATCATTGGCAAGGAATTCGTCGAGGTCTTTCAGGCCGAGTCCAAGAAGCTTTCCGCCGCCAAGTGGCTAGCTCAGGGCACCATCTACCCGGACGTGATCGAATCCGCCGGCAAGGGCAAGAAGGGCGCCCACACCATCAAGAGCCACCACAACGTGGGCGGCCTGCCGGAGGATATGCACCTCAAGCTGCTCGAGCCCCTGCGCGAGTTGTTCAAGGACGAAGTGCGGGAACTGGGCGTGGCCCTGGGCCTGCCGCGGGAGATGGTCTATCGCCATCCCTTCCCCGGCCCCGGCCTGGGCGTGCGCATCCTGGGCGAAGTGAAGCGCGAGGCTGCCAGCTTGCTGCAGCGGGCCGACGCCATCTTCATCGACGAACTGCGCGCCACCCTGGCCACCGAGCGCGACGTGGCTGCCGGCGCCTGCACCGAGGCCGACATCGGCAAGAGCTGGTACGACCTCACCAGCCAGGCCTTTGCCGTCTTCCTGCCGGTGAAGAGCGTGGGCGTCATGGGCGATGGCCGCACCTACGAGAACGTGGTGGCTCTGCGCGCCGTGGTCACCAGCGACTTCATGACCGCCCACTGGGCTCATCTGCCCTACGAACTGCTGGGCAGGGTTTCCAACCGCATCATCAACGAAGTGCGGGGTCTCAACCGGGTGGTGTACGACGTCTCCGGCAAGCCGCCGGCCACTATCGAGTGGGAGTGACCTGAAGCCTGAGCAAGGCCAGACGTAACTGATCGTCAAATAGAAAAAAGCCCGGAATATTCAGGGCTTTTTTATTTATATAGGGCTGTTTTGGTGTTTCCCGTCTAGTGACGGGGTCTCTCATAAATTGGGGAAGGTTATAATTAAGATAACGTTATCTTAATTAAGGCTGCTATGGACCACTCTGACCCGCCGGCTCCAACTCGAGGCCGTCCCAAAAGCCGTTATGCGGACCGTGCTGAACAGGTGCGCCAGAATATGCGTCTCTATCGGGCGCGCCTGGCGGCGGAGCAGGGTGCTTTGGGCAAAGCCCTGGAAGCGCTGTTGGAGGCGGTGGAAAGTGGTGATCCACACCGCAGTTTTGCTGCCGGCGCGGCGGTGGTGGGAATCTGGCGTGAAAGCCTGGCTCGCAGCAAGGCTCAGGGGGCACCGAAGAGGCGAAGCAAGAGGGATGGGGCGCCGGAGAATGCCGGGTAGCCCGTCCCTTGATTGAGGGCGTCAGGCTGCAGTGTCGTTGGAGTTGGCCGAGGCTTGGGAATCGGCGCCAGAGGTGCCGGCCTCATCCGTTTCAATAAGGTCTGGGGCGTTGGGGGTGGAAGACTGATCCTGCTTACGCCGGGCTTTTTCTTCCTTCTTCTGCTTCTTGGCTAATTCTCTCTGGCGCTTCTCGAACTGAAAATTGGGTTTTGCCAATTCGGTGTTTCCTCTGGGGCTGCTACGGTTAAAAATCAGTCGCTGCTACTGCCGTTGGGCAATGGCGTGAAAAAGCGGGATTGCATCTCGTCCAAGCCCAGGCTGTGCAGCAGTTCATTCAGGCGCTCCGCCGGTTTGCGGCGAGGCTGGTTCTTGTAGCTGGCGATGATCAGTTCGTTCTTCATCGAGTGCTCCCAACCCACCAACTCAGTGACCCGTACCTGGTAGCCGTGGGCCTCCAGTTGCAGGCAGCGCAGGACATTGGTCAATTGGCTGCCGAATTCCCGGGTATGGATAGGGTGGCGCCAGATTTCCGTGAGGACCGTCTGACCCAAGGATTTTCCTTTGTTTTTGTTCAGCACTGCCGCCACTTCGGCCTGGCAACAGGGAACCAGGACGATGAAGCGAGCCTTCTTCTTGAGGGCGAAGTGGATGGCGTCATCGGTGGCCGTGTTGCAGGCGTGGAGCGCGGTGACCATATCCACTTGGTCTGGCAGCAGGGGGGAGGTGATGGAGTCGGCCACTGCCAAATTGAGGAAGCTCATGCCGGAAAAGCCCAGGCGCTGGGCCAATTCCCGGGATTTTTGCACCAGCTCGTCCCGGGTCTCGATGCCGTAGATGTGGGCCTTGCCAGTCAGGGACTTGAAAAACAGGTCATAAAGAATGAAGCCCAGGTAGGACTTGCCGGCGCCGTGATCCACCAAGCTGAAATCCGGTTGTTCCCGCTGCAATTCGGTGAGCAGGGGTTCGATGAACTGGTAAAGATGATAGACCTGCTTCAGCTTGCGCCGGCTATCCTGGTTCATCTTGCCGTCCCGGGTCAGGATGTGCAGTTCCTTCAGCAGTTCGATGGACTGCCCGGGACGGATTTCCGGCATGTTCTGTTGCATGGACATCTCTGAAGCTTTCACGATGGCGCGATTATAGGCGCAGGTCGGCGTCAACGGGCCGTTGCTGCTGTAAACTGGCGCCTTTTCCACCTTTTTTCCCTACGGTTCCATGACTGACGAATTTTTCATGCGCGAAGCCCTGTCCCAGGCCGTAGCCGCTGGCTGCCTGGGAGAAGTGCCGGTGGGGGCTGTTGTCGTGCGAGACGGAGAAATCGTTGGCCGGGGTTTTAATTCCCCCATCGGCGAGAGCGATCCGACTGCCCATGCCGAAATCGCCGCCCTGCGGGATGCCGCCCGCAACCTGGGTAACTATCGCCTGCCGGGCTGTGAGCTTTTTGTCACCCTGGAGCCTTGCGCCATGTGCGCCGGGGCCATTATCCATGCCCGTATCGCCCGCGTAGTGTATGGGGCCAGGGATCCGAAGACCGGCGTCCATGGCAGCGTCGTCGATCTCTTTGCCGTGGAGCGCCTCAATCATCACACTGCGGTCACCGGCGGCCTGCTGGCCGAAGAGTGCGGCCAATTGCTTTCCAATTTCTTTGCCGAACGTCGGCGTCAGGGTAAATAGGGGGCTGAGCGTGCATATCCGGATTTCCCTGGCACGCCAGGTGCTGGAGTTATACGGCGATGCCGGGCAACTGCTGGCTGCCTACCCGATATCTTCGGC